>CADCUZ010000031.1:13926-14573 GCA_902806015.1 uncultured Rubrobacteraceae bacterium
CGGCTCCTCCAGGAGAAGATGAAGATCATGCAGATGGACCCCAAGTTCGCCGAGCGGTATCTGAATGAGGGGTTCTCCGGCGGCGAGAAGAAGCGGAACGAGATCCTGCAGATGCTCATGCTGGAGCCGAAGCTCGCCATCATGGACGAGACCGACTCGGGTTTGGACATCGACGCGCTTCAGGTTGTCTCCAAGGGCGTCAACGAGCTGCGCGGTCCTGAGTTCAGCGCGGTCATCATCACGCACTACCAGAGGATCCTGCGCTACATCGAGCCAGACCACGTCCACGTCATGCTCGACGGCAGGATAGTCACCAGCGGCGGCAAGGACCTCGCGCTGGCGCTGGAGGACAAGGGCTACGACTGGGTGCGTCAGGAGTTCGGCTCCGCGGCGCAGAGCTAGGGAAGGGACCAGATATGCCAGAAGACAAGAGCATTCAGGAGCTTGGGCTCGACGAGTACAAGTTCGGATTCCACGATCCGGAGGAGTACTTCTTCAAGACCCCGAGGAAGGGGATAGACCCGGAGATCGTCGCCATGATCTCCAAGCACAAGAACGAGCCAGAGTGGATGCTGGAGTACCGGCTAAAGGCGCTCGAGTCGTTCATCCAGAGGCCGACCCCGCGGTGGGGCGGCGACCTCTCCCAT
>CADCUZ010000032.1 GCA_902806015.1 uncultured Rubrobacteraceae bacterium
CAGTGCGCTGTTGGCCGACGCGGTCGCGCTGTGGGCCATCGCCGCGCGCATCACCGAGTTCGGCTTCAGCCCGAACCGCGTGGCCGCCCTGGGTGAGAACGTGATTCTTCTGGTCAACCTGGCGTGGTCCGCCATGCTCTACATCCGCTTTCTGAGAGGGCGCGGGTCGTTCACGGACCTCGAAAGATGGCAGACGGATTACCTACCGGTCTACGCCGTGTGGGCGGCAATCGTCGTGATCGTTTTTCCGCCGGTGTTCGGGTAAATCTGACGGCCTTCGCGGATGGAAGCGACGCCGAGCGTGAAAGGGTAGTCGGAGAAGATCGGCGCGCTCAGTACCCTGTTCCAGCTATACGCCACGCCTCCCCCCAAGACGAATCCCGCCGCAGCCGTCCCGCCCAGGGCCAGGAATGTCCCGCGGCTAATGCGCCGGCCCCTACGAGGCCTCGCAAACCGTCTCCTCTGCTGCCTCACGATTCGCCGAAACTCGTCCACGCGTTCTCGATTTCCTTTCTTGTTCGGTCGCCATTGCTTGGTGCTCTTGATCGCTTGCATCGTTACGCGATCGCCGCGACCTGCAGGTTATCTTTGTTCCGACGGGCGATGATTCGCGACGTCCCGCGCGCTCTCTTGCAAGCTAGTCGTGGGCCGTGCCGTCGGGCATGGTGGCGCCTTCGAGGGAGCTTGCCTGCTTCTCCAGCTCCTCGGCGGTGACTCCGGTAGCACCCTCCAGGTTGGCCCCGCTCAAGTCGGCGCCTGTAAAGTCGGCGCCCTCCAGGTCGGCCTCACGCAGGTCGGCTCGCTCGAGGTTAGCGTTCGACAGGTCGGCAGCGTTCAGGTAGGCGCTCTGAAGGATGACTTCCGGCAGGTCTGCCCCGTCGAGTTGGGCGCGGGCCAGGCTGGCCCCATCCAATTCCTGCATCACCCAGGTGTTGGAGAGGTCGGCCTCAGTGAGGTCGGCCCCTTGCATGTAGTCTACCTCGTGGAGGTCAGCCCCGGCGAGGTTGGTGTTGGCGAGGCTGACGACGGGATCGGCGCCGTTCCTGCTGCCGGCCAGCCCCGACTCGGCGAGGAACGAGACCACTATACGCTTCTGGTCATCTTCGGCCTCGCGCAACACCGCCAGGGTGCGCGCCCGCGCGAGGAAGCGCGACTCGTCGTCTTCTTCGGAATCGAGCAGCCCCTCGTCGATGAGTAGTATTCCCATCTGTTCCAGGTACGTCTGCAACCTCTCTTCCTGCGCGCGCAGCTCGTCGGCGGCTACCTGCCTCTCCGCGCGCTCCTGCTCGAGCGTCCGCTGCTGCCTGCCTTGTTCGTAATTGAAGAGGTAGGCTGCCTCAAGCCTGGCGCCACCGCCTACCTGGACGGCCCACACGGGGCGTTCACCATGGACCGCCACGACAGCGCTCCCGGCTTCGTCTTTATCGGCGCCGGGGTCGGTATCACGCCGCTGATGAGCATGCTCCGCACGATGGCCGACCGGAACGACCCCAGGCCTTGTTACCTGTTCTTCGGTAACCGCGAGTGGGAGAACGTCGCTTTCCGCGAGGAGATCGAGGAGCTCAAGGGTAGGCTCAACCTGGAGGTAATGCACGTCCTTAGCCGTCCGCCCGAGGGCTGGGAGGGCGATAAAGGCCGTATCGGAGCAGCGGTGCTCGCGAGGCACCTGCCTGAGCGGTACAAGCGCCTGCAATACTTCATCTGCGGCTCCGACTCGATGATGGACGCTACGGAGGACGCCCTGGTTCACCTCGGGGTACCCAAGAGGAGGGTCCACTCCGAGCGGTTCGGTATGGTTTGATTGCCGAGGGGTAAGACATGAGTCGAACTTACACAACCGTCTTCACGGTACTAACTACGGCGCTGCTGATCCTAGTTTGCATCCTCTTCGCTTTGGGTCAGGGTGGATAAAGCCCCGAGGTCCGGTTGGCCGCATCGCCGGCACTTAGATCACCTTCCGAACAGACGCCTTGCTCGATCTCTGCTGCTTCTGGCCGCCTCTCCTGTAGCCCGAGAGACGGGCTAGCTTCGAGCTTTTTTCTACCTCCGTTCGAGGTAGCGTCCGGAGGAGCCGGTCGACTCGGTGGAGGTAACGGTATAGCCGGCGTCACTTAGGCTCGCGGCGATGCTCGTGGGGTCGGTGGTTTCGAGGCGGAGCACTATGGTACGGTAGGCTTCACGGCTGGCCGGGCCAAGGAAGACGCCAGATATGTTGACGTGCCGGTCCCGGATGACCTCGGTTATGCTCGCCAGCTGGCCGGGCTCGTTTGGGACCTCGACCTCGACCCAGCTCCCTTCCCCGTGCGCCCCGGTGAGTTCCACGAGGGTGCGCACGAGGTCCGAGGAGGTGATGATGCCGACCAGCTCGTCGTCAGCGACCACGGGCAGACAGTTGAACCTGTTCTCGTAGATCACCTTCGCCGCATGCTCTATGGTGTCGAGAGGATGCGCCGTGACGACTCCGGTGCTCATCATGTCCCGTATCCGTACCCACCCTAGAGTGTTCTCCTCGTCGGTCGTGGCCCTTGGCGGGCTCAAGTCCCTCAAGTCCCGATCCGAGACTATACCGACCATGCGCCCACTCTCTATAACGGGCAGATGCCGAATGTTCCTCTCCCTGCACAGCCCCCACGCTCGGGCGGCGCTCTCCTCCGGCCCGACCGTCACCACGTCCCGCGTCATGGCATCCCGTACCCGCAGCATCGCTCTTCCTCCTACGTCACGCTTGTATCCGGGGACTCCGCCCTGAGCTTACCAGCGGCCCAAGACCCGCGCCAGCAAGGATGCGAGCGCCTGGCCTCGCCAGGCGAGAGTTGATAAGCTCGGAGCTTCACAGGGAGAGTAGAAGGAGGCCCCGACATGCGCGCCTGGCAGGTACACGAACTCGGAGACCCTTGGGAAGTTCTGAAGCTCGAGGAGGTGGAAGAACCGGAGCCCGGTCCGGGTGAAGTGGTCGTCGAGGTCGAAGCGGCGGCCCTGAACTTCTTCGACACCCTGCTGTGCCGGGGCGAGTACCAGGAGCGCCCCGAGCTTCCGTTTACGCCGGGAGGGGAGGCTACGGGTACCATAGTCGCGGTCGGGGACGGCGTGGATCTAGAAGAGGGCTTGCGCGTAATCGCCACGCCCTTCCCGAGCGGCGGCTACGCCGAAAAGGTCACCGTCCCGGCCCAGGGCGGTGTCTTCCCCATCCCCGATACCATGCCTCCCGAGGCCGCCGCCGCCCTGCACGTCGCCTACCAGAGCGCCTTCTTCGGCCTGCACCACCGCGCGAACCTCTCCGAGGGCGAGACGGTCCTGGTGCATGCGGGCGCGGGCGGCGTGGGCTCGGCGGCCATACAGATCGCAAGAGCGGCCGGAGCACGCGTCATCTCCACCGCCGGAGGTGCCGAGAAGGTCGGGATCTGCCGCAAGCTCGGGGCCGAGATCGCCGTGGACTACGAGGAGGAGAACTTCGTGGACGTCGTCAAGGAAGCGACCGAAGGCCGAGGGGCGGACGTCATCTTCGACCCCGTCGGCGGCGACATCTTCGACCTCTCACGCAGGTGCGTCGCCTTCGAGGGGCGCATCGTCATCGTAGGCTTCACCGGCGGCAGGATCGCCGACGCCCCCACCAACCACCTCCTCGTAAAAAACTACTCGGTCGTCGGCCTCCACTGGGGCCTCTACAACAAGAAAATACCCGAGCTCGTCGCCAACACCCACGACGCCCTAATCCGGCTCTACGAGGAAGGCAAGATCGACCCGCTAATATTCGAAACGGTCCCCTTCGAAGAGGTACCGCAGAAGCTAGAGCTCCTGTCGACCCGCAAGACTTACGGCAAGCTGGTCACGAAGCCTTCGGCTTCGTAGCTGTCAGCGGTCAGCTATCAGCTTGCTTCGGCATCGCTCCTGGTCGCTTGAGCGAGTCGGCGCCGGCTCGCAGTACGCTGCCAGAGCAATCGTGGCGCCGGCCCCAAACCTCGCCGTAAAGGCGGGGTTCTGTCGGACTCTTGGTGAAGCGGTGCGTCCCCTCCTGAATCGGTCCTCCGGTGGTCTTCGGGCGGCCAGCATCCTCGCCCGCAACAGATCTAACCCCGCCCGACCATAGCGGGCCGCCACGAGAAACGTTTTCTCTCCCTACCCAAATGGTCAAAGGCCGGCCCGCAGTGTAAAGCCGACGCGACGAGCGACGCGACGACGAGGAAGGCGACGAGGCTTGTGTACACGGTACCTCGGTGCATGATGCGGTACATGACGTTCTCCTTCGTGGTATCGTTTCCCTGTGGTCTTCCGTCCCGTCGACGACCTCGTGGCGGCATCCCCGGCGGCTCGTGACCGCGCTCGCGATCGGATGGTGAGGAAGATCTTGCCGCAAGCGCGTCCCCATCCGTGGTAGGCCAAAGCTTCGTCCGGCGAGTCGAAGGCGCAGTGCGATCGACCAGAACCTCCGTCCCGGCGTCGTCGACGCGGCCGACGATCTTCTTGAGCCGGCTCGCGTCGGACATGCGGGAGGGAAGCTGCCGTCACGTCGTGCGCCCTGGCCGACGCCCCGGACTGCACGTCGGTCTCGAGTGGCCGAAGATCCGCGGGCCCGTCTGCCGGGCTTGAACCGTCTACGCTTCCACCCGGGGCACTCTCCGCCCACGCGGAGAGCGCCCCGAACCCGCCGTTGGCGCCGCCGATAACTATCCCCGTGCGTTGTTGGGGTTCCGCGCGGCCGGGCTGAGCAGGTCGGTGAGGCCGATCCGGTCATAGAAGCGCGCGCGGATCTCGTCGCCGACCGCGTTCACCGTCGAGGCGCCGTCGTCGGAGGGGTCGACGTGGACGCGGAAGGGACGCTGCCCCTTGGGCAGGTCGACGACGCGCGCGATCTGCGCGGCGACCTCGTGCGGGTCGGCGTCGTCCGGCTCCAACTCGGCCAGGCTCTCGCCCACCCGGTCCATCAGACCGCCGTAGCGAGCCTCGTAGGCCCGTGCCACGGCGTCGTCCTCCGGATGGCCGGCGTGGGCGAAGTGGTTCGTCCCCGACGTGAAGGCGCCGGGGAGGATGATCACCGTGTCGATGCCGAACCGCGCGAGCTCGACGGAGTAGCTGACGGCGAGCGAGTCCTCCGCGGCCTTGGCCGCGAAGTAGGGGCCGAGGTACGGCGGGGTGCCGCCGCGGGTGCTGGTGGAGCCCACCCAGACGAGCAGGCCGTCGCCCTGCTCGCGCAGGTGCGGCAGCGCCGCGCGGTTCAGCCGCTGCGTGGAGAGGACGTTCGTGTCGTAGATCTCCGTGATCTGCTCGATGGTGAAGGCCTCCGTAGGCCCGAGGACCATGTGGCCGGCGTTGTGGACTACCACGTCGATGCGGCCCTGGTCGGCGATGACCTCCGCGACGGCCGCGTCGACCGAGTCCTGATCCGAAACGTCCATCTCGATCAGACGGAGGTCGACGTTGTTCGACGACGCGTAGTCGCGCGCGGCGGCGGCGGCCTCGGTGTTGCGTCTGCCGGTGTTGCGCATCCCAGCGTAGACGACGTGACCGGCGTCGGCAAGCTCGCGCGCGGTCATGGCGCCGAACCCGCTGGACGCGCCGCTGATGACGATTACCTTGCTCATGGTGCTGCTCTCCTTCGCTCTCTGTGTGTGCGGTCGCTGTGCGGTCGCGCTCTGCCAGCCCGGCGGCAGGAGCGCCCTAGATGGCGCCCCCGTTGGCGTAGACGGTCTGGCCGTTGACCCAGCGTCCCGGCCCGGCGAGGAACGACACCACCTCGGCGATGTCCTCCGGCTCCCCCAGCCTCTTCATGGGATTCAGGCTCGCTATGTGCTCGATCGTCTCCTGGTCCTTGCCGTCCAAAAACAAGGGCGTCACCACCGGCCCCGGCGCCACGGCGTTGACCGTGATGTCGCGGCCCCTGAGCTCGCGGGCGAGGATCAGGTTGATGGCCTCCACCGCGCCCTTGGTGGCCGCATAGGCCGCGTAGGTCGGCTGCTGCAGCTTCATCACTGACGAGGAGAAGTTGACGATCGCGCCGCCCTCGCGCACCCGCCTGGCGGCGAGCTGGGTGATGACGAAGGTGCCCCGGATGTTGGTGCGGTGCATCCGGTCGAGGTCGTCCAGATCGAAGTCTACGAGGGGAGCCAGGAGCATGATGCCGGCGGTGTTCACGACGACGTCGATACCGCCGAAGTTCTGCTCGACGGCGTCGAAGGCCTCCGCCATGTCCCGCTCGTCCGCGATGTCGCCGCCCACGGCCATCGCCCGGCCGCCGGCGGCGATGATCTCCTCGACTGCCTCGTCGGCCCTGGTCTTATTGCCGGCGTAGTGCACGGCGACGGCCATGCCGTCCCGGGCGAGCCGCTCGGAGGTGGCGCGGCCGATGCCGCCAGAGCCTCCGGTGACGAGCGCGACGCGTATGCCTTCAACCATTTGTTCTCTCCTTAAAATAACGGGGGCTGATTTCCGTAACATCCGTTGCCGGCCGCGGTGGAGCCGGTGACGAAGACCGTCTAGGACAAGATGCTCTCCTTTCTCGTCTATCGCCGGGCCGAGTTCTGCAAACTCTCCGTACGATGTGTACACTGTGCCCATATATTACTAGATATATACAGTGTGTCAATATATTTTCGAAAGTTTTTCCGAGAAGAGGAGACGAAGGATGAGCGCCACTGGCAAGGAACATCCGCCGGCCCGTCCCGGTCGCGGCCGGCGGCCGGCGGAGAAGGTACGGGCCGAGATCCTGGAGGCGGCGGGACGGCTGCTGCTAGATGAAGGCATGGCGGGGTTTAGCGTCGCGCGGGTGGCTTCGTTCTCCGGGGCGAGCCGGATGACCATCCACAAGTGGTGGCCGTCGAAGGGGGCTCTGGCGTTCGACGCTTACCTGGCGTCGGTCTCCGAGGTGCTGGCATTTCCCGACACCGGCGACGTCGAGGCGGACCTGCGCGCACAACTGCACGCCTTCGTGCGCCTCATCACCGAAACCCCCGCGGGGCGCGTTGTTTCAGAGCTCATGGGGCAAGCGCAGACGGATCCCGAGCTGAGGTCGGCGATGGTCGAGCAGTACACCACGCCGCGCCGGAACCTGGCGATCGAGACGATGGAACGCGGGCAGGAACGAGGCCAATTGCGGGACGACGTCGACCCAAGCGTCGTGGTCGACCAACTCTGGGGGGCTTGCTACAATCGCCTGCTCAACCCCGACCAGCCGATCACGGTCGCGTTCGCCGATGCGCTCCTGGACAACGTCTGGCGCGGCATCGCCGCCTAGAGCAATCGCCGGGGCAGGGACGCCCCGCTCGACGGCCACGAGGCGGACGTGGTCCTTGTGCGCCCGGACCAGCGTGTCGCCTGCCCGGGCGACACGGCCCCCGGCGGTCCGGCCGCGCTGATGGACCTGATCCGGGGAGAGAGAAAGCGGGCGCGGACCGGCCGAGCGTCGGTCGATAGACGGGTACCGGTAGCAGATGGGTAAACGGCACTGATCTTCTTTTTTCTTAACAATCGGCACCCTGGAAATCCTGTACGCCTTACAGGGGTCATCGCATGAAACCGGGAAAACTGTACGGTAGGCAAGGACCTTTACCTCCGGCTACGAAACGACGTCCAACGGACAAATACCTATTTTCGTGGTCCGGCGAGCGGTCCCGCGAAGAAGAGTAGGCCGGCGCCGGGCGCCCCGACGCGCGGACGGTCCGCACGAGACTCCCGGCTACTACGGGTGGGCGGCGCGGCGCCAGCCGAGCGGGGTGACGCCGTGGGCGCGCCCGAAAGTCTTCGCGAAGTAGCCCGCATAACCGTAGCCGACCCTGCGGCCGACCTCCTCCACGGGAAGGTCCGTTCCGACCAAGAGGCGCCGCGCCTCGGCCATGCGGCGCTCGGTGATCCACTCCAGCACGGTCCGCCCCGTCTTGCGCCCGACGACGGTGGTGAGGTGCCCGGGCGAGAGTCCCACCGCCCGCGCCACGTCCTTGAGTGAGATAGGCGCGCCGTAGTGCTCCTCGATGAAGCCGAAGACCTCTGCCAGCAGGGGCTCGTCCCTGAGCCTGAGATCCCCCACGACGTCCGCCGCGAGCCTCGACACCTCCACGAGCAGGAGCTTCAGATGCGAGAGGGCCGCCTCCCGGTAGCCGTCCCGCCTTCCGCGCAGCTCGGCGTCGAGGGCCGCGAAGCGCCCGGTCCACGAGGCCTGATCCTCGGGCGGCACCCTCAGGCGCTGTGCGCCCCCGGCCGCGCCGCCTACAAATGGGAAGAGCAGCGGGTGGGCGCGCCAGGAAAGGAAGGCGCCGGGCGCCCGGTCCCCGAGCACCTCCGCCGGAAAAAAGACGGTCCAGCCCTCAGCCTTCTCGAAGCCGGCCCTATCGCTGCCCACCCCGACGACCTCGCCCGGAGCGATGACGTAGGCGTCGCCCGCCTCGATCCGCCACTCCCGCTCCCCCAGCCGCAGCGAGCCGCCGCCCCCCTCGAAGTAACGGAGCGTGAGGAAGTCGTGGGTGTGGGCCTGCCCCGCCGGCGGTCCGCCCCGGGGCCCAAGGCGGGACCTCAAGACCCTCACGGGCGGCACCCCCGGCACCGCCTCGAAAGCACGCACGGGCAGCCCGTCGCTCCATTCGCCCGAAACCCTCGTCACGCCCAAACCCGTCCCTCTCTTTCGTGGGTGGCTGCAGCGACCGACGCCGACGGCCTTTCGTCCTCGACATTACCGAAAATTGTCCTATAAATCCCGAAAATCCGCGCTTTACGCCTCTAGATCCGCCTTCGATACTGAACCTGCATCAGAAGATAGTCTTACACATCCAGAAAGAGGACGAAGGTGAGCACGATCGGGGGAGACCATCGGAGGGTTGGATGCCGACCCGAAGTCGCTCGACCCGGCCCGGCGCAAAGCCGAACGCGCGGGACATGGTGAAAAAGACGGGCCAGATGGGGGTGCCGGTCGTCAAGATCGGCTCCGAGTGGATAGTCGGCTTCGACCGGCGGCGCATAGACCGGGCGCTGGCCGCCCATCAGTCGTGAGCGTCCCGGCCCGTATCGGTGTCCCTTGACCAAGCGAGAGACGAGGAGACAGAAGTGACACAGGTGGCAGAGAGGTTTAGGGCAGAGACTTTGAACGAGGACGGCCGGTCTCGCTACGACGTGGTCGTCGTGGGCGCCGGCGCCGCCGGTCTCTCGGCGGCGCTCGTCCTCGGCCGGTCCGGCAGAAAGGTGCTCGTCCTGGACGGCGGCGAGCCCCGCAACGCCCCGTCGGACGCCTCGCACGGGTTCTTCACCCGGGACGGCGTGCATCCCGGCGAGTTGCTGCGGATAGGCCGCGAGCAACTCGGACCGTACCCCGGCGTGGAAAACAGGGCCGGGCGGGCCACGGACGCGTCCGGCGCCGACGGCGCTTTCGAGGTGGCCCTGGAGGACGGGGAAGCGGTCGCGGCGCGCAAGCTGGTGCTCGCCACCGGGGTTTTGGACGAGCTGCCCGAGAGGCCCGGCTTCCACGAGCTGTGGGGGAAGGGCGCCTACCATTGCCCCTACTGCCACGGCTGGGAAGTCAGGGACAAACCGCTGGCCGTGCTGGCCCGTCCCGGGGCGGCCTTCGAGCGGGTGGCCCTGATCCGCACCTGGAGCCGGGACCTCGCGCTGCTGACCGACGGCGAGGGGGGGCTGTCCGAAGACGACCGCAAGAAGCTGGACGCGCTCTCGGTCCCCGTCTACGAGGAGAAGATCTCTCGCCTCGAAGGGGACTCGGCGCGGCCGGGAGGCGGGCTCGACCGGGTAGTCTTCGAGGGCGGGTCCACGCTGGAGCGCGAGGGCATGTTCTACGTTCCGCCCCAGCGCCAGCGCTCCGGTCTCGCCTACTCTTTGGGCTGCGAGCTTTCCGCCCCGGTGCCCACGGTAGAGTTCGTAAAGGCCGACCCCATGACGCGAGAGACGACCGTGGCGGGGGTTTATTCAGTGGGAGATACCGTTGCGGGTCCGGGGCAGTCGGTCGTCCTCGCCTCCGCCTCGGGAGCCGCCGCGGCCTACGTCCTCAACCACACGCTGGCGGAACAGGACGCGGAGGACGAGATCGCGGCAGCGACCCCGGTACAAGGCGACCTCGGGAGGGCCGCCGGATGAACGCTCGTACCAACGCTCGTACCAACGGGAGTCTATACGACACTCCTCTGGGTGAGGCCGACGGCGGGGTCAGCGCCTTCGTCCACTCGTGGTTGCCCGCCCCGCCGGCCCGGGTGCTGGAGATCGGCAGCGGGGACGGGAAGCTGGCCCTGGCGCTGGCCGAGGAAGGCTGGCGGGTGACGGCCGTGGACCCGCGAGCGCCGGAAGGCGAGCCCTTTATCCGGGGCGCCGTCGAGGATCTCGACGCGTCGGAGCACGGGCCCTTCGACGCAGCGGTAGCCGTGCTCTCGCTGCACCATCTCCCTGATATAGAGGTGGCGCTGGATAAGGTGCGTCCGCTGCTGAGACCCGGCGCGGTGTTTATCGTCGACGATTTCGGCAAAGAAGAGCTCGAAGACGAGGCAACGGCCGCATACTCCTTCTACCAGCGGCTCGCCCTGCTCCTTGGCGGTTATTGCCCCGTCAAGCACAGCGCCGGCGCTGTGCTTGACGGGGACTCGTTCGAGGGCTGGCGCTCGAGGCTCAGCAGGCACTGGGAACACATCGACAAAGGCCGGACGGTCCTCTCCGCTCTGGAGGCCAGGTTCGAAGGACGGGAGTTCGCATCCGGCCCCTTTCTCGTCCGCGACGGGCTGGATCCGGGCCTCGAACCGCTGGAGAGAAAGCTCATAGAAGCAGGCGGAATACGTCCGATCGGCTTTCGCTGGGTCGGCGTCGCGCAAGGATAGGTCGGTAGCCAGATTCATGGGTCACGCCTACCAGACGACAGCGGAAAACCTGGCCGTTGAGATCGAAAGAGATCGAGTGTTTGCCATGAAACTCAGCAGAAAGAGCAAGTACGGCGTGAGGGCGCTCGTCGCCATCGAGGTAGCTGGCGAGCGTTGTCCCTGCGGCGCCGCACAGATCGCCGGCGAAGCACAGATGCCAGAGGTCTTCGTCGAGCAGATCCTCGGTGAGCTCCGGCGCACGGGTTTTGTGGAGAGCAGGCGAGGCCACGGCGGTGGCTTTCGCATGGCGATCGCGGCCGAGGAGGTGAGTGTCCTCGATGTCGTGGAGGCATTGGATGGAGATCACCGGACATCCGAGCCCGCCTCCTCTCCGGAGTCCCCGGCCGCGGTGCTCTGGGTATGGGAGGAGGCGCGTATGGCTCTCAACAGAGTGTTTTCCGCGCCCACGATAGCCGAGATCGCGGCGCTCGAGAGAGCGTCCACACATGCGAGAGCGACCACAAAAGTGGAGGGATCGTGACGAACAGAGGTGATCGACGCAGGACGGGTGAGGCGAGGCTTACCTCCGAGTACGGCTCTGATGAGGGATCGGCGCGAAGCCCGAACCGCCGATCGGCGCTAGCTCCCTCGGCTGGGACCGGAAACCGGGCGCGCAGCCGTCGTGCGGCGCTCGTCCGCCCTCGGCCACGACTTCGATATGACACAGCAAATAAGCAGAGCAATGAAAAGGCGACGCGACGTTGAGCGACGAACTTCACGCGGGGCAGAACCCGCCGCGAGGAAGGGGACGAACGGACATCCGATCAACGACCAATGGACGCGCGGCACGTGCCGCACGGCTGGAACCAGAAGCAACGTACCTCAGAGGGGGATCGAATTGAAGCTCTATGCAATGGAATCGAGCCTGTACTCGCAGCGCGTGCTCGTCTACCTTGCCGAGAAGGGCATCACCGATCTCGATCGGGTGTACATCGACTTGATCAAGGGCGAACACCGCCAACCGGCCTTTCTCGCGGTGAATCCGATCGGCACGGTTCCGGTTTTGGACGTTGACCCCGGAGGGATCATCCGTCAATCCACGTCGATTTTGGAGTACCTGGAGGAGAAATACCCGAGCCCCAATATGATCGGCGACACGCCCGAGGCTCGCGCCGCGACGCGAGATCTCGTGTACATGATCAATGAGGGCTACAATTATCCTACGCACTATCAGCATCACAGCAGACCGGTCTTCGCGCGGGCGGTCGACCAGAAAGCGGACGCGGCGAAAGCTTTCCATGACTCGTATCGCCAGTCCCTTGGCCAGATCGAGCAGGTGATCGGCGACGGCGAGTTCTTGCGTACCGACGACCGCCCAACCATCGCCGACTGCATGATGTTCGCGTCTGCCCAGTTTTCGCACCGGCTCTACGGAGAACCGCTTCCTCCTGCTCTCCCCAAGCTCGGCGAGTGGTACGCCCGCTTCGAGCAACGACCCAGCGCCGTCGTCCCCGAGTATCCGGAGGAGATACGGAGTCTCTTTATCCTTCCCCGGTAGTAACTTCGGGATGGGTGCAGGGACAGCGGGCGACCGGGTCCGGACTCCGACCCTTGGCGTAACCGACAACGTCATCGTGCTCAGACGCCTCACGCGGTGACCGGCTCGCCCGCTCGTCGAAAACCGCTCTACTACCTGCCATCGACGCCGATCCCATTGCCGGGGATACGCGCCGCGCTGTCGCGGTCCATCAGGATCGCATGCCGCCCGCGGTGGGAGGAAGGCGACCGCGACAGGCCTCTTCAAGCGGGGGTTCTGGGAAGAGCCGCACCGCTCCACGGGCCAGGTGCGGACGGGGCAGGGCGCGGACGTAACGGCAGCGGGGCGGCAAGTAGTAGCAAAAGTAGTAGCAAAAGTAGTAGCAATCAACCAATGGGAAGGAAGACGGCTTTGGCTTTGAACGGATTGCGCGGGGGCAGGGCACTCGCGGTGGCGGGGCTCATGCTCGTGATCTTTTTGGTGTCGTTGGATCAGACGGTCGTGGCCACGGCGATGCCCTTGATCCTCGCGGACCTCGACGGGTTCGAGCTGTACGTGGGTGACGACCTCGTACCTGTTGGCCGAGACGGCCATGATCCCCATCGTCGGCAAGCTCGGCGACCTCTACGGGCGAAAGTGGATCACGGTCTTTGGCGTCGCCGTCTTCCTGCTCGGGAGCCTCCTCTGCGGGGTCGCGCAGGACATGGTCTCCCTCGTCGTCTTCCGCAGCGTCCAGGGTCTCGGCGGCGGCATGCTCTTCGCCTCCGTCGCCGACGTATTCCCCGACCCATAGCAGAGGGCCAAGTACCAGGGCCTCTTCATGGCGGTCTTCTCGATCTCCGCCGTCGTCGGCCCGTCTTTGGGCGGTTGGATCGCGGACGCCGTCGGCTGGCGGTGGGTCTTCTTCGTGAACCTGCCCCTGGGCCTCCTGGCGCTCGCCGCCCTCCCCTTCGCCCTGCCTCAGAGCGAGCGCCAACGCGGCGCCAGGGTAGACTTCGCGGGCGCCGCCGCGATCACCGTCTCCATCCTCGCCTTTCTCCTGGCCCTCTCGTGGGCCGGCGGGGGCTACGGCTGGGGCTCGACGAGGGTGCTGACGGGCTTCGCCGTCGCGGCCGCCTCCTTCGCCCTCTTCGTCTCCATCGAGCTGCGGGCGAGCGAGCCCATCCTGCCCTTCTCCCTCTTCCGCGACCGGACGATGGCCGCCGCCTCCTTCGTTATGTTCTTCTTCGGGTTCGGGCTCTTCGGGATCATCCTCTACGCCCCGCTCTTCGTGCAGGGCGTGCTGGGACAGACGGCCGCGGGCTCCGGCGCCGTGCTGACCCCCCTGATGCTTACCATGACCGCCGTCGGCATCGTCGGCGGCGTCCTGATGGTGAAAACGAACCGCCTCAAGCCGTTCCTCGTTGGCGCGACCGCGCTGATGAGCCTGGGCGTGCTGCTTCTGAGCACGCTCGGCGTCGGATCCAGCATCCTCACCGTCGCGGTCTTCCTCTTCGTGACCGGCCTCGGGATGGGGCTCGTGATGCCCACCGCGACCTTCGCCGTGCAGGCGAAGGCCGGCCCGCGAAGGCTGGGCATCGCCACCGGCGCCACGCAGTTCGATCGCTCCGTGGGCCTTACGGTGGGGACCGCCGTGATCGGTTCCTTCGTCACCGCCGGCTACACGCGCGGCCTTGAGGGCAACGCCCCTGCGGGCGCCCCGGATCGGCTCGTCGGCGCCCTTAAACGTTTGGTGTGGGTTTCGAGATCACCATCCCAACAAGTCGGCGAAGGATAGTAGGGGGCGGCCGAGTTGCTTGTTGAGCCACATCCAGAAATTGTGCAGAGCAACTCTCGCCCCCAGGCGAGCCCGCAAACCGCTCAGCTCGTGGGGCCGCTCCCGCCACAGACCGAAGGTGTTGAAAGAGCTTGTCCTAGACACTCTCCACGAGCTGGCGGATGCCAGGGACCCACCGCCTCAAGCGCTTGGCGTCCCGGACGGGCATCGCTGAGCTATCCAGGGTCTCGTAAGGACATTCGTCGCGGGCCTCCACCAGCAGCACCTGTGCCAGATGCAAGGCCATCTCTCCTCGACGAGTTCCGCGTAGAAGCGTACCAGCCAATTGAACTGAGAGCGATCGGGCAAGGTAAGGAATGCCCCCCTATGAGGTGGCCGCTAGCGTAGCGGTAGAAGTCCCGTTCGCTGGCGAATCGGGACCACCGGGCGAAGAA
>CADCUZ010000033.1 GCA_902806015.1 uncultured Rubrobacteraceae bacterium
GTGGAAAAAGCGCTCCTTGGGTAGGATCAAGAAAAGAGTTGCCGGCTTTGAGGATGACGAGCTTCGGCGGCTTCTTGTCGGGGGACGTACTACGTCACGCGGATCCACTCCACGTCACGGTGCTGCCCTTGGAAAACCAATCCGAGCACGGACTGCATGACCGTAAGCGCTGCGAGCGCAGCCGAGAAAATATGCGGCATCTTCTCATACACTACTCTCTCCTACCCCTTCTTCTTGTCCTTTAGCTGGAACACGAGCACGTCGAGCAGGATAGACTCGCCCTGCCCTTGCTGCTTCAGGGAGCACTATGGCGAGTGGTTTCCCATTCTACGCGAAGTCCACCGCACCACCTCAGCTCGCCAGGCGGCCAACCTCTTGAAGGAGAAAGAACGCCTCTTCTGGCAAGAGTGGCTCGCCGAGACTCCTCACGATCCCAACGGACGCGCTGGGGACCCTCGCGCACTCACACGGTCACTAGACCCTTCTTTGTGATCACAAACCTCGTAGAAAGCCCCTCGGGGAGAAGTTCCGAGAACGCCTACCTTCCACGCACTCGGGTGCATAGTGTGGGGTTAGGGCAGGGTGACGCGAACACGAGCCATAGCGGTGATGCGCATCGCGCTCGTCGTGCTGAACACGTTTCTGGGTCTGACCGCGTTGCTGGGCGAAAGCGCAATCGCTAGCGCCAGGAGCGGGTTAGCAAGTGTCCAAGCCCCAAGGGGGCCCGAATCGGGGCGTCGATCGTCTATATGTCAACCGGTTGTTAGACGGAAATGCCCCTGTTGGAATTGACCGTGGGTCACCGCGCGGCCTCGTAGTCGATCTCGGCGATGTGACCACGCCAGTAAGGCTTGTCGCCCCCGGGTAACATCCAGGCCACCTCGCCGTCGAGTGGCACCCGCATCCCGCCGCGCTCGTGGTAGTTCCAAACGCGACCTTGCCAGGGCGTAGGGACGACCTTGCCGCTTACCGTCCGTCCGCGCGCTTCCGCGCGCACGGCGTCGATGAGGCCTCGTTCGTCGAACCTGAAGAGCATGGTTATAGAAATATCCCCTTCGGTCAACGTGGCGTAGGCCGAGCGATCGTCCCTGGCTTCCCAACGCACGCCCTGGCTGGGTAGCAGAGCCGTGGGATACCAGGGCGCCTCGGCGAAGAATCGCATCAATTCGCCCTCGGCCATGTCGCGGGTGCCGCGCATGTCGGCCACCGGGAAGAGCCCGAGCAATGCGGCGTTCAGGATGCCTTCGCCAGCCACGTAGGCGTCGTGCACCCTCACGGGCAGGCCCGGCAATATGGCGACGCGCCCGTCCCAGTCGAAGCCCGGCCGTCGGGTAAGCACCCTCTGATCCGACGTGAAAGGCTTCCATTGCTCGGCAATTCCGCTCATGTTGAAGGTGCCCGTGTGTCGCACACGCAACCCAGCCACCATCGGCTGCCCCTCCTCGAGCACCGTGTGGAAGTAGCGTTGAACCGGGACGGGCAAGCCTTCCAGTTCGCGAAAATCGACGGTTCTTGGCCGAACGGGCACGCGGGCCGCATCCAACCGCGCCCGCAATTCCTGCGTTTCGGCGTTCCAACGGTATGCCCCGTAGATCCGAGCACCTACCAGGACGGTCACGAGGACGGGCACAGGAATAACGAGTGCTCCCAGGATCTTGGTGCGATTCCAGAAAGGTTTCAAGCAGTTCAGTCTAGAATATTGGATGGCGTATTGTGCCACGGCCGCTAGGAGCGGCCAATCGTGAGGAGCAGGTGGTCCCGTATGAACGTCGCCATCTTGACTTTAGGGACCCGGGGAGACGTGCAGCCCTACGTCGCCCTTGGCGTCGGGCTGAAGGAGGCTGGCCACGAGGTGACCCTCGTCACCGGCAAGGGCTTCGAGGCGACGGTCTCCGGGCGGGGCCTGCGCTACGTCGCCCTCGATGTGGACCTGCTCGAACTTGCGCAGTCGCAGGAGGGCAGGGCCGCGCTCCGGTCCCCGAGGGCCGCTTTGCGCATGGCGGTTAGGCTGATACCCACCATGCGGAAAATGCTTGACGACCAGTGGGAGGCGGCGGATTCGTTGGGGGCGGACGCCCTCGTCTACCACCCGAAGGCGATGGGTGGCTACCACGTAGCCGAGGCCCTCGCCCTCCCGATCCCGGCGCTCTCGCCGACGCGGGCCTTCCCGGTCCCTGTGCTGCCGCTGCCGGACCTGGGAGGGCCACTGAACAAGCTGAGCTACGGGGCCTTCTTCCGCTCGATTATCCTGCCGTACCGCTCCATGGTCAACCGCTGGCGCGTACGGACCCTCGGGCTCCCAACGCTCCCCCTCCCGGCGAGCGAGCTCGAGCTGCGCGGCGAGCCGGTCGTTAGGCTATACCCTTGCAGCCCGCGCGTCATCCCCGTCCCCGCCGACTGGAACGGATCGAGCGTGATGACCGGGTACTGGTTCTTGGATCAGGGGAAAGACTGGCAGCCGCCCGACGAGCTGGACGCGTTCCTTGAGGACGGCCCGCCGCCCGTGTACGTCGGCTTCGGCTCGACGTCGCCCGACCCCGAGGGCTCACGCGCCACCGCGATCGCGGCCCTCAAGAGGCTGGGGCTGCGTGGGATACTCGCCACCGGCCGACGCGGCATGGCGGGCCCGGGGATCATTGAGATCGAGGGCGCACCCCATGACTGGTTGTTCCCGCGGATGGCCGCGGTGGTGCACCACGGCGGGGCGGGCACCACGGCGGAGGGGTTGCGCGCCGGCAAGCCGACGGCCGTCTTCCCGTCTAACTTCGGAGACCAGCTCTTCTGGGGCAGACAGGTCCGCGCCCTGGGGGTAGGGGCCGAGCCCGTTCGGCAGAAGAAGCTCACCATCGAGCGATTGACCGCCGCGATCTGTGTCTTCACCGAGGGCGAGAGCACGCGCCGTCGTGCCGCCTGGTTGGGGGAGAGGATACGGGCCGAGGACGGCGTCGCGCGAGCGGTGGAGGTTGTCGCCGGCCTCGGGGAACACCCCTTCTAGGCGCTCCGGTGAATAAGCGCAAGAAGTGCTGCGTGCTCTGCCCGTTCTCCGAGGCCGGCGAGCTGCGCACCCTCAACGCATCCCTGGCCCGCTGCTCCGGGGGTCAAGACACGATGAGCCACGCGTTTTTCGACGCCCTCCTGCGGATAAGGTCCCTCTCGGAAGCCGAGGGCACAGAAGCGTCTAGGAGAGGCAACCCGTACAGACGTCACGGGTCGAGAAACGACTGATCGGTCCGGCGCCCCTTGCCCCTATTCACCCGAGTGCGCAGGAATCGCATTCTCGGAAGTA
The DNA here is from genome assembly GCA_902806015.1 of uncultured Rubrobacteraceae bacterium. The sequence goes on from CADCUZ010000033.1 coordinate 3,287, forward strand.
CGAGGTAGCAATCTTCGTCGGCGGGGTAGCCGAGACGGCGGCCATCACGCAAGTGTTTAGGACCACGGGCTCCACCTCGGCGAACCTCGCCACAAACAGCGCGAGGAAACGTGGCAAGCGGTCGCCACTTGCTACCGATTCCCGAGAATCCTAGGAACCCTCCCCCGATTTACGCTCGCCTAAGAGTCCTCCTTGGCGGAGGCGAAGAACGCCTCGCCGTCTATCGGGAAGACGACCCTCGCACCTTCTCCGGCGAGCTTTAGCGCCTGCTCTATGGACGGTGCCGTTACGGAGGAGCGGATGATGGCGGTCCCGTAGCGCCGCTCTACGCGGATGCTAATCGTGTTGAGGGCACTCCCTGCCGGACCTGCGAGGCGGCGGTGGGTTGCGGGGGTTCCGGTCTGGTGGCTCATGGGGTGCCTCATAAGCACGACCTCCTCCTGCTTGTGTTCGTCCTGCGCAGTCGGTCTCTCGGACTGCAATGGCAGGGTAGAGGGTTGTGCGTATCTGTACATCCCCCAAAAGGGTGATATTAGTGGCTACTAGCGTGGGCAAGCGGCTGCTTGGGTGTGTGGGCAGGCCCATTCACCCGAGAAGTGCGTGGAATGGGGGTTCTGGGAACTTCGCCTGTACGGAGTTTTCGGTGGTAGTTCGTGCGCTTAGGCCCCCGAAGATGTGCCGTTGGGCCAATGCGCCGTTCCAAGCCGGCGATCATGCTACCGGCGTTGCGTGACAGGGGTGGATGGTCTTCTTTCCCTCCGCCAGAGAAGGGCAGGACCATTACAACAAGACGGACGCCCTATCTACCGGCGCTGCTGGTCGTGGCGGCGGTGATGATGGCTTGTGCGGCGGCGGTCTTAGCGATATTGGGGGAGGCTGAGGCGACCTTCTTGGGCAAAAACGGCAAGATAACCTATGCGAGCTTCGGTGGAGGAATGGCAGAAGCGATCTACACCACCAACCCTGGTGGGGGAGGTAAGACCAAAGTCACGGCGGGCTTGTATCCTTCCTTCTCGCCCGACGGCAAAAGGATCGCCTGCCCGGTCTTGGCAGGCTTGGATCGTAACGGGGCCGAGAGCGACATCTACACGATAAACGCCAGCGGAGGGGGAAAGACCCGAGTTACCAATACCGACAACGCAGAGGAGTTCGCCCCTTCCTGGGGGGGTCGTCCGTAGCGGCTGCTCCTCCGGGCGAAGCCAGCGGCCTAGGGACCTAAGAGAAGGGCGGGGTATAGCAGCCTCGACCCTTCTTCTTGCCCTTATTCACCAACGTCGGGGAAGACGCGTTCTACAACACTGGTCCGAAGCCGGACTGCGCCAACCGTAAGCACCTGCGGGCCGCGCGTATAGAGGAGCAGGTTTGGGGGTTTGTCCGCGGGCTGCTACAGGACCCCGAGCTGATAAGGGCCGGGCTCGACCGGCTGATACTGATAGCGGAGGAGGGGACGAACGCCGGACGAGACCCGGGGTGGGACGCGGAGCTCTGGTCGAGGAAGGTAACCGAGCCCGATCTCGAGTGGCGCGGCTACGACAGGCTCGCCGTAAGGGCCACATGACGGACGAGGAGCTCGCCGCGGCGCCATCGGAGCTCTGGACGAGATCCGGGCAGACCTCAGAGCACGAACTGGAGGCCGCGCGAGCTATGGACGAGGCGCTCGAGCGCCTGAAGCACGATAGGGACAGCTTGCCGGAGTCCTACGCAGTGATGATCAGGGAGACCCTGGAGGATCTCACCCCCGAAGAGCGCCACCGGATCTAAAAGCTGCTCCGACTCGTAGTCCGCTTCCGCTCGGACTGGCCCTTGGGGATCACCGGCGTCTTCGCCGAGGTGGGGGGAAGCGGAGAGCGATTTGTCGTCCTGCAAACCTTCGCCACGTAGCGTATAAAGGTATCGTGAAACGGCGCTTGCCAGTAAGGACCTTTTCCCGTGTACGGTGAGAACGCGCCGCCGTCCTGGGCGCGGCTGCCGGGGGCCCGCTGCCGGGCCGTGGAGCACCTGACCAAGCTTGAAGGCCTCAAGGAATTCGAGCTTCTGGAGGGGCTCGACGAGGGGTTCTTCCAGGCGCTCGCGATCTCGGCACAGGTGCTGGAGCTCGGCGCGGGCACGGCGCTCTACCGGGAGGGAGAGCCCTCCGGGGCGGTGTACTTCATGCGGGAGGGGCGGGCGAAGCTCTACCGTTCCTCCGGGGGGCCGAAGGCGCGGGACCAGATCCTGGGCGTCGTTGGCGACGGCTCGGTGCTGGGCCTCGGCGCGGCCCTCGAGGGCAAACCCCAGAGCCAAGGCGCCACGGCCCTCACCGACTGCGTGCTCTACGCCGTCTTCCGGGACGACCTCTTCGACGTGATGGGCCGCTTCCCTGCCGGGGCCGTCCGCCTCAACCGGGTGCTCGCCGCCCGCGCACGCGAGCTCGAGGACCTCGTCGGCGACCTCGTCTTCCGCAGCGCCCCCCAGAGGGTGGCCCGCATGCTCCTGAACCTCGCCACCGAGGAGGGCCGCGTCACCAAGCGGGGCGTGGTCTTTGAGCCCTCCCTCTCCCGGCAGGAGATGGCCGAGGCCACCGGCATCTCGCGCGAGGCCCTCTCCCGCGCCCTCTCGCGCCTCGCCCAGGAAGACGTCCTCGCCCTCGACGGCAAGAGAGTAACCATCCTCAAACCCGCGGAGCTTCGCTCCCGTACCTGAGAACCTTTCCCAATAACCCGCCCGTTTGCGCGCTTTTTGATCCAGATCACACGTCGCGATGACCCCGGTCATGGGCGGCGATGACGGCCGTCATCGGCGGGTAGTTTGGCTCTCACGCGGCTGCTATAAAGCCGCCACAACCAAAGGTTTACGAGAGGAGAAGTCAGATGACCTACGTGATCACGGAGCCGTGTATCGGCACGAAAGACCAGTCTTGCGTCGAGGTGTGCCCGGTCGATTGCATCTACGACGCCGGTGACCACTTCATGATCAACCCCGAAGAGTGCATCGACTGCGGCGCCTGCGAACCGGAGTGCCCGGTCGAGGCGATCTACCCCGAGGACGAGGTCCCCGACGACCAGGAGAGCTACATCGCTAAGGCTGCCAACTACTTCGAGTAGCGGCCGACCTAACGGTTTTTCGAGGGAGGGACTTTCGGGTTCCCCCTTTCTCATGCCGCGGGATCGCGGGCGGGTTCGGGGCCCTACCCTACGATCGTTGTGAAGAATGGTTCGCGGCGGCGAGACGAATGTTTCGGCACACGAGACGCTTTTGTCAGGCCCCGTTCACCGGGGCCAACCCAGGCGTCGTCGCCCACCAACCGGCGGAGCCGGGAGGGCGAGCGTCCGAGGTGGCTCTGGACCGCGCCTCTCGCAGGGGTGCCCCACGCGAGGTCCCCGAGAAACGGGTCCGTCGGCGCGAGCGCGGTCCTGAACGAGGCCAGTGCGTAGTCCCCAACGGGCTCCACAAAGCACTACTCGCCCCAACCTTCGACGGGGCCGTCGTATGACCATCTCAGGTTGAGGGGAGCTACCGCCTCCTCCAGCACGCTCACGACCCACCTCCAAAAGCCGAGGAACGAGACCTCCCACTCGAAGGCCATCCCGATCTTCCCCTCCCCGGACAGCGCCTCGACCCGCCGCACGCCGGGCACCCACGCCGGGAAACCGCGCACGTCGAGCACCGCCTCGTAGAAATGCTCCGGCGTAACCGGCGCGAAGACCTCCACCGCCAACGCGGTTTCCTCTATTTACCCGGTATTGATACGTCCATGTAGCAAGATTGTACAGGTGACGGGGATATACTTAGGCGCATGGAGGACGCGAGCTGGCGGACGCTGGGGCGAGAGTACGTGTACCGGAGCCCGTGGTGCTCTTTTCGGGTGGACGGGGTGGAGCTGCCGGACGGACGGTCGATAGACTACGGTGTCCTGGAGAGCGGCGGGTTCGCGGCCGTGGTCGCCCTGACGGAGGGGGACCACGTCGTCCTGGTGCGGCAGTGGCGCCAGCCGCTGGGCGCGTTCACGCTGGAGCTACCGAGCGGCGGGATCGAGGCCGGGGAGGACGCGGCGGAGGCGGCGCGGCGGGAGCTTCTGGAGGAGGCCGGGTACAGGGCCGAGGGGCTTGAGCGGCTGACGAGCGTCCACACCAGCACCGGGCGGAGCACGGAGGTCGGGCACGTCTTCGGGTGCCGGGCGGAGAGGGATGGGCGGGGTCAGAGGCCGGAGCCGACGGAGTTTATCCGGGTGGTGGAGGTGCCGTTCGGGGAGTCGCTCGGGATGGTCAGGGATGGGCGCATCTCGGACGCGGCGACGGTGCTCGGGCTGCTGTGGGAGGCGGGGCGTGGCGCGTGGAACGGGGGTTGGGTAGACTAGGGGGACAAACAACCGGGGAGCCGCGAGGCTGAGAGGGCAGAAGGACCCTAGGGTGTCCTGTGCCGACCCGCTGAACCTGATCCGGGTAATACCGGCGAAGGGAGATAAGAGACTCTCATCGGCGCATCCCCGCTTACCCGAAGGAGGGTGCGCTTTTGAACGCTTTCAGGGAAACGAGGGTCTTGACCGAGGCGGCGCTCGCCATCGCGCTCGCGTTCGTCCTGGGTTTGATCAAGGTCTTCCAGATGCCGTTCGGTGGTTCGATCTCGCTTGAGATGATCCCCCTCATACTGCTCGCCCTGCGCCAGGGGCCCGTGGTCGGCATCGTCACGGGGGCCGCCTACGGCCTGCTGAACCTCGCCGTCGCGCCGGTCGTGGTGCACCCGGTTCAGGTCCTCTTCGACTACCCCCTGGCCTTCGGCGCCCTGGGACTCGCCGGCTTCTTCCGGCCCACCGTGCGGGGCGCCGTTATCGGGGCGACGGTCGCCGTCCTGGCGCGCTTTGTCTGCCACTTCGTCTCGGGGGTGGTCTTTTTCGCCTCCTACGCGCCGGAGGGCTGGAACCCCTACCTGTACTCGGGCGCGTACAACGCTGCGTACCTGGTGCCGAGCCTCGCCATAGCCCTTGTGATCGTGGTGGTCTTGCTGCGGGCGCTGGAAGGGGCGCAGCCGTCCCCGCGTCAGGTCCGGTACCGGCGCTCCGCCGCGCACTAGGTTGCGCGCGGTCGTCTTTCTCAACGGCTTTCCGGACCCGCCGGATCTGCTGCGGCGCGTCGCCGGGCGGGCCGACCTCGTGGTCGCGGCCGACGGCGGGGCCTTGCACGCGCTCTCTGCGGGGGTCGTGCCCGACCTCGTCGTCGGCGATATGGACTCGTTGGGGGACGAAGGAACGCGACTGGTGGGGGAGCGGGGGGCCTCCCTGGAGCGCCACCCGTCCAGGAAGGACAAGATGGACGGGCACCTGGCCGTCCTGTCGGCCCGCAAGAGGGGCGCCACGGACCTGGACCTCCTCTGCGCCACGGGGGGGCGGCTCGATGCCGTCTTCGCGTTGCCGCACCTGCTGCTGGCGGCGGAACGGTTGGGGGTTCGGGCGACGGTTTTCGCCGCGTGGGGGGAAGTGTTCTTGGTGGAGGACGGTGCCAGGGCTGTTGTGGGTGGGCCGGGCGAGAGCGTCTCCGTCTTTCCGGTCTCCGGCGCGGCTGGGGGCGTCACCCTGGATGGCTTCGAGTACCCGCTGGAGGATGCCCGGATCGAAGCGGGCGACACCCTGGGTTTCCACAACGAAATGGCAAACGGGGAGGCGCGGGTGGCAGTGACGGACGGCGCCCTTTTGGTGATCCACGAAACCGAGCCAGGCGATGCCCGAACAAGACCGGGCGGGGGAGGAGAAGCGGTTTGAGCGCCTTTGCAGGGAAGGTCGTCCCCGTCACGGCCCCGACCCCGTACCCGAAGACGTGCTCGTCCGGCCACTGGCCGCCGCCCATCGTGCCCCCTCCGTCGGCTTCTCCCAGCCCTGGCACTTAATCCTCGTACGCGACCCGAAGACGCGGGGGCGCATCGCAGGACTCTTCGGTAAGGCGCATCGGGCGGAGGCCAGTCTCTTGAGGAGCGTCACCGCGCCGCGTACCTTTCCTTGAAGTTGAATAGCCTCTCGATCGCCCCCTGAACCCCTGCGTTACCTGCGATCCCACCCGGGGCGGCCCGCTATTAGCCAACAGCACGATCATCCCCGAGGCCGACCTCTACGGCGTCTGCCCGGCTGTGGAGAACCTCTGGCTCGTCGCCTAGGGGAGGGGTTGTGGGTCGACTGGGTAAGCCTGCTAGACCGGGCGCAAATGCGCAAGATTTCGGGCATCCCGCCGCACATCGTACCCGTCGCCTACCTGTCTTTGGGCTACCCGAAGGGTGCATTCCCCGAGGAGCCGCTGCTAGAAAGCGTTGGGTGGAGAGGGCGTTTGCCCTTGCGCCCGCTGGTCAGCTACGAGGAGTGGGGCCGGCGTGCCCGCGGGGACCTATGGGAAAAGTTGCAAGACGGAGCTTTTCTCGCTGGCACTGGTCGTCACGCCGAACGTGAATGAGACCTTTGCGATCCTTGGGGAGCCCGTGGACAAGGCGAAGATCGAGGACTGCGCGGCGGCGATCTACGAGCTCGGGCCCCGAAGCCGTGCTTGTAACGAGCGGGCACACGTCGGTGGTGGGCGGCGGACCCAGCGCTCGTCACCGCGACCTTGGTTCTCCTTCGGGACGGGAAGCCTCTTCGCCTCCCCCGGCAAGTCCTTTGGAGGCTCCTAAGGTCGGCCTGGCATACCGGCTCCTGCGTTGGGAGGAGGCCGCGTTGTTCGAGCCCGTGGCACCGTGCTCGTCGGGGCGACGCTGGGGGCGGTCTTAATCTCGCCGTTCCTGGGAGGGGCGGCCGGTGGCTTACCGTTTCTCAGAATCTCCTTCGTCCTCTCCAGTGTCTCCGGCGCCGTTGTCGGCTACGGGGCACTGAAGGTCCTGAGGAGATCCGAAAAGATAGAGCGAAGGCCGCGCGAACGTTCACTGCAATGACGGGCGGGCGGGCGTATCTTTGGGATATGAGCCGGACGGAGGAAATCCTGAACCAGTCTGACCACCGCGCCTACCCGCCCCCCGAGGACCCCTGGGCCTTGACTATGGGCTGGCGGGACTTGCTCTTTATGCACTGGCCCGTCTCGGCGGACAAGCTCCGCCCGCTGATCCCGTCAGTCCTGGACCTCGACACCTTTGACGGAACCGCCTGGCTCGGCGTCGTCCCCTTTCGTATGATGGGCGTCAGGCCGCGCTTTCTGCCAGCCGTGCCTTGGCTCTCGGACTTCCCGGAACTGAATCTCCGCACGTACGTGAGCGCCCGCGGCAAATCGGGCATCTGGTTCTTCTCCCTGGACGCCCACAACCCCGTGGCCGTCCGCCTGGCCCGGGCCACCTTCCGCCTGCCGTACTTCGACGCCCGGATGTCCTGCCACACGGAGGGGGAGGAGGTCCACTACCGGAGCGCCCGAACGCATCGGGGGGCGGCGCCCGCGGAGTTCGCGGCCCGCTACCGTCCGGTCGGGGCCACCGTCCAGAGTCGGCCCGGCACGCTGGAGCACTTCCTGACCGAGCGCTACTGCCTCTACGCCGCCGACGGCCGGGGCAACGTCCGCCGGGGCGACGTGCACCACCAACTCTGGCCCCTGCGCCCCGCCGAGGTCGAGGTCGAGACGCTCCGGATGACGGAGCAGGTAGGCGTCACCCTGCCGGGCACGCCGCCGCTCCTGCATTTTTCCGATCGGCTCGACGTGCTCGCCTGGCCCCCAAAAAAATTGAGAGCGTGAAGCTCGAAGACGCCAATCTCCTCCTCGTTACCGACCTGCGTCCGGACCTGGTGTCCCACGGCGTCGGGACCGCCGTGTGCGGGGCGGACGCCGTGCAGCTACGGGAGAAGGCCTCTCAGTGAGACGGGCTGCTCCCGCTCCCAGAGGAAGTCAAAGAGGTGCGCGACCGCGTTGGGGCGCTGTTCGCCGTCGACGGCGGTGTCGTGCTCGCCCGCCTCGTTGGGGCCGGCGGCGTCCACATCCGGGGAGTATATCTTTCGGACCGAAAGATATACTCCCCGGATGCCGATCCCTCCGAAAAACCCCTCCTCGTGAAGGCCGATCTCGTCGCGGGAATCCTGCCGGTTCGGGGGGACGGGCGGATGCTCTTGCTTCAGCGGCCGACGGGCACCTGGGAGCCGCCGGCGGGGCGTTTGGGCCTGGGCGAGAGCTTCGAGGAGGGCGCGGTGCGGGAGCTCTACGAGGAGACGGGCATGCTCGTCGCCCCGCAGGGTATCCTCGCGACCTGGGTTGGGGAGGCCCCGAGCGGGCGCGCTCTGGCCGCCGTGACCTTCGTTGGCAGGACCGACGAGGAGGAGGTGAGGATCTCCCACGAGCACCTCGACCACAGGTGGGTCTCCCACCAAGAGTGGCTCGAACTGCCGAGCTGGTGGAGCCGCGAGAACGTCCGCCGCGCGGCCGAACGTCTGGGGGCGCTTCGCGAAGCGCCCCAGCACAAACCCTTCCCGCCGGTCGGCGGAAACGACGATGGGGTCGCCAACGCCATCCTGGGGGCCGGGGTGGTGATCGCGGCCCCCGGAGGTACCGAGCCGCGCGCCCTCCTCATGCGGCGCAGGAAGCCGCCAGCGGGGCTGTGGGAGAACCCGGGCGGTATCCTCGAGCTCGGCGAGGACTTCGAGACCTGCGCCCGGCGCGAAGCAAATGAGGAGACGGGCCTGAAGATCGACGGTTCCCTGCAGCCGTGGTGGACGCGGGTCGAGCCCTGGAAGGCCCCCGACGACCCGGAGCTGTACGCCGGGGTGGGTTTTCTCGCGCGGCACGGCGGGGGCGAGGTCCGGTTGGAGGAGGCGGCCCACGACGACCATCTGTGGGCGACGGAGGAAGAGTGGCGCGGCCTCCGCACCTGGTACACGCCCGAGGACTCTGACCGGCTGTGGGCCGGCATCCGGGCGATGCAACGATGAACCAGACGCGGGAGATAGAACGCCCTTGGGGCGGGCCCCCGGGCCGCGAGCGGTACCTCGCCTTTGCGCTTCTTGCGCTCGCTTTCCTGATGTGGGTTCTGGTCTCGGGCGCCCTTTTGATGCCGCTCTCCACCGGTCAGAAGGGCTGGACGACCGCCGCGCTGCTCGGGGTCGGCGAGGTGGCTTTCTGGGTCTCGGCCTTCCTACTCGGGCGGGAGGTGGTCCGGCGCTACCGGGCGTACCTCGGCCCGCGCCGATCCTTCCGGCGCAAGGGCCCGTGAACGAGTTCGACCTCGTCCGGCGGCTCTCCGGCCTGCTGCCGCCCGCGCCGGACGAGGTCGTCGTACCCATCGGGGACGACTGCGCTGTGGTGAGGATCGGAGGCGAGACCTGGGTCGCCGCATCGGACATGCTGGTCGCAGGACGCCACTTCAAGGGATGGGCCACGCCGGAGGACGTTGGCTACAAGGCGGTGGCAGTCAACGCCTCAGACGTGGCGGCTATGGGGGGGACCCCGCGGTTCGTCTTGGTCTCGGGGGCGGCACCCGACGCGAAGACGGCACTCGGCGTCTTCGAGGGGGTGGCGGGGGCCTGCCGCGAGCTCGGCCTCTACCCGCTCGGCGGCGACACGACCGGCGCCGAAGCCCTCACCGTGGACGTCGCCATCCTCGGCGAACTGGAGACGGAACCGGTCCTGCGCTCGGGGGCGAGGTCGGGGCACCTGCTGGCCGTGACGGGGGAGCTTGGCGCGTCGGCGGCGGGGCTCCTCGCGCTGGAAGGGGGCAGGGGTGGTTTCGAGAGGCTCGAGGGGAGACACCTGCGGCCCCGGCCGAGGGTGGAGGCCGGGCTGGCGGCGGCGCGGTTGGGGGCAGGGGCCATGATCGACCTCTCGGATGGCCTCGTCTCCGACGTGCGCCGCGTGTGCGAGGCGAGCGGGGTCGGTTGCAGGGTGGACCTCGACCTCCTTCCCGTGTCGGACGACACGCGGGAACTCGCGGCGTCCCTGGGGCGCGACCCCGGGGTGCTCGCCGCGACCGGCGGGGAAGATTACGAGCTTCTCGTCTCCGCCCCCGAACGTGTTCTGAAGGCCCTCGCCGAAGCCGTCGAGGCGCCCGTAACGGTCGTGGGTGAGGTGACCGGGTCAGGCATCGGCTTTCGGCGCGGGGGCGCGGCGGTCGAGCGCCTCTCCGGCTGGGACCACTTCGTTTGAGCGTTTGGGTCCATCAGCGTGCCGCTCCCCGGCTTTCGCCACACCGCAGGCTTACGCTTCGGCTCGCGTCGCTGATTCTTTGTGATCCATTCGAGTGAAAGGGGGGAGCAACGAAAGGAGAGCGGCGTGCCGTACAAGATGATCACCAACTTTCGGGCGTTGTGAAGAACAACTTGTCCAAGCACGCGCAGGAGATCCACAAAGTGGTCTTTAACCCCGCAGAGGAGCAATACGGTGAGGAGGGCCGCGCCCACCGCGTCGCGTGGGGCGCCGGCGAGCAGAATTACGAGAAGAACGACAAGGGCAACTGGGTGCAGAAATAGCCGGGATCGCCGGGACCGAAGCCTGCCGACTTCACCGTTTGCGGACGGCTCACGGACGGGGTAGATCCGCCATGAAGGCTCCCCACTTCGGAAGCCGAGCGTCTACCGCCGGATCCAGTCCACGTAGGTGTAGCCGTCCTCCCGGGATTCTTTGCCGGGCAGCCAGTCGGGGTACCGAACGTTCACCATCAGCCTCATCGAGTCTCCCGGAAGCCCTTCCGCGAAGGTGTGCAGAAGCCGGCCGTCCACCGAGAACTCGGCCCTCGTCGGGTAGAGATCCATACGGTACTCGCGGAAGGCGGCCGACGCGTCGCGAGGCTAGGCCGTGATCGATCTGTTGTGTGCAGGTCACTGCCGGGCTCTGCTCTACAACCGTCCGGTACCTTTTTTGGCCTCCTGCAGTCTCGCAATCGTCAAGTTATACCTCCTGCTTGCATCGGTTCACACCGCACACGGGCCACACCAGGCATAAAAGCCCGCCTCCCAGCACGCATTCTCAGGCGTGTTTACGACGGAGCGGCCCGCGGGACCACGTGGAGCCCCCGCGAGACCCGGGACCCGGACGAAGGGAACCGCCGGCTCAGGCGCTGGGCAGGCGGACGGTGAAGGTCGTGCCCTTGCCAGGGACGCTCTCCACGCTCACCCGGCCCCCGTGGTTCTCCGCCACGTGCCTGACGATGGAGAGGCCGAGGCCCGTCCCGCCGGTCGCCTTGGAGCGCGCCTTGTCCACCCTGTAGAAGCGCTCGAAGATGCGCGAGAGCTTCCCCTCGGGGATATCC
>CADCUZ010000034.1 GCA_902806015.1 uncultured Rubrobacteraceae bacterium
ACAAAGGCTCTGTTCCGGTTTATCTCAGCAAGAACCTTACCGATTTCCCCATCTCGACTAAGAGGCCGCGCCAATAGGCTGGCAAGCTTTCGCACGTGGAATGCTCAAAGGCCATTGAACAGCCTTCGCATCGTCCCTTGTGACATGCGCTATTCGCCTATCGGCGCAAGCTTTAAGGAATGGATTCACCTCAGTGTCCATCATATAAGTCTCGTCATCAACGGTGGGAAGCCTTCCTTTCATTACACCCGACACCTCTCCTTCTAAAGGGGGGACCCCAAGAGGACTCCCCACAGGTCGGCATCTCCTGCTGCCCTCCAGACCGTATCTTTCTCCGGTGAGCTCCTACTCCGGCCCCATCAGGTGCCGCTCGAACCACTCGACCACCGAGGGCCCGGACCGCGAGAGCCCGGGCTCGGAGTAAGCGTCGAAGTGCTTGCCGCCTTTCAGGATGACCGGTTTCTTAGGCTACAAAGCCCGCTCGTAGGCCGCGATCGCCATGTCCGTCGGCGTCAGAGTGTCCTTCTCGGCAACGATCATCAGGAGCGGGGGGCGAGACCGGGTGTATGTTCCCCGCTGGGTCGTACTCCAGGAACGCCTCCATGCTCTCCAGTGAGAGCTCGTTGCGCCAGTTAGGGGCGACGGTGTTTCCCGCGTGAGTGAACCACTCGTGGGATTCGGGAGTCGGCAGTGCTGAGGGTTCTCCTCCCGGAGCGACCACCGGTATCTTGGCGCTCTCCCCTCCGGTGTAGCGTTGGGCGCGGTCTTGGGCAAGCGCCCAGAGGAATCCTTCGAAGACGTTCGGGCGCATGAGCCTTTGGGCTTTCTGCCAGCCGTTGACCAACGGAGCCTGCGAAACTGCGGCCTTGATCCTCTTGTCGAAGGACGCCAAGTACAGGACGTGTCCCCCCAGAGTAGGATGAGCCCCAGAGCCCGATGCGTTCGGGCTCCACCTCGGGCCGCTGCGAGATCCAGGTTATCGCGTTCCTGTAGTCTTTGTGCTGCTCGGCTGGGATCAGATGTCCCCGCGGCTCGCCCTCGGAGTCGCCGAATAAGCGGTAGTCGAAAACCAGCGCCACGAAGCCCGCCCCCTCAAGCTTCTCGGCGAAGTTCGCGAGGCAGTTCTCCTTGACCGCGCTGAAGCCGTGGGCCATGATGATGGCCGGGCGCTTCTCGCCGTCCTCCAGGCTACCCGGCAAGTACATCCCCGACAGCGAAAACCCTCGGACTTTGGGTGAGCGGCCTCTGGTGCTGCCTACCCCTGCGATCGTCTTTGCCCGAGAACACGACCTTTCCTCGGAGCCCGCCCCGGGGGCCCAAGGCGGGTATCGCAGTTTATTCACACTGGACCCACGCCCCTCGCGCCTCAAGACGGACTTCGATATGCTCCTCTGTCTAGGAATAATAACCTTAGTCGCTGGTCAGTCGAAGTTATGGGGAGTGCGGAAGTGAGGAAAGCCTTCAGGTCAACAGGTTGATGTGCCGGTTGTTCGGGATGAGTGGTGGGCCCCGGCGCGTGCGCGCCGCGTTCTGGTTGTTGGAGGCGCCAGACAGCCTCTCCGACCAAAGCTACGAGAATCCCGACGGCGCCGGCATCGGCACCTTCGAGCTCGACGGTACCCCGGAAATGGACAAGAGCCCCATAGCCGCCTACAAAGACAGGAGCTTTGTGCGCGAGGCGAAGACGGAGGAATCGCGCACCTTTGTTGCGCACGTGCGCTTCGCCTCCACGGGCGGCGTCGAACTAAAGAATACGCACCCCTTCGAGCAGCGCGGTCGTCTCATGGCACATAACGGGGTGGTGGGGGACCTGCCGTGCCTGGAGGAACGCCTGGGAGAATACGCCTCGCTGGTCGCGGGAGATACCGACTCCGAGAGGTTGTTCGCGCTGATCACCAAAGAGATCGAGGCCAACAGTGGCGACGTGGGAGCCGGCATAACAGCCGCCATCCGGTGGGTGGCCGCCAACCTGCCGGTCTACGCTCTCAACTTTGTTTTGACCTCTAAGACTGATATGTGGGCACTGCGCTACCCGGACACGAACGGGTTGTTCGTGTTGGAGTGGGCGCCGGGCGGCTCGCATGACCAGCGCCGCCTGGGTATGGTCAGCAGCGTGGGCAGCGTGCAGGTGCGTTTCGAAGACCTTGCGGAGGCGCCGGTCGTAGTGGTCGCCAGCCAGAGGATGGACGATAACCCGGGCTGGCGTTCGCTGGACCCCGGCGAACTGCTCCACGTGGATGGAAAGCTAAACGTGACCTCGACGATAGCCATTGGCGAACCACCGGCCCAACCGCTCACGCTCGCCGACCTAGATCCCCAAGCCGCTGCTTCGCAATCGCTTCCCTCTGACAACTAGGCTGACTTAGTTTCTCTTCTGCACCACCTTGGCCAGGAACCTCGTGTGGCGGTGCTATCTAAGGAGCCACCTTATGGACCTGAACAGCTGCACTCCTCTAATTACGAGGTCGACCTCCTCAAGCCGTCGGGAGCACCCTCGTAGCCCCAGCCCCGGGTTAGGTGAGATCGGAGAAAACGCTTGGAGGCGCTTAGGGAGGCTTCTATTCATGGCGGGCTAGGCTGAAAGGGGCGCAGCCGAAGGTGGACATTTTTTGGGGTGAGGATGGCCCGGCCCGAGGGGCATGCGCGCCTGGATAGGCTAGTGGAGAGAGCCGCAAAGTCGCGGTAGGAGGTCGCAGGTGAGTCGACGGGCGGGCAGGGAGCGTCCGAGCGGCGTCCGCATGGGAACTGGATACCCCACCCCGTCCCCGGGGTCCGACGTTACCAGCTTACGCCCGCCATACTCGATGGCGTAGACCGCGCTGCGCTCCTTATGTAAAGGACGCTCACGGCCGCGGTCCTCTCCATCTCGGCAAGGACGGCCGGCGCGTCGAGAGGGCACAGCTCGTCCATTCGCTTGGTACGACGCTTGCTCTCTTCGAAGAGGTAGACGAAACCGCCTTCGACGAGGCGCTCGTCTTCGAGCACCTGGGATTGCCTGTCCGCCGGCTAGGGAGGGAACATCCGGGCCCCTGCTCGGCTGCCTCCGGGTCCTTGCAAGCCCCCAATTCGTCGCGCAGGTACGCCAGCAAATCCTCGAAGAAGCGCCGCTGTTTCTCAGTGAAGGAGCGCTTGCCCGCATCCTTACCCCCTTACTTGCGCGGACTGTATAGGACATTGGGGAAAGAAGGTCCGGGCCTCCGGAAGACTACTGCCTGCGGAACCAGTCCGGCTGGTTCTTGGAGGTCTTCCGACCCCTCGGCGAAGGCGCTCGGCACCGCGCTGGCAAGGCTGTTCGCGGAGCTGGAGCGGAACATAAAACGGCAGTCGGTTCGAGGCTGGTATAAAGGCCGGATTGGGACCGAGAGGAAAGGACGAGGCGATGGATGAGCGTATCAGCTCTCCCTGCCCGCAGTGCCGACACGGCAACCCGCTCGAGAACCGCTTCTGCGGGGCTTGCGGGGCCCCTTTGACGAGCGGCAAGTCGCGCCCTGTTGCCCGCCGAGCTCAACCCCGTCGGCAGGGCGCTGGCGGTGGGCCTGGCGGCCTTGGCGGCCCAGGCCGGCCTCGCTTGGCTGCGCCGCAGAGCCGAGGGCTCCGACCGACCCACGCTAACCGCTGCCAAGGGGACCGAGCCTGCGATCTCCGAGCACCCGGTTTACCAGAGCTTCGAGGAGGTTTACGCCTGGGTAAGAGAGGGCGAATTTGAGGGCCGGATGTTCGCGCAGCGCACGGCGGAATCGTTCCGTACCGTGAACCCAACAGACGGGCAGAGGTAGGGCGGACGACAGACGGAACCTGCCCGGGGATCCGTCCGGGGTTTATCTACGGCACATAACGGGCCGCAGAGAGCGGCTGCCCAAAAGGATGAGCTCGTCCTATTGGGGGGAAAGGATGGGCCGACGTATCCTCGGCCATAGGAGAATTCTTGCCCTACGTACGCGGACTTCGCGTGACCGGGGCTCATGCTGCGGGTGTTTGCCGTCCCGGGCGGCCCTTTGGAGGTCAGCGGTGCCCTCGGGGAAGGGCCGATCGTTTGTAAGGAACAGACGTCAAGGTTACGGTCACCAAGCATATAAAGTCTTGGGTCGAGGAGGTGGAGCCGGGTATGGCGGTCTGCCGCATGGAGGTCGAGGACGCCTACCTCAATGGCAACGGTACGCTCCACAGCGTTTACGCCTCGTTCATAGACAACGCCATGGGCCTCCCCGTCGCGGCGTTCGCCGCCTGAGGACGGCGACCATCGCGCTCGACGTTCACTTTCTTGGGGCGGTGAGGGAGGGGCCCCATCCGGCCCGTAGCATGATGCTCCCATGCGCGTAGCGCGTTTGGCCTTTATCATTCGGGGTTAGCTAGCAGAGAGGGAGGCGGTCCGCCTGCGACCGCGAAGGAGGACGCATGTTCGGCACGGAGAGGCCGTGGCTAGGGGTCTACGTGGGGCAAGTCGAGGCTGAGACGGAGGTCTTCGACGGCTCGCTCTACGATTTGTTCAGGAGGGCCGCGGAGGAGCACAGGGGCAAGACCGCGCTCACGTTCTACGGAACGACCTTCGAGTTCGAGCGGCTGCAGGCGCTTGTCGAAAAGATGGCGGGCTCGCTCGCGGCGGGCGGCGTGAAGAAGGGAGATCGGGTGGCGCTCATGCTCCCGAACTGCCCGCAGTACGTGATCTCCTTTTTCGCCACCATCCGCCTCGGAGCCATCGTCACGCAGCTCAACCCGATGTACGTGGAGCGCGAGATCGGGCACATCCTCGCCGACTCCGGCGCCGAGACCATCGTCGTCTACAAGGACCTGTACCCGCGGGTAACGTCCGTCCTGCCCGCGACGAGCCTGCAAAACGTCGTCGTGGTGGACTTCGCCGGGGAGCCCGAAGGCCTGGACGCCGGGCACCGCCCCTTCGGGGATTTTCTCGCGACGGACGCCGACCCCGCGCCGGACGTGCCCATCGACCCGGCCGAGGACGTGGCGGCCCTGCAGTACACGGGCGGTACCACCGGGGTCTCTAAGGGCGCGATGCTGACGCACCGCAACCTCGTCGCCAACGTGCAGCAGGCGCTCGACGTGTTCATCGACGACCCTGGCGCGTTCTCTAACAACCAGAAGGTCATGGGCATCCTCCCGATGTTCCACATCTTCGGGCTGACGTGCGTGATGCTCTTCGCCATCAAGCAGGGCCTCAACCAGCTCCTCCTGCCGAAGTTCGACCCCGGGGAGGTGATGGACCTGGTCAACGAGAACTCTCCGGTGATGTTCAGCGGGGTGCCGACGATGTACACGGCCCTGAACGCCAGCGGGGAGGACCTCCTGAAGTACGGCTTCGGCAAGGTCCGGACTTACAACTCCGGCGGCTCCGCCCTGCCGGTGCCCCTCAAGCGCGCCTTCGAGAAGAAGACCGGGCGGCCCCTCTTCGAGGGGTACGGCCTCTCCGAGGCCTCGCCCGTCACGCACTTTAACCCGCCGTTCGCCGGGGAGGCCCGGGAGGGGAGCGTCGGGGTTCCAGTCCCGAGCACCGACGCCAGAGTCGTGGACGTGGGAACAGGACTGGTAGAGATGCCGGTGGGGGAGACGGGCGAGCTCGTCGTTAAGGGTCCGCAGGTCATGAAGGGCTACCTCAACATGCCGGAAGAGACGGCCGGGACCCTGAGGGACGGCTGGCTCTACACGGGCGACCTGGCCCGGATGGACGAGGACGGCTACTTCTATATCGTGGACCGGAAGAAGGACATGATCGTCGCCTCCGGCTACAACGTGTACCCGCGCGAGATCGAGGAGGTCCTCTTCGATCACCCGGACGTCTCCGAGGCCGTCGCCGTCGGCGTCCCGGACGAGTACCGGGGCGAGTCCGTCAAGGCTTTCGTGGTCCGCAGGCACGGCAGCACGGTGACGGAGACGGAGATCCTGGCCTTCTGCATGGAGCGCCTCGCCCCCTATAAGGCGCCGAAAAGCCTGGAGTTCCGGGAAGAGCTGCCCAAGTCCGCCGTCGGCAAGCTCCTCCGGCGCGTGCTGTCCGAGGAAGAGCGCCTCAAGGGTGGTAAGGGCGCCGGCCACAGCATAGAGCCGGAGACCGCCACGGGTGCCTCGCCTCCGCCACCACCGCGTTAGGGAGGAGCCTGACCTGAACGCGCTCGACCTTTTCCGCCTCGACGCAAAGACGGCCGTCGTGACCGGCGGCGGCCGGGGCCTCGGCCGCTACATGGCCGAGGCCCTCGCCGACGCCGGCGCCAACGTCGTGCTCTGCTCGCGCAAAAAGGAGTCGCTCGAGGAGGTGAAGGGGGGGATAGAGGCCCGCGGCGGCCGCGCGCTCGCCCTCGCGTGCGACGTGACCGACCCCGACGAGGTCGAGGGGGTCGTCTCCGAGGCCGAGAACGCCTTTGGGGGCGTGGACGTGCTCGTGAACAACTCGGGGGCGACGTGGGGGGCACCGCCGAGCGAGATGCCGCTGGAGAAGTTCGACAGGGTCATCGCCGTCAACGTGCGGGGAACATTCCTCATGGCGCAGGCGGTGGGAAGGCGCATGATCGAACGCGAGAGCGGCGGCACCATCGTCAACATCTCCTCCGTGGCCGGCCTCGTCGGGGGCCACCCGGACTTTATGCAGACGGTCGGCTACAACTCCTCCAAGGGCGCCATCATCTCCATGACCCGCGACCTGGCGACCTCCTGGGCTCCGCACGGGATAACCGTCAACGCCATAGCACCCGGCTGGTTCCCAACCCGCATGAGCGGCGGGCTCATCGAGAAGTTCGGGGAAAGGATGCTCGACGGCATCCCGCTCCACCGCTTCGGCAACCCCGAGGACCTCAAGGGCGTCGTCATCTTCCTGGCCTCCCCGGCCGCCTCCTACGTCACCGGGCAGACGCTAGTCGTGGACGGGGGCGCCACGGCCTGGTAAGGGCCGGACCGGTGGGAGGGTACGGTGGCACCGCCGCGGCCGGTCCCCCGCCCCCGATGTGAGGTTCTCGACCCCAGCGGTAGAATCTCTCGGCTGTATCGGAGAGCGTCTCCGGCATCTATCTGCATCGACAGGACAAAGGGAGCCGCGTATGGCGGAAGTAACGGTAATAGGCGGCGGGCTCGCCGGCAGCGAGGCGGCCTGGCAGGCGGCGGAGCTTGGCTGCTCGGTGGAGCTTTGGGAGATGCGCCCCGTAAAGAAGACCCCGGCCCACAGGACGGCGCACTTCGCCGAGCTCGTCTGCTCGAACTCGCTCGGGAACAGGTCCCTCGAGACCGCCTCGGGGCTACTAAAAGAAGAACTGCGCCGCCTAGGGTCCGTGATCCTGCGCTGCGCCGAGGCTCACTCCGTGCCGGCCGGCGGCGCCCTGGGCGTTGCCCGCGAGGGCTTCCCCCGCGCCCTCACGGAGTGGGTCCACGCCCACCCCAACATAGAGGTAATCCGCGGCGAGATGACGGACCTGCCCGAAGGGCCGACCGTGATCGCCACCGGCCCCCTCACCTCAGACGCCCTGGTCGAGAAGATAGAGGGGCTCTTCGGCGAGACCCTCTACTTCTACGACGCCGCCTCGCCCATAGTCCACCGCGACTCCTTGGACGACTCGGTGGTCTGGCGGGCTTCGCGCTACGGGAAGGGCGAGGCCGCCTACCTTAACTGCCCTATGACCGAGGAGCAGTATCACGCCTTCGTCGGAGAACTGGCAACGGCCGAACTCTCGCCCATAAAGGACTTCGAGGAGGACATGTACTTCGAGGGCTGTCTCCCCGTCGAGACCATCGCCAGGAGGGGCCCCGAGACTTTGAGCTTCGGCCCGATGAAGCCGGTGGGCCTCCCCGACCCCCGCACCGGTGAGATCCCCTACGCCGTCGTCCAGCTCCGCCAGGACGACGCCGAAGGTCGCCTCTACAACATGGTCGGCTTCCAGACCCGCCTCAAGTGGGGCGAGCAGCGCCGGGTCTTCCGTACGATACCCGGCATGCAGAACGCAGACTTCGCCCGCATGGGCGTCATGCACCGCAACACCTACCTGCCGGCGAACAGGATGCTCGAAGCGACTATGAAGATCCGGGACGCCTTGAGCGACGCGCCCCTCTTCTTCGCCGGCCAGCTCACCGGCGTCGAGGGCTACACCGAGAGCACCGCCATGGGCCACATAGCCGGCACGAACGCCGCCCGACTCGCCCGCGGCGAGGTGCCTATAGCCATGCCGCAGGGGACGATGATGGGCGCGCTCGCTCACTACATCACCACCAAGGAGGGCACCCTCCAGCCCATAAACTCCAACTGGGGCCTCGTCCCGCCCGTTCCGAAGAGGGAGAACGGTAAACGTCTCACCAAGCCCGAGAGGAGGCGCCGGCAGGCGGAGATGGCCCTCGGCTCTCTGCGAGGGTTCATCGGGGCGGGGGTCGGGGTGGCCGGCTAGGACGGCGCCGTGGTCCCTGGGCCGTCCTAGCCGGCCACCGCTACATAGACCTTGGGGAGGTGCGGCTGCACTACGTCGAGGCGGGGGAGGGGCCGCTTGTGGTGCTCCTGCACGGCTTCCCGGAGTTCTGGTACTCTTGGCGGTTCCAGATCCCCGCGCTGGCGGGGGCTGGCTTCCGCGTCGTAGCCCCTGACATGCGCGGTTACAACCTTCGGATAAACCGGAGGGCGTCAAAACCACGGACTGGATCTGCTTGCGCGGGACGTGGAGCGCCTGATCGGGTGCTGGGTGAGAGGCGCGCCGCAGTCGTCGGGCACGACTGGGGCGGGATGGTGGCGTGGGCGGTCGCGATGCTTCACCCCGGCCGGGTGGAGCGGCTGGCGATCCTGAACGTGCCCCACCCCGAACGCTTCTCGCGCGCTGTGCATCCCGCGCCAGCTCCTCAAGAGCTCTTAAGTGCTCCTTTTCAGGGTCCCCTGGCTCCCCGAGAAGGCCCTCCGGGCGGGAGAATTCGCCCCCCTGCGCTCCGTCTTCCGCAACGACCCGGTACGACCGGGAGCATTCGGCGAAGGGGACATCGACCGGTACGTCGAGGCGCTCTCGCGCTCGGGGGCTCTCACGGCCGCCATAAACTACTACCGGGCCCTCGCCAGGCAAACGCCCGCCCTGGTCCGGGCGTTCCCGCGCCCGATCGAGGCGCCGGTGTTGGTGATTTGGGGCGAGAGGGACGCTTCCTGGTCCCGGAACTGGCGCGGCCGGACCCCGCGCTGGTCCCCGACGCCCGCGTCGAGCGCCTGCCAGACGCGAGCCACTGGGTCCGGCAGGATCGCCTCGAAAAGGTCAGCCCCTGTTGCTGGGTTTCCTGGCGCCCTGACCGACCAGAGCCGAGGGGCTGAAAAGCTGAGGTGCTCCCTTAAAGCTTCGCCGCGGCCTCCGTGTTCAGCGCGGCGTCCAGGATCACCTCGACCAGACCCTCGAACGTGAGGCCGGAGGCCTCCGCGGCGAGCGGGAAGGTCGAGGTCTCGGTGAAGCCGGGGATGGTCTTCACGTCGATGACCCGCGGCGTCCCGCCTTCCACTATGGTATCGACGCGGGCGTATCCGGAGCAGCCTAGGGCGCGATAGGCGGTGAGGGCCGTCTCGCGCAGGCGGTCGGCCGTCCCGGGAGGGACCTCGGCCGGGATGGCGAAGTCGGTGGCGCCTGGCGTGTACTTCGCCTCGAAATTGTAGGCGCCTTCTCTGGGACGGATCTCGACGAGCCCGAGAATCGATGGCTCCTCGCCCGTGGGCTCCAAGATCGGTACGGAGACCTCCGGCCCTTCGATCCAGCCCTCCAGCAGGATCTTGGCGTCGTACCCGAATGCCTCGTAGACGGCGTCGAGCAGCCCTTCTTGCCCCTCCACACGCGAGAGCCCGAAGCTAGATCCCTCGCGCGCCGGCTTGACGACGAGCGGGTAGCCCAAAGAGTCCGCCGCCACGTCCAAGGCCGCAGAAGCGCCCATCTCGTTCATCGCGCGGCGCAGGAAGGTGCGGGAGGGTGCGGTGGGTACGCCCGTCGCCCGCAGCGCCCGCTTGGCGTAGTCCTTGTCCATGCACCGGATCGAGGAGAGCGGCCCGCTCCCAGTGTACGGGATGCCCAAGGTTTCGAGCAGGGCCTGCACCGTGCCGTCCTCGCCGCCGGGGCCGTGCAAGCAGACGAAGGCCACGTCCGGGGAGAGCTCCATGAGCCTCCCGGTGGTCGTTTCCTCCACGTCCAGAGGGTGCACTTGGTGGCCGAGGCGTTCGAGGGCGTGCTCGACGCGCCGCCCGGTTACGAATGAGACGTCCCGCTCCATGGAGTGCCCGCCGCGCAGCACGACCACCCGCGCCACGGCGCCCTAGCCCCCCGAGCCCGAGGCAAAGCTCGCCGGACGTTGCCCGTCCTTCGTGCCCCGTCCTTGGCCGCGGCGCGAGCCGCGCTCCATGTCGCTACGCAGCTCCATCCGCTCGCGGATGGTCTCGGCCAGGATCTCTACGCCGCGGCGGATCTTGTCCGGCTCCACGAAGGAGAAGTTGAGCCGCATGTGGTTCTTGCCAGCCCCGCCCGCGTAGAACCCCTCGCCCGGGACGTAGGCGACGTTCTTCGCCACGGCCCGGGGCAGCATCGCCGTCGCGTCCAGGTACGAGGGCAGGGTCGCCCAGACGAAGAGCCCGCCCTCCGGGTGGGTCCAGTGGACCTCCTTGGGCATGAACTCCGCCAGGGCGTCGAGCATCGCGTCGCGGCGCTCGCGGTAAATGCCCGTAAGGCGCTTGACGTATGCCCTCCAGTCGGAGTTGCGGAAGTAGGAGGAGATCATCATCTGCGAGAGGTTGGAGGAGCAGAGGTCCGCCCCCTGTTTGCCCACGTTGATCTTGTGCAGGATGCCGGGCTGGGCGTGCACCCATCCGAGCCTCACCCCCGGTGCGAAGATCTTCGAGAACGTCCCCAAGTACACCACCCGGTCGACGTTCCCGTCCTCCTGCTCGAGCGCCGCCAGCGAGGGCAAGGGCTCCCCCTCGAAGCGGAGCATCCCGTACGGGTTGTCCTCGACTACGACGAGGTCGAACTCGCGGGCCAGTTTGAGTAGCTCCCGGCGCCGCTCGGCGACCATCGTTACCCCCGTCGGGTTCTGGAAGTTCGGGACGGTGTAGATGAACTTGACGTGGACGCCCTGCTTGCGCGCCCGGTCCAGCGTCTCGCGGGCCGCCACCGGGATGATGCCGGCCCGGTCCATCGGGGCGTGGGCTATCTTCGGGCGGTAGGCGGCGAAGGCGTTGAGGGCACCGGCGTATGTAGGGCCCTCGCAGAGGACGGCGTCTCCCTCGTCCAAAAAGACCTTGGCTATAAGGTCTAAGCCCTGCTGGGCCCCTGTGGTGACGAAGACGTCCTCTTGGCGGGCGGGCGTGCCCTCGGCGTCCATGACCTCGACGATGACGTCCTTTATGGACTCCAGGCCGGCGGTCGGGCCGTACTGGAGGGCCTGGGCGGCGTCGGGGGCTATACCCTGGGAGACCTCCCGAAAGGCCTCCTCGCCGAAAGCCCTCGTGTCCGGGAAGCCGCCCGCGAGCGAGATTATGCCGGGCCTGGACAGCGTCGCCATGAGGTCGCGGGTCGCGGCGGACTTCATGCCCTTGACGCGGGTGGCGTAGAGAAAATCGAAGCGGTCGAGGTCTACGAGCGGCAAGGGCTAATCCTCCCTAAGAACAGGGCTCTCGACGTCACGCCTCCCGAGCTACTCGGAGGGGACCCTGAGCCCCTCGTCGCCGGCGGCCAGGGACCCGTCCTCGGCGACCGCTCCGACCAGGTACGCCTGCTCGACCGCGTCGCCCTCCCTGAGCCCGACCGTGACCCGGTCCACGAGCTCGGGTCCCACGACAGGCGCGAAGAGGTACCCCGTGGTGGCCGCGAGGAGCCCCGACGGTTCGAGGACGAGCTCGTACTCTGGCGCCGACCTCTGGTGGGCGCACCGGACCCCCCGCAAGACGGTCCTGAAGGCGTGCTCCCCGGCGTACCGTTCGAGGCGGTCCCTGATCCCTTACAGCCCCGCGAGCTCTTCGGTCGTCGGCCCCGCGGAGGGGACGCGTCGGCCCTGGCACGCTCCCGCATTCCCTTAAGGAAGGCGATGCTCAAAGAGCCGGCGTTGGCCGAGAGGCGGACCCGGACCCCCCACCGCTCCAGCCCTTCAAAGCTCTCCACCCTCACCTCTTGCATGGCGGCGACTGTATCATAAAGGCTCGCTACTATGTAAACTTTCGCGCCATGGAAACCCCAAAGATGGTCTTCGTCACGGGCAACGACCACAAGCGCCGGGAGGTGCGCGAGATCCTGGGCGTCGAGCTGGAGGGCGCGGACCCGGATGTCCCCGAGTTGCAGGCCGTAGACCCCGCCGAGGTCGCCGCCGCCAAGGCCCTCGCCGCCCACCGGGCTCTAGGCTCCCCGGGGGCCTACGTCCTCGCGGAGGACTCCGGGATCATGGTCGAGGCCTGGAACGGTTTCCCGGGCGCGTTGACCAAGTGGCTCATGGGCAGCGTCGGCAACGAAGGCCTGCTGAAGATGCTCTCTGGCTTTGAGGACCGCTCCGCCCGGTCCGTCTGCGTCGCGGCCGTCGCCACGCCCGACGGCGGGGTCGAGACGTTCCGGGGCGAGGTGCGGGGGACCGTGGCGCCGGAGGCGAGGGGTGGGGGCGGGTTCGGGTACGACCCCGTGTTCGTTCCGGAGTGGTCCACGCTCACGTACGCGGAGCTGGGGGAGGAGAAAAACCGGGACTCCCACCGGGCGCGGGCGTTCCGGGCTTTACGGAGGTGGTTAGAAGGGGCCTAACGGCGGGGTATAGAGCTCTGCATGGGAAGAGCGTTGGATCTCATCCGAAACCGACGCTTTTGGTATTCTGTTCTGTTATAGGGTTAGTACTTCGGAGAGGGAAGGGGCCGCCAATGTCGGCAGAGAACGAGCACTCGGAGAATGGGGGCGCGGTAGCGACGAGCTCTGAACGCCTGGTTGACCTCTACCAGGAAATGGTCAGGATCCGGGCCTTCGAAGAGGCCTGCCAGAAGGGTTTCAGGCAGGGCAAGATCGGGGGCTATCTCCACGTCTACATCGGCCAGGAGGCGGTCGCGACCGGCTTTCTCGACTCTTTTAAAGAGGGCGACAAGGTCATCACGGCCTACCGCGACCACGCCCACGCCTTGCTGTTGGGCACCGACCCTAAGGAGGTCATGGCCGAGCTCTACGGCAAGGGCACGGGGATGGTCAAGGGCAAGGGCGGCTCGATGCACCTCTTCGACGTCGAACGGGGCCTGATGGGCGGCTACGGCATCGTCGCGGGCCACATACCCCTCGGCGTCGGATTCGCCTACGCGATGCGCTACCAAGGGACCGACCACATCACCCAGATTTACCTGGGCGACGGCTCCATCTCCAACGGGGCCTTCCACGAGGCAGCCAACCTCGCCGGGCTCTGGGGCAAGGACGGGCTGTGCCCCTGCCTCTTTATCATAGAGAACAACCAGTACGGCATGGGTACCTCCGTCGAGCGGACCACCGCCATGACCGACCTCGCCGCCAAGTTTGACGCCTACGGCATCGAGAACGAGAAGGTCGATGGCATGGACATCGAGGCCGTCCTCGAGTGCGCCGGGCGCCTAACGGAGCAGGTCCGCGAGACGGGCAAGCCCTACGCCGTCGAGGCGCTCACCTACAGGACGGCTCCCCACGGGGCGGCCGACTTCTTCGAGAAGTACCGCGAAAAAGCAGAAATCGAGGAGTGGCGCAAGCGCGACCCCATCGGGATGCTCGAAAAGAAGCTCCTCGAAAACGACGCGGCCGACGAGGGGAAGCTAGACGAGATCCGGTCCGAGGCCAAGGAGCTGATAGACGAGGCCGTGAAGTTCGCCAACGAGAGCGAGGAGCCCGATATAGACGAGCTCTACACCGACGTCTACGCCGGGGCCGACGAGTACACGGGGGAGGAGTAGGCCTTGGCTGAGAAGAAGACCTACCGCGAGGCTTTGCGCGAGGGGATGGTCCACGAGATGGACCAGGACGAGTCTGTCGTCCTCATGGGCGAGGACATCGGCGTCTACGGCGGCACCCACCTCATCACCGACGGCCTCATAGACGAGTACGGCCCGAAGAGGGTGATAGACACCCCGATCTCCGAGGGCGGCTTCACGGGGGCGGCCATCGGGATGGCGATGATGGGCATGAGGCCCGTCGTCGAGATGATGACCTGGAACTTCTCGTTTCTGGCCTCCGACCAGATCATCCAGAACGCCGCCAAGGTCCGCTACTTCTCAGGCGGCCAAGTCGAGGTACCGCTGGTTATCCGCGGTCCCAACGGCGGCGGCGTCCAGCTCTCCGCCCAGCACACCCACTCCCTGGAGAACCTCTACGGCCACTTTCCCGGCCTCAAGGTCGTCTCGCCGGTGACGCCCAACGACGTCAAGGGCATGATGATCACGGCGATAAGGGACCCTAACCCCGTGATTTTTCTCGAAGCCGGCGCCCTCTACGGCACCAAAGGCGAAGTAGAGGACGGCGACAACGCCGTCGAGTTCGGCAAGGCCAGGATAGCCCGCGAGGGCTCGGACGTCACCCTCATAGCCTACGGCCGGCAGGTGAACCTGTGCCTGCGGGCGGCGAACACCCTCGAAGAGGAAGACGGCGTGAGCGCGGAGGTCATAGACCTGCGCTCCATACGGCCCTTCGACGAGGACACCATCGTCCGGTCCGTCGAAAAGACGCACCGGGCGGTGACGGTTCAGGAGCAGTGGCGGTGGTTCGGGGTGGCGAGCGAGGTCGCGGCGATCATCCAGGAGGGGGCCTTCGACTCCTTGGACGCGCCCGTGCAGCGGGTAAGTGGGGCCGAGGTGCCGGCGCCCTACGCCAGGAACCTGGAGCTTGAGGCCTTCCCAAGCGAGAAGCAGGTAACGAACGCGGCCCGCCGGGCGCTTTACATAGAGGAGAAATAGGATGCCCGAAGTCATCATGCCCAAGATGGGCGACGCGATGGAGGAGGGGACCCTCCTCAAGTGGCTCAAGAGCGAGGGGGATGACGTCTCCGAGGGCGACGCCATAGCCGAGATCGAGACCGACAAGGTCACGCTGGAGCTCGAGGCCGAGGATTCGGGCACCCTCGCCCAACTCATAGCCGGCGAGGGCGAGGAGGTCCCCGTCGGTGGGGCCATAGCCTTTATAGCCGGCGAGGGCGAGGAGGTCCCCGAGCGGGGCGGCGAGTCCGCCGGCAAGGAGGCGAAGGCCGAGGAGGGCGGCGACGAAGGTGGCGGCGCCCAGGCGACCGCCACCCAGACCGAACAGGAGGCGCCGGAGAGCGGCGGGGCGCAGCAGGAGGCCCCCTCCGGAAACGGCGCGGGCGGCAACGGGCAGTTCCGGGCGTCCCCGATCGTGCGTCGGCTCGCCAGGGAGAACGACCTCGACCTCTCGAAGATAGACGGCTCGGGCCCCGCCGGCCGCATCGTCGAGCGCGACGTGAAGGCCGCCATGGAGCGCGGCGACGCCAAGGCCGGCGGCGGGACGGACGGCCAGGCGGACGGCGGGGCCCACGTCGCGGCGCCCGAAGCCCCGACGGAGGGGCAGGCCCAGATGCAGGGCTTCCAGCCGGCGAGGCTCCCCGAGCCGACGGGGGCGCCGGGGACGCAGCTCGTCGAGCCCACGCGCATGATGAAGGTCATCGGCGAGCGGATGACCGAGGCCAAGCAGCACGTTCCGCACTTCTACGCCACCGTAGAGGTCGACATGAACAACGCGATGGCTTTGCGCAAGCAGCTCAACGCCCAGCTCGAAGGGGAGGGCATCAAGCTCTCCGTCAACGATTTCGTCATGAAGGCTTGCGCCACGGCGCTCAGGAACCACCCGAACCTCAACGCGATCTACACCACCAGGGGCGTCGAGCTGCACCAGAAGGTGGATATGGCGATGGCCGTCGCGCTGGATCAGGGCCTTATCACGCCCGTAATAAGGGACGCGGGGAGCAAGGGCCTCGCGGCGATCTCGCGCGAGTCCAAGGACCTCGCCACCCGCGCCCGGGAGGGCGGCCTCAAGCCAGAGGAGTACCAGGGGGGCACGATCACCGTCTCCAACATGGGCATGTTCGGCATCGAGAGCTTCACGGCGATCATAAACCCGCCGCAGGCGGCCATAATCGCCGTGAGCTCCATCGTCAGGCGTCCGACCTTTGGCGAGAACGGCGAGGTCGTTCCCGCGAGCATGATGAAGCTCACCCTCTCTGCCGACCACCGCATAGCCAACGGCCGCGACGGCGCCATCTACATGGCCGAAGTTCAGAAGGTTCTCGAGAACCCGGTTATGTTGATGGTTTAAAGGTCTCGGGTATCAGGTTTTAGGAGCCCCCGACGAACGCCGGGGGCTCTTCATGTTGAAAAAACTAACCGGGTAGGGTGTGGGGCAGGGACCTACACGAGAACCGGACGGTTGGATCGCCATCTCCACCAACTTCTCGGCCGCCTGTTTGCCGCGCCGGTCTGCCTACCACAACGCAGATTTTCGGCCCGCCGGTCGCGAAGTGGGTGAGATGATCCGAGAAGAGGGCAGAGCCTCTCCTAGCGCGGCGGAGTGTTGCCCACAGCGCGAGGATGCGGCAGAGAACCCCGCCATACGCGAGGCGGCCCGAAGAGCAGGGCCACTAGCAACCGCCTCTCCTCGCCATGCACCGAGGGGCCCGAGACGGACGCGAACGTGCGGACCGTAGGGGCATCGGGCCCGTCTACGGCAACGGGTCGAGGCGCGTGCAAAGCCTGGAGGTCAGGCACACCACGCAGCCGGTGGCGCCCAGGAACGCGCGAAGCAAGAGGCCGTATCTATGCCGACGTAGGCCTCTTCGGGGTGCGGGACGTCTGCGAGGGGGCCCACCAAAACGAGGGCCAGCAACAGGCCGACGCCGGCCCGGGCAGCGCGGCCCGAGAGCCTGGCGTCTCCCTCGAACGCACTGGAAGAGGAAAAATTCATACGAGACAGGGATTATGGCATCCGGCGGCCGGACGACCTGCAGGAGAAATCGTGCTGCGTTAAGCTGGGTGCCCTACCCGTGGGGACGGGTGGAGAGGTGCAATCGCTCGGAGAGGAGGAATCGTGGCGGCGGAGACGCAGACGATCCGGAACGTGTGCCTAATAGGGCACAGGGGCAGCGGCAAGACGCGCATCGCGGAAAGCATGGTAGGCCTGGCCTCGGGCAGGGGGGAGCCGGCGAACGGAACGCTGGACAACTCCGAGGAGGAAAAGGAGCGCGGCATGACCCTCGGGATGGGTATCGCCCAACTCGAGTGGAAGGGGCGCCAGGTCAACGTCCTCGACACCCCAGGCGACGGGGGTTTTATCGGGGATGCCTTCGTCGCCCAGCGGGCCGCGGATTGCGCCGTCCTCGTCGTGCACGCGCAGGACCCGATCCAGGTCGTCACCGAGCGCGTCTGGCGGCGCGGCGAGAAGGAGGACATCCCGCACTTCATCGTCGTCAACCACCTCGACCGCGAACGGACGGACTTCGGGGTCGTTATCGGGCAACTGAGGGAACGCTACGGGCAGATGGTGGTCCCGCTGAACCTCCCAATAGGCCGGGAAGACGAACTCGCGGGCGTCTACGGGCTGCTCTCGGGCATCGCGTTCGTGGACGGGGGGCAGACGGCCGAGATCCCGGCCGGCATGGAGGACCAGGTCGACATCGCCAAGACCCAGCTCTTCGAGGCGATAGCCGAGAGCGACGACACGCTGCTGGAGAAGTATCTCGAAGGGGAGGAGATCTCCATCGAGGAGGCCTTCGAGGGCATCCGCAAAGGCATCGCGGACGGCCTCATAATTCCGGTCCTCGCGGCGAGCGCCGAGCGCATGATAGGCGTGGATAGGCTGCTGGACGCCATAGCCGGCAGCGCCCCGAGCCCCGCCGACCGCCCCCGCTGGACAACGGAGGACGGGGATGAGGTCCCCAGCGACCCGGATGGACCGTTCGCGGCCTACGTCTTCAAGACCTTCATAGACCCCTACGCGGGCCGGCTGAGCGTGCTGCGGGTGGTGGGCGGCCGGTGCCGCTCGGACGAGGCGCTCACCAACCCCCGCACGGGCGCTGGGGAGAGGCTTGGCGGCATCTCGCACCTAGTCGGAAAGAATCGGGAGGCGGTGGACGAGGCGGTCGCGGGCGACATCGTCGCGGTCGCCAAGCTCAGGGACACGGCCACGTTCGACACCTTGTGCAAGCCGGAGAGGGTAATGTTGTTCGAACCGGTCGAGCTGCCTGAACCGACGGCGGCGTTCGCGGTAGGGGCGAAGGCGCGCGGCGAGGAGGAGAAGGTCTTCGAGGCCATAAGGCGCGTCGTCGACGAGGATCCGTCCTTGAAGCTGGAGCGCGACGAGACGACGGGCGAGGACATACTCGCCGGGCTCACGCAGATGCACGTCGAGCTCGCGCTGGAGCGCATCGGGCGACGCTATGGGGTCGAGGTTGAGGCGGAGGTCCCTAGAGTGCCTTTCATGGAGACGATCACGACGGGCGCGAAGGCCCAGGGCCGCTATAAAAAGCAGACGGGCGGGCGCGGGCAGTTCGGGGACGCGAGGATCGAGGTCTCCCCGCTCCCCCGCGGCTCGGGCTTCGTGTTCGAGAACGCCATCGTCGGCGGCGCGATCCCGCGCCAGTTCATCCCGGCCGTCGAGAAGGGCGTCGAGGAGGCGATGCGCGAGGGGACGATCGCCGGCTACCCGGTCGTGGACGTGAAGGTCCGCCTCTACGACGGCGCCTTCCACACGGTGGACTCCTCGGAGATGGCCTTCAAGGTGGCGGGTTCCATGGCCTTCAAGAACGCCGTGGAAGACGCCCGCCCCGTCCTCCTGGAGCCCTACGTCGAGGTCGAGGTGCTCGCCCCGGCGGAGCTCGTCGGCGACGTGATGGGCGACCTCTCCGGCCGCCGCGGGCGCCCGATGGGCGTGGAGCAGCGTGGCGAGCGCCAGGTCGTGCAGGCCGAGGTGCCCCAGATCGAGATGCTCACCTACGCCCGCGACCTGCGCTCCATCACCGGGGGCCGCGCCAACTTTCACGTGGAGCCCGGCCACTACGAGGAAGTCCCGCCGAACCTTGTCGAGAAGGTGTTGGCGGCGAACGAGCGCGAGAAGGCGACGGCGGGGTAGGTTTCAGGCGACGGGACTCAGAGAAGGTGGCGCGTACGGGTTGATGCCCCGTCCGCCACCCCAGACCGCACCCCAAAAACCCTGGGACGCCTAAGCCCAGGTGCAGCACGTTGCCGGTTCGGGCGCTGGCGAGTGCCTTTTGGGTAACGGCAGCGGTCACGGTAGGCCGGGTGCCGTCTTTGCCAATAGTGGCCTCGCAAGCGGGTTGCTCGGGGAGGAAAGCTCGCGGCCTGCGGCCACGCACTCGATGGCCGTGACGGCGCCACCGTCCGGCCTTTGCGCTACGGGCAAGGCGACGAAGACCACTCCACGCGAGTCAGTCTGGTGCGCGTTTTGGCCTTCTCGTCGCCGGTCTGCGGTGCGTGCAGCCTTAGCTGGTCCTTCTACGCCCGGGCGACGGCCGGTGTTTTGGGGATGTCTACCCCGATCAGGGCGTCCCGCGTGACTAGGCCCGCCAGTTCCCCTCTTCGACGCCCTCCGTATCTGGGGGACGCGCATGGGGAGGCCCATGTAACGGACGTCTGTGGTGCTGTCGTAGACGGCGACCCTGGTGCCCTCAGGCGGCTCGAAGCGAACTAGCGCGACGGCGCGGGGTCCGCGGGCAGTCCTGGCACGGTACTCGAAGCTCTTGCACCAGTCAGGCGGGCGGCCGAGTACGTTGCGCGGGTAGCAAGAGCAGAGGCTGTACACGATCAGGTCGGGCACCTCCAACGTTTTCACCACGACCAGGAGCCCTGGCGATGTAACAGCGTCCACGCCGAACTAGACGGCGGCCGCCCTGACGTCGGAGTGAAGCCGGGCTTTGAAGCCCCCGACCACCCACGCGCGTGCGACGAGCCCGGCGCCGTTCGCCGGGGAGCGGGAGTTCATGAAGGCTATGTTGTCCTGTATCTTGGCCTCCGTGACGAAGCCCTTCTCGATCAGCAACGCCTCCATCGTCCGGACGCACGGCGAGCAGGCTCGTGGCGCTCCCGGAACCTGTCTCGTGGTGGTGATCGTGGCTCATCGCGGGCCTCCCGGCTTCAGCCAGTGCTCGTAGACGTCGGCGTAGAGCCGATCTTCGGCCGGTCCCTCGTAGTACAGCCAGAGCGCACCCTGGGGGAAGCCGATCTTGTAGGGGACTAGTTCCGGTTCCCCGGAGAGCGCGTAGGCCAGGTCCTCGGGGTTCGGGGAGGCGCCGAGCACGCGCTCCACCTCGCCGGTCTTGCCTTTCAGGTGACCCGGCGTGCGGACATGGCCCGGTTTGGCGCCGGGGCGCACCCGAACGGTATCACCGGGCGCGAAACGCGCCGTCAAGCGTTGCCCCAGCGGCGGTGGAGGTCGGCGGGCGGCCCCCTCGGCTATCTCTACGGTGCTGAGGATGCCTTTCTCGACGAGGAGCCTCTCGGTGGCGGAGGCCCACCGCTCGTAGCAGGCAAGGTCGCGGTGGTTTGGGAGGGGTTCTATGTCGTGGCGGTGCTGGTCCGACGTATAGAAACCCCTCTTGCCGGGCGCCACGCTGATGATGGCGTCGGCTAGTCGCTCCCAGTCCTCTTGCTCGTGCCCCGAGCGGTCTATGAGGGCCGATCGCGGCCCATGCTATGGGGACCGGACAAGGCAATTCTAACGGACCTTGAGGACTTGCTCGATGGGTGGGCGCTCGACGAGCTCCTCGACGTACAGGTGGAGCTGGAGGCCGTCCGGGGTTGCCACGGCGTGCAGGTAGTCGCTGAACTGGAAGGGGGAAACGGGGGCGTTCGGGTCCACCGCCTGGTTCAGGCGCCCTTCCTGCCTCATGCGCCGGGCGACCGCGCGCAGGACCGCGTAGGACATGCGGGAGAGGTCGCGTAGGGGCTGGTGGCGGTTCTGGCGGGTGCCGAGGTCCACCTGTGCCATAGCGTCCAGGCCCACCTTCTTGAACACGTCGATCATGATGCCCGCCTCCACCGCGTAGCCGGTGAGGAACGGGATGGAGCGGAAAAGCTCCCTATCGGCCACGAACTCGCCGGCGAGCGGCTGCACGAAGCCGGTGAGTTCGGGGTAGAAGAGGTTGAAGAGCGGCTTGGTCGAGAGCTCCGTGACCCTCCCACCGCCGTCGACCTGCACGGCCTCCTGGCTCTTGAAAGGTCGCCGGTAGGCGGCCTTGACGTAGCGCACCCGTGGGTCCTCCAGCATGGGGCCGAGGATGCCGTAGACGAGCTGGGGCTCGAAGTCGCGAGTGTCCGCGTCCATGAACATCACCAGGTCGCCGCTGGCGACCGAGAGGGAGCGCCACATAGCATCGCCCTTGCCGTGGGCGCCGCCGTGCTCGCGCATCAACTCGTTCTCGGAGAACACCTCGGCGCCCCTGTCGGCGGCGACGTCGGCCGTGCCGTCCGGCGAGTCGGCGTCCACGACCAGGATCTGGTCCACCAGCGGGTGGCCCGAGGTGCGCCCGTTTACCGCGTGGATCTCGTCGATGATCTCGCCTATCGTGTCCGCCACGTTGCGAGCCGGCAGGACGGCGCTCACCGTAAGGCCGCGCTCGTGCTTTTGGCGGCCCATCTCCCGCACGTCGGAGAACCGCCGGAAGTCATAGGAGCGATGCTTAAACCAGTCCCTGGCGTCCACGTACATAACGCCCCTCTCGTAGCCTTAACATCACGGCCCCGGTACGCTATCGCACTATCCCCCCTTTGTCCAATGCCGCTGGGCGACCCGGCGCGATTTTCTTGCCCGCCACGCCGGGATGATAGAATCCGTGCCCCTTTTGTAGAGAGGATGCCCCACCCAGTGCGCATAGTTTTGACCAACGACGACGGAATAGGCGCCCCGGGCTTGCTCGCCGCCCGCCAGGCGCTGGAGAAGGTGGGGGATGTCCTCACCGTCGCCCCGGACCAGAACCGCAGCGGGGTTGGCCGCAGCATCTCCTTCGGCCGCCCACTCCACGTCGAGGAGCGCAGGATGGCCGACGGCGTGAAGGGCTACGCCTGCTCCGGGACGCCCGTGGACTGCGTGCGCCTGGTGGCTTTGGGCCTCATGGACTTCGAGCCGGACCTCGTCGTCGCTGGGATCAACCACGGCGAGAACCTGGGAGACGACATAACCTACTCGGGCACCGTCGCGGGCGCGATGGAGGGCATTGTGATCGGGGTGCCCGGCATCGCGGTCTCCCTCAGCATAGACCGTCCGTGGCACGAGAGTGCGGAGGAGCTCACGCCGATGAACGGCGACCTGCACTTTGAGGCCGCCGCGGAGTTCGTCGCCAGGCTGGCGAAGGTGGCCCTCGAGGGCCTCCCCTCCGGGCGCATCCTGAACGTGAACGCCCCGAACATGACCCGCGAGGAGCTCAGGGGCGCGCGCGTCACCCGGCTCGGACGCCGGATGTACAAGGACGAGTTGGTCGAGGTCAAGGACGAAGAAGGCAGGGTCGGCTACGACATCTACAACAACCCGCCCGGCTACCACGAGGAGGGGGGCACGGACTTCGCGGCCATCGCCGAGGGCGAGATCAGCGTAACCCCCGTACACCTGGAGCTCACCGACGCCGCCGGCCTCGAAGAGCTCGGCACCTGGGACGTCGGGAGCCTCCTGAACGGCCCGAACCCGTAGTGCTCGCCGCAGCCCTCTTCGACTTCGACGGCACGCTCGTGGACACGACTGAGATGATCTTCCAGTCCATGCGCCACGCCACGACCTCCGTTCTCGGCCGCGACGACATCCCCCGCGAGGAACTCCTCGCCAACGTCGGCCAGCCCCTCCCGCGCCAGATGGAGGTCCTGGACGCCGAGAGGGCCGAGCTCCTCTTGAAGGCCTACCGTTCCCACCACGAGGAGCACCACGACGCCCTCATAGGCGAGTTCCCCGGCGTCGACGAGGCCCTCTACCGCCTTCGCGTCGCCGGCGTAAAGGTCGTCGTCGTAACCTCCAAGCGCCGCCGCTCCGTCGAGATGGCCCTTGTAAAGTTCCCGGGCCTCGACCTCGTCGTGGACCGCTTCGTCACCATGGAGGACACCAGGGAGCACAAACCCCACCCCGAACCTCTTCTGAAGGGCTTGGAGCTCGTCGGCAACGTCCCGAAAGACAGGGCCGTCTACGTCGGCGACTCTCCGTTCGACGTGCAGGCCGCCAAGGCCGCCGGCCTCCGCAGCGTCGCCGTAAGCTGGGGCGCCTTTTCCGAGGACACCTTGCGCGAGGCCGAACCGGACCACTTGGTTTCGGACATGGACGCCGCCGTGGACGTGCTCTTGCGGGACGAGTTCTAGCCGACCGGCTAGAGCCCCGCGACGGCTTTCGTCAGCGCTTCGAGCTCTTGTTCTGTGTTGAAGAGGTGCGTGCTTGCCCGGACGTAGGGGCTCGGCCCGGGGACGTAGCGCAGGACGAACCTCTGTCGGAGCAGGCTTTCGGCGGCCTCTTTGGCCCCTACGCCCCCGATCTCGAAGCTGACGAGCCCGCTGTGCGCCGGCCTCGGCGAGCGCAGGGTGACGCGCGGAAGCTCCGAGAGCCCCTCCATCAGGAGGTCGGCCCTGCGACGGATCCCCCCGAAGCCCCCCCCTGCGCGCTCTCCAACGCCCCGCGCCGCTTCGGCGAAGCCCCCCGCGAGTGCGGCGCTCATGGTCGAGGCCTCGAAACGTCGGGCGTCGGGACGAAGCTCGTAGTCGCCGCCCTTGTCGAAGTCCGCGGGGCCGGAGAGCGACTGGTAGCCGACGTTGGGGCTGTGCACCGGGAGGCCGAACCGGACGTAGAGCGCGCCCATGCCCTCGGGGCCGAGCACCCACTTGTGCCCCGTAAAAGCGTACATGTCGGCGCCCGTGGCGGGGACGTCCACGGGGATGTTGCCCACGGATTGGGCGCCGTCCACGAGGGTCAGGATACCCCTTTCGCGGGCCAGGGCGCAGATCTCCGCGAGCGGCAGCACCTCGCCGTTGGTCCATTCCACGTGGGAGAGCGCGAAGAGTCGGGTGCGCGAGGTAAGCACCGCTTCGATTTTCTTCGGCGTCACCGGGGGCGAGACGAGGTTGACCTTCACGCCGAAGCGGCGGGCCGCGGTGTGCAGCGGCATCAGGCAGCCGGGGTGTTCGGTGGCGGTCGAGATGACCTCGTCGCCCTCCCGCCAGTCGATGGCGGCGACGCCGAGGTTCATGCCGTGGGTGGTGTTCTGGGTGAGGGCGACGTCGTCGGGGCCGGCGTTCACGAGGCGCGCGGCGGCATCGCGGGCGCGGGCGTTGGCGGCGGCCTGGCGGGCGAAGAGGCCTGAGCCCTCTAGGTAGGCGGGGCCGGAGCAGAGGTCGTCGGCCTCACGCATGGCCTCGATGACGCGACGGGGCGGTGGGCCGCTGGCCCCGGAGTTCAGGTAGGCGAAGCCGTTGTCGGCGAGGGCTGGGAAGTCTTTTCTGCTGAGGTGTGCGGGGGCGATGGCGTCTCCTTTTCCGGTTCGGGGCGGCCGTTCTGTATAATAGCCGCTCGATGCAGAACGGCGACCTGGTCAGGATCGGCCGCCGGCGCCGGGCGCGCAGGGGCGGGGGCAAAGCTCTGCAGAGGATCAGGAACGTCTTCTTGCTCCTCTGCGCGGCGACGGTTCTCGGCACCGTCGCCCTCTTCGCGGGCGCCGCCAACACCTACGGGGCGCTCGCCGAGGAGATGCCGGAGCTCGACGACTACCGTTCCAAGGAGCTCGCCCAGACCTCCACGGTCTACGACGCCAACGGCGAGATCGTCGAGCAGCTCTACGGCGTGCAAAACCGCTTCGTTGTTGGCCTCGACGATGTCGACCCGACCCTCCGGGACGCGGTCGTCGCCATAGAGGACCACCGCTTCGAAGAGCACAGGGGCCTGGACTTCGAGGCGATCGGCCGCGCCGCCGTGGAGAACGTAAAGACCCTATCCATCCAGGAGGGCGGCTCTACCATCACCCAGCAGCTCATCAAGAACACCTACATCGCCCAGGAAGACCGCTACATCCCGTCTTTCCAGAGAAAATTCGTCGAGGGGTCCCTCGCCTGGCAGTACGAGAAACAGCACTCCAAGGAGAAGATCCTGGAGCAGTACCTGAACACCGTGTACTTCGGCGCCAACGCCTACGGGGCGGAGGCCGCCTCCAAGACCTACTTCAACAAGAAGGCAGCCGACCTCACGCTACCGGAGTCGGCGCTCCTGGCCGGCATAATAAACCTACCGGGCGTCTACGACCCCTTCGCCGACCCCGAAATTGCCAAAAAGCGGCGCGACGTGGTCCTCGACCGGATGCGCGAGTATGGCTACATAACCAAAAAGGAGCATGACGAGGCCGTGAAGACGGGCCTCGAGTTGAGCCGGGGGCGCGTCCAGTACGAAAACGACAACCAGTATTTTTTGAACGCCGTCCGCACGGAGCTCGCCAGGGAGTACGGCGACGACGCGATCTACGAGGGTGGGCTCAAGATCTACACGACACTCGACCCGGAGCTGCAGCAGATGGCCGACGACGCTGTCGATTCCATCGTGGACCCCTCGGTCGGGGACCCCTCCGCCTCCCTCGTCTCCGTGGACCCCGGCACGGGGGCCGTGAGGGCGATGGTCGGCGGCTCGGACTTCAGGCAGGTCAAGTTCAACCTGGCGACGGAGGCCCACCGCCAATCCGGCAGCTCGTTCAAGCCCTTCGTCTACGCCGAGGCCGTGGACCAGGGGCTCTCGCCGGAGACAATGTACGTCTCCGAGCACCTGGAGGTGCCGATGGGGGAGAACGCGGAGCCCTACGTGGTGGACAACTACGACTTTGTAGAGCGGGGGCCGATAACCCTGGAGAAGGCGATGGCCGACTCGGACAACACGGTCTTCGTGCAGGTCGCCCTCGACCTCGGCCTCCAGAGGGTCGTGGACATGGCCCACGAGCTGGGTATAGAGAGCGAAATCGACGCCTACCCCTCGACCGCCATCGGGGGATTGAGGGTCGGGGTGACGCCGCTCGAGATGGCCTCGGCCTACTCGACCTTCGCCAACGCCGGCACCCACATGAAGCCGTACCTGGTCCAGAAGGTCACGCGCGAAGAGAACGGCGAGGAGGAGACGGTCGAGGAGCACCGCCTGATCGGGGAGGAGGCCCTAGGCCGGGACGAGGCGGCCGTCGTCACTGAGTCCCTGCGCGGGGTGGTCGAGCGGGGGACGGCCAGCTACTACCACGACCTCGACGCCGAGGTAGGACGCCCGACGGCCGGCAAGACGGGCACGAGCAACGAGTTTATCGACGCCTGGTTCGTCGGCTTCGTCCCGCAGCTCTCCACGAGCGTCTGGGTCGGCTACCCGAACGAGCGGCGCTCGATGGTCAACATAAACGGGCTGGAGGAGATCAACGGCGAAAACTACCCCCTCGACATCTGGTCCCTCTACATGCAAAGCGCCGCCCAGAAGTTCCCTGTCCAGCAGTTCGACACCCCGAGCCCCGACCTCGCCCTCGAGGTCAAGACCGACGAACGGGCCTACGTGAAGCCACCGCCCCCGCCGGACCCCCCGGAAAAGGAGGAGACCAAGGAAGATCCCGCCGGGGAGATCCCCGATACCGACGGCGAAAACGGCCTCTTGGATCAGGAGGCGGGGTTGCCGTTCGGGGGGCAACCCGCCCGAGGAGAGCCCGCCGACCCTCGAACCCCCCGGGAGCCGCAAACGGGGTGGCCCGCTCTCGCGGACCCGGCCTCGTCGGGGGGGCAGCCTGGCCGGCAAACCGTCCCTCCCGCCTCGGCCCCGGCCAGATGACGGTATCGCGCACTAATAGGCGGACGGGGGATGTTTCTCGAGACAGCCCGGCTCTGGCTCGAACGATCGGCGGAAGGTGGTACGGTCGGGCTTATGGGACTCCGGAGGGACGAGACCGTGCAGCGTTTCCTGGGCGGGTTGTCACCGCGTGGGTGGCCGAGGTCCGTTTCCAGTGGGTCCTCTCGTATTGGGAGGAGCACGATCACGGGATGTGCCTGACCCGGGAAGACAAAGGGGCGGCGGGTCTGTGCGGTCTCGACCACCTGGAGGGCGGGGTACAGCTCGCGTACAAGCTCTGGACCGCGTTCTGGGCCAGGGGCTATGCCACCGAAGCCGCGGCTGCGGTCCCGCGCCACGGCTTCGAGGGGTTGGGCCTCCACCCTATCGTGGGGGAGTGACGCAGGAGACGGACCTCGCTTCCCGCGCGTGCTAAGGAAGCTCGGCTTTCGCCGCGAGCGTGGCGCAACGATGTGGGGGTCTCCGCAACGCCTCTATGCGTTGGAAAGGCTCGTGTGGTGGCCGAATACCCCCTGCCGGGGTGCACGGGCGCCCCGGCATGGCGCTGATGTACTGAGGTTGCGTCTAGGCGGTTCGTTGACGAACCGCTGATCAGGCACCGAGTATTCCCGGCGGACCCTCACCATGAGCGGGGCGCCCTAGCCTGCCGCGAGCGCCCCCAGAACCTCGTCGTGGACGGCACCGTTGGTGGCGATGAGGCCCCGGGAGTCTATCGTCCACGGGGAGCCGTCGAGGTCGGTGGCCCGGCCCCCGGCCTCGGAGACGAGCAGGACGGTTGGGGCGTAGTCCCAGGCGGTGTTGCGGGTGCCGACAGAGACGTCGAGGTAGCCGGCGGCGAGCCAGGCCCCCCGGATGCCGGCGCTCCCCAGGGCCCGCAGCTGCCAGGAGTCGAAGAGGACCCTCTGCAGGCCGGGCTCCTGGTCCCTGCCTCCGTCGCGCAGCGAGAGGTCCGCGCCGACGACGGCATACTCCAGGCTCTTCGTGTCGCTGACGCGCAGGGGAACGGTCTGCCCGTCGGTCTCCCTGAAGGCACCACCCCCGAGGCTGGCGTGGTAGAGGTCCCCGATGCGGGGCGCCGCCACGACGGCGTGGGTTACCCGCCCCCCCTCCAAGACGGCCACGCAGGCGCAGTACATGGGGTTCGCCTTCGTGTAGTTGGCCGTGCCGTCCACCGGGTCCAGCAGCCAGGTCCGTCCCGTATCGGAGATCTCGCCCCCCTGCTCCTCCGACAGGATGGCGTCCCCCGGATAGCGCTCCCGGATGGCGTCCACCATGAGTTTTTCGCAGAGAAGGTCCACCTCGGTGACGACGTCCTTCGGGGCCTTCTCCACGATCTCGCCGACGTTCTCGGCGCGGGAGAGCTGCAGCTCCCCCGCCCGTCGGGCGATCTCGCGGGCAAAGTCGTGGAGTTCTCTGGAATCGTTCATGCCCAAGAGTCTACCCGGCCTTGCGTGGCGATTAGCGCGGGACGACCCCCTGCTGCCGCGCCTAGCGCAGATACTCGCGCAAGTTCTGGGTGCGGCGCTGCTCGCGCAGGAGGTTCAGGGTCTTCATCTGGATCTGGCGCACCCGCTCGCGCGTGATGTCGAACTCGCGGCCCACCTCTTCTAGCGTGCGCGGCCTGTCGTCCTTCATCCCGAAGCGGAGCTCGATGATCTGGCGCTCCCTCTCGGGCAACTCGTCGAGCGCCTCGCGCAGGTGCGCCTTCAGGAGCGATTCGGAGACCGCGTCCGTCGGGGTGACGGAGCCCGCGTCCTCCAGGAAGTCGCCTAGCTCGGAGGAGTCGTCGTCGCCGACCGGGGTGGCGAGGCTGATGCTCCGTTGGCTGATCTCCTGCAGCCGCTGTATCTCCTCGACAAAGACGCCGAGCTCGCGCGCTATCTCCTCCTCGGAGGGCTCGCGCCCGAGGCCCTGCACCATGCGCCGGTGCGTGCGGTGGTACTTGTTGACCTTCTCGACCATGTGGACCGGGATGCGGATGGTGCGTCCCTTGTCCGCTATGGCCCGGGTTATGGCCTGTCGGATCCACCACGTCGCGTACGTCGAGAACTTGAAGCCCTTGGAAGGGTCGAACTTCTCCGCCGCCCGGATGAGGCCGAGGTTGCCCTCCTGGATGAGGTCCAGAAAAGAGACCCCACGGTTCCTGTACTTCTTGGCTATCGAGACGACGAGCCGCAGGTTCGCCTCGACGAGCCTGTCCTTGCTCCTCTTGCACCCCCGGGCGATGCCATTGGCGAGGCGTATCTCGTCGGCGTGGGTGAGGAGCGCCACGCGGCCGATCTCGGCGAGGTACATCCGGATAGAGTCCCCGGTGGCGACGGCGTGGGCGATCTGGGCCGCGGGCGCCTCGGGGACCTGCACGGCGGCCGGCTTGCCTCCGTTCTTGGCGGCTTCGGCGACCTCGCCCGAGACCACGGTTATGTCCTCTTCCTCCAGCGCAGAGTAGAATTCTTCGACCTCGGCGGCGGAGAGCTCACCCTCCTGCACGAGAACCGAGACCTCCTCCGTGCTGAGAAACCCTTGATTTCGTCCCCTGTTCAGAAGCTCGTCGGTTCTCTCAGCCAGCATCATGGAGTTCTCGGCCGCCATTGATCTCCTCTCGTAGCCGGTTTGCCTGTGCAGCTTTCTCTCAACGTCAGGGGCGCGCTTGTTAAATGTCCGTAAAATTTAACCCGCGTAGGGTAGCACACCACATATTGAGAGTCATTGGAGTTTTTGCCTATTTCGTGTGCTTTCTTTTACTTCGCGACCGCCTGTATACAACACGCGTGATGTTTCGACAATGTATCGTTGGTGTTTCGATCCTTTTTCGACGATTTTGGGGAGGGGGCATGAGCGAGGCCGCTCTTGCTACACTACCCGGCGTGATCCTGGAGCGGGCAAACCTCGCGCGGACCCTGGGGGTGAGGGTCCCCGCCGGGGTCGAGGCCGTCTCCGGCGTGGCGCACGATTCCCGCGCCGTCGAGCCCGGCTTCGCCTTCGTGGCGATCCCCGGCTTCAAGCGGGACGGGACAGCGTTTGTCGCCGAAGCCATGGGCCGGGGCGCCACCCTGGTGGTGGCCGAGCGGCCCGTCCCCGGCGCCCCGACCGCCGTCGTTTCCGATGCCAGGTCCGCGCTGGCCGCCCTGGCCCGCGAGGCCTTCGGGGACCCCTCGTCAAAGATGGAGGTCTACGGGGTCACCGGCACCAACGGCAAGACCACGACCTCCTACGTGCTGCACTGCGTCCTCTCCGGCGCGCGCGGTGAGGAGACCTGTGGCCTCATGAGCACGGCCGAGACTATTGTGGCCGGAGCCCGACGGCCGGCCGTACGGACGACGCCGGAGGCGACAGAGGTGCAGGGGACGCTCGCGGAGATGCTGCGGGCGGGCGTGGAGCGGGTCGTGATGGAGGTCTCCTCGCACGGCGTCGCGCTCAGGAGGGTGGCGGGCACGCGTTTCGCAGGCGCGCTCTTCACGAACCTGACCCGAGATCACCTCGACCTGCACGGCTCCATGGAAGAGTACTTCGCCGCCAAGCGCGAGTTGTTCCTCTGGACGCAAGGGCCGAAGCTCGCCAACGCCGAGGACCCGTGGGGCCGGCGGCTCGCCGCGGAGGTCGGGGGCGTGCGGACCTTCGGCGGGACAGGGGAGGCGGACTACCGCGTCGAGGGGGCTGAGGCGACCGGCGGGGTGACGCGGTTCTCCCTGCGGCACCCCGCCGGGATACTCGGCCTTGAGAGCCCGCTTCTCGGCCCGTACAACGTGCTCAACGTCGCGGGTGCGGCGGCCCTCGCGCTCGCGACGGGCTTGGAGTCCGAAGCCGTAGCCCTCGCCGTGCGCGCGATGGGGCAGGTGCCGGGGCGGTTCGAGAGGGTCGTGGCGGCGAAAGAACGCGGGTTTGAGGTGATCGTGGACTACGCCCACACCGACGTCGGGCTGGAGGCGGTCTTGCGGGTCGCCCGCGGCGCGGCGGCGGGGCGCGTGATCTGCGTGTACGGGGCCGCCGGGGACAGAGACAGGGCCAAGCGGCCGGAGATGGGGCGGGTGGCCTCCCTTTTCGCGGACCGCGGCATCGTCACCACCGACGACGCCTACACCGAGGACCCCAGTAAGATAGCCCGGGAGGTCGCGGCCGGGGCCGACCCAGCGCGCACCGAGGTCGAGTTGGACCGGCGGGCGGCGATCCGGCGGGCGCTCCTTGCGGCGGATCCGGGGGACGTCGTGGTGGTGGCGGGCAAGGGACACGAGACTGTGCAGCACCTCCCCGATGGGGACGTGCCGTTCCACGACGCCACGGTCGTCGAGGAGTTGCTGGCGGAAATCGGGCAGAACGGGAGGTAGGGGCGTCTTGCAGGAAGGGACCAAAAGCGAGGTGGTGCGGAGGCTGCGGAGCGTGGAGGGCCACGTGCGCGGGGTGGAGAAGATGGTCGAGGAGGGCGACGTCACCTACGCGGACATCGTCCAGCAGACCAGCGCCATCTTCTCCGCCATCCGGCGCATAAACACGGTTTTGCTCAAGGACTTCGTTGAGGAGCGTGCCGGTCGGGACGGCGCTTCGGAGGAGATGATCAAAGACCTCGTCAAGGCCATAGAGCGGGTGACGAAGTAGTGGCCGCGTGAGGAAAGCAAGCCCTCGGACCCTTCTCCTCGTTCTCGTAGCGGTAGTCCCGGTCGTGGTGGCCGTGGCCTTTGTCGCCGCCGTGCTGCTCCAGCGGGCCGGGTTCGGTCTCGTCGTGTGGGCGCTCGTGCCCTTCGCGATCTCGATGCTGCTCATCGCGGGGCTCGGCGTTGTCCTGGGGCGGGCCGCCGTGCGGGGCTCGGGACGATCTTCGGGGAAGCGATCACGAAAAGACGATGGTGTATAGTCCCCGGCCAATGGAAGATGCAGGCAAGAGCCGGGAGATGGAAGAGCTCGAAGAAAAGGTGCACGAGCTCGAAAGGATCGCGGGCTCCTTGGGCGACGTGCCCGACGAGGAGCTGGCCGCCACGCTGGCCGGGGCCGTCGAGCTTCTGCGGGAGATCAACGCCCGCATAGAGGCGCGGGTCGAGGCGGCGGGCGAGGAGTCGCGCGGGGCCGACTCGCTGCTCTCAGGCGTAGACTTTGGGCCCTTCGACGAGGCGCTCGAAGACCTGGAGCGCCGGGAGAGGAGCCCCGGTGAGCCCGGCCCCTGAGCTCGCCGCACGGGTGCGTGACGCGGCCCTTCTCGAAGGCGACTTCGTGCTCTCCAGCGGGAAGCGCAGCTCCTTCTACGTGGACAAGTACCTCTTCTCGACCGAGCCCGCCCTGCTGCGCGACATCGCCGCGGCGCTCGCCGAGACGCTGCCGCCGGGGGTGGACCGGCTGGCCGGGGTGGAGCTCGGGGCGGTGCCGCTCGTGGTGGCGACGGCGCTGCAGACGGGGCTGCCGTACGTGATCGTGCGCAAGGCCGCCAAGGAGTACGGCGGTTCCGCCGGCCGGGCCGTCGAGGGCGTTCTCCTAGGGGACGAACGGGTGGTACTTCTGGAAGACGTGGTCTCGACGGGCGCCCAGGCCATAAATGCCGCCCGGAAGCTCGACGGCTCTGGGGCCGAGGTGGTGAAGGTAGTGGCGGTGCTCGACCGCCGGGACGAGCCCGAAGGGAGGCTCGGCGAGTTTCCCTTCCAGAGCCTGCTTAAGATGGACGAATTGCGGGTAGGAAAAAGGGATTGAGGCGACAAAACGCCTCTGGTATAGTCCTCCGGGTGGTTTTGGGGGAGGCAGTGCAAGCTGAGAACGGAGGCAGACCGAAAGATGAACAAGACGCAGTTGATAGAGAAGATCGCCGACGAGGCGAACGCCTCGAAGAGCGACGCCCAGAAGTTTTTCGATGCCTTCACCGAGGTGGTCCAGTCCGAGCTAAAGGCGGGCAACCAGATCCAGATCACCGGCTTTGGCAAGTTTTACGTCCAGGAACGCGACGCCCGCCAGGGTATCAACCCCCAGACGAAGCAGCGCATAAATATCCCCGCTTCGAAGGTACCGAAGTTCACCGCTGGCAACGCCCTCAAAGACCACATAAAGTAACCCAAAGAAGACCGAAAGGGGGCTGCCGGGCTGGCTGCTCGGCGGCCCTCTTCTCCGCCCCCGGTGGGGCGGTGTGAGGGCGCTCGCAAGATCAGCCCGCCGCAAAGAGAGCCCGCTCGTCGTGGGCCTCGACCCGGTACCTTCCCGCTTCCCAGCTGAATTGCGGGATCTGCCGGACCCGCAGGCCACGCTGGAATTCTGCCTGGGGATCCTCGAGGCCGTGGAGCCCTACGCCGCTGCGGTCAAACCTCAGGCCGCGTTCTTCGAGCGCCTGGGACCGGAGGGCATGGAGGTCTACGCGACCCTGATCTCGGCCGCCAAAGATCTCGCCCTGCCCGTGATTTCAGACGTAAAACGCGGGGATATAGGCCCCGTGGCCGCCGCCTACGCCGGGGCATACCTCAGACTCTACGGGGCCTCCTGCGTAACCGTCAACCCGTACATGGGCTCCGAGGCGATCCTACCCTTCCTGGAAGAGACGCGACGCCTGGACGGGGGCGGGGGCGTCTTCGTCCTCGTCGCCACCTCCAACCCCTCATCCGAAGAGCTGCAGCAGGCGACCAGCCCGCCGCTCTACGAGGTGGCCGCCCGCCTCGTCGCGGATCTCGGCCAAAGGGACGGCGAATACCTCGACGCCGGGGCCGTC
This sequence comes from uncultured Rubrobacteraceae bacterium, assembly GCA_902806015.1. The sequence continues at coordinate 33,412 of CADCUZ010000034.1, forward strand.
GTCGGGGCCACCCGCCCCTCCGTCGGCCGGCGGGTGCGCGAGCTCCTGCCGGACGCGCTCTTCCTCTGCCCCGGCTACGGCGCCCAGGGCGGGGGCGTGGCCGAAGTGCTCCCCCTGCTCGACACCAAAGGTGGCGGCGTCCTCGTCAACAGCAGCCGCGCCATCCTCTACGCCCACGAAAAAACGTCCCTGGGTTACCGTAAGGCCGCCCGACAGGCCGCCCGCCAGGCTCGGGAAGACCTCCGTGGGGCCGGAGTGGGGTGTTATTAGCGCGCTAGAGCATGTGTACGACGCCGAATACCGTTACGAGCACCGTCGCTATCGCGACCACCGCGCCTATAAACTGCACTACGGTCTCTCTGGTCATGCTCTTGTCCTTTCCGGCGGCCAACGGCCGCTAGTTGTCCAGGAGGGCCGTCTGGCGGTCTCCCCTTTTTCTCTGCGCGAGGGCCTCGTCGACCTTTTGTTTAAGGTCCCTTTCGTAGCCCGGGTAGTACTCGTCGAGCACCCACCAGATCACGCCGTTTCGCACCACGAAGAGCCTCGGCACCCTCTTGACGTTATAGCGGGAGGCGAGCCTTCCGGTGGGGTCGTAGAGGCGGTCGTAGGGCGCGTCCCGGTCCTCCCTAGCGCCGTTGACGTAGATCACGGCGAAGGAGGCGTCTTCGCCGTATTTCCGGGCCGCCTGGATGAAGCCCGGACGCGCCCTGTTGGAGCTCTGGTTGAGCGGGCTCCAGAAGGCGAGCACGTAGACGCCGCTGTCGGATAGCTCGAAGCTGTTACCCTCCACGTCCCTGGCGGTGAAGTTCTTGGCCGGGGTGTTCTCGTTCGGCTCGGGCGGTGGGAGGGTGAGGCTGCCGGTCCCCGTCTCCGCGCCGCCGAAAGAGCGGTAGAGCAGCGCGAGCGCGAGCACCAGCACTGCCACCACGGCCAGCCGCCTCACGAGGGTTCCAAAACAGAAATCTGGGGACGCACGACACGGGAATTGTATCCTTTTGGGTCCCCCTTGTCGTGGGGGCCGAACCGTCGTAACCTCCGGGCTCCCGTGCCGAAACCCGCAGGCATCCGACGCCCCGCGCACGTCCTCCTGCGGGCGGCGCGCGGGCCCGGGGGAACGAGGCGAGGGAGGTGCCGGCGTTGGAGGCGTCGGCCGGGGCGTAGGCCGTGACTGACCTTCAAGGCGGCGAGTGCCTGGCCGGCAAGAACGCCTCCAGGAGCTGCCGATGGCCTCGATCACCAAGATCATGGCGGCCCTGATCCCCCTCGGGACGGACCTCGACGAGGAGGTCACCGTCTCCGAGGAGGCCGCCTACGCGGTCCCCGCTTACAGCAACATCGTCCTCGCGCCGGGTGAGGTGTTGAGTGCGCGGGAGCTCCTGATGGCGACCATAATCTTCTCGGGCGACGCCGCCGCCTACGCCCTAGCCGAGCACGTCGGCAACGGCAACGCGCAGAGGTTCCTCGGCGTGATGAACGCGAGGGCCGAAGGGGTGGGCCTTCGGGAGACGGGCTTCGAGAACCCGGTCGGCTTCGACGCCCGCGGCCACCACACGAGCGCCAGGGACCTAGCCGAGGTGACGGCGTGGCGATGGAGGACCCGGCCTTTCGAGAGATGGTCTCGACCGAGTACGCGAGCATCTCCACGCCGTACCGGGAGATACCCCTTGCCAACACGAACGAGCTGCTCTTAGTCTGCCCGCCACCGACGTCAATACCGGGACCACACCGTCGGCCGAGGAGACCAGCCTCTCTCCGCCGCCGGCGACGAGCGCTACGTGTGCGTCGTGCTCGTCGCCGGGGAGGATCGGTTCGCGGCGTCCATCCGCGCCTTCGCGCATGCCTTCGCCGCCAACGACCGGATGGACCTCGTCGTCGAGGGGAGGCGCTACGCCGAGCTCCCCATGCCGTACCGGCACGGGGAGAAGATAGACTCCGTCGCGGCCGGGAGCGTGGAGGGGCTCGTCGACGCGAGCCCGAGGGTCGGGCGGGAGGTCAGCGTCGCGAAAGATCTGCTCCCCTCCGCCCGTCCGGGCACGAAACTCGGGGAGGTCGTCGTGACGGTGGGTGGGAAAAGGGTCGGGTAGAGCCCGCTTGCCGCCCGGAGGGGCTACGAGGGGACCTCATCGTAGGAGCGGGTGTGGTATACCGTCGAGGGGATTTTCGCGTAGAGGGAACAGTAGGGGAAGAGGAGAAGGCATGATCCTGACCGTCACCCTGAACGCCGCCGTCGCCCGGACACTGGTCGTACCAAGCCTGACCCTCGGACACCGCCACCGCGACCCCGAGAGCGTCTCCGTGGCCGGCGGGAAAGGCATAAACGTGGCCCGCTCATTGCGGACCCTGGGCGTGCCGGTGCTCGCCGCCGGGTTCGCCGGTGGGCGCAACGGGGACGCGATCCGGGACGGCCTCTCGGAGGCGGCCATCCCCTTCGACCTCGTGGAGATAGAGGGCCACTCGCGCACCTCGACGGCCATCGTCGATCCCATGTCTGGCTCCCAGACCGAGATCAACGAGTACGGGCCCTCCGTCAGCCCGGCCGAGGCCAGGGAGTTCTCCCGTCGTTTGGAGCACCTAATGGAGTACGCCACGGCGGTCGTCTTCGCCGGCAGCGTCCCGCCGAACATGGAGGAGAGCTTCCTCGTGGGCCTCGTGCGTCGCTCGCGCGAGCGTGGCCTCTACACGGTGGTCGACTCCCCGCCGTCGACGTTGCGGGCGGCGCTCAAGTCCGACCCCTCGCTCGTCAGCCCGAACCAGCACGAGGCCGAGAGCGTGGCGGGATTCGACTTTATAGAGGAGGCGGACTTTCCCCTGGGGCTCTCCCGGCTCGTCGAGCTCGGTGCCGCCGACGCGTGCATAACATCCCCCGAGGGCCGCTCATACCTGACCACCGAGGGCGGCATCGTCTCCGCGCTCGCCCCCCGGATAGAGGCCGTCTCGACCATCGGCAGCGGCGACGCCTACCTCGCGGGCCTGCTCGCCGGCCTCCTGCACCGCGAGTTCCCACCGGCGGACGCCGTCCGCCTCGCCGCCGGCTGCGCCGCCGCCAACGCCGAGACCCTCGGCGCCGGCCACTTCGAGGCCCGCCGCGCCGAAGAGCTCTCGGGCTCCGTCCAGATCGAGTTCCTCGACCGCAGCCTCGAAGGGAGCAGGAGCTAAAGAGCGGTCGGCTACCAGCTTTCGCGCCTTAGAGGGTGTTTTTCTGTCCGTGAGGCGTACGACGTCTGGCAGGCTCTCCGCGGGACCTGTTCGCCACGGGAGCGCGCCCCTGACGGCTTCAAACGTCGTGCTAGAATGGCGGGGTCGAAAACCACCTGACACGAGACGGAGGTACGGGATCATGGCGGTTGCCGAGGTAACGGACGCTTCTTTCGAGAGCGACGTCCTGCGGTCCGAGAGGCCGGTCATAGTGGATTTCTGGGCGCCGTGGTGCGGGCCTTGCAAGAGGATTTCCCCCATGCTCGAGGAGATGAGCGAGGAACGTAACGACGTGCAGTTCGTGAAGCTGAACGTGGACGACAACCCGCAGACGGCGATGAGCTACAGCATCTCCAGCATCCCAACCATCGCCCGCTTTGAGGGCGGGGAGGTCAAAGAGCAGGCCGTGGGAGCTCTGCCCAAGCCCCAACTCTCGGCCCGACTCGGCCTATAGGGGAGGCCTTCCGGCCAGGTCCGCGATTGCCAGGAGGGACCTCGGCGGTTAGAATTCCTGGCGCGTGAAATCCGCGGGCCCTGGCGCGGTCGGGCGTGCGGGGCGTCGTAGAAAACTGCGAAGAGAAGAGGAGATCGAAGAGATGAACTTCAAGCCTTTGGGAGACCGAGCGCTCGTGAAGATCGTAGAGCGCGAGGAGCAGACGGCCTCGGGGATAGTGCTCCCCGATACGGCCAAGGAGAAGCCGCAGACAGCCGAGGTTGTGGCGGTCGGCGAAGGTAAGCCAGACGACAAAGGTCAGCGCGTGCCGCTCGACTTTAGTCAAGGCGACGTCATCGTCTTTGCCAAGTACTCTGGCACCGAGATCAGCCTCGAAGGCGACGACTACATGATCCTCGACGCCGACGATATCCTGGGGATCGTCGAGAACTAGCCTAGCCGAAGAGCATCGGTCACAGGGGGCGCTGGGTTCCGAGAGGACGCCCAGCGCCCCGGCTTTAGCCTCTCTGGGGAGCACGGTTTTCGGGACGAAAGGTAGAACTGTCCAGCACGCGCGAACGCTGCGAAGGGGGGATAGGGGGCGGGAGGTTGTGGACCTCCAGACCCGCCTTCAGGCCCTCGGCTTCGACCTCGGCAACCGGGGCATAGACGGGGTCTTTAGGGGGAGGACAGAGGCGGCGGTGAGGGGCTTCCAGCGGTCGCTCGGGCTCCTGGCGGACGGGCTGGTCGGCTCGATCACCTGGCGCGAGGTCGTCGAGGCGGGCTACCGTCCTGGCGGGCGCCTCCTCTACTTGCGCCAACCGCCGTTCCGCGGCACCGACGTCGTGGAGCTCCAGCGGATGCTCGACGACCTCGGCTTCGACCCGGGCTCCGTGAACGGCCTCTTCGACGTCCGCACCGCCCGCGCCATGCGCGACTTCCAGAAAAACGCCGGCCTCCAAGACGACGGGGTCATGGACGCCGCCGTCTTCAAGACCCTCAACACCTACGCCGCCCAGACCTTGGGCACCCACCAGCTCCCGGACAAGAGCGGCGGCTACTTTCCCGAGGATCTCTTCTCCGGCACCATCGTCGTGGACGCCGCCCACGGTGGGAGTGACACCGGCCACGTCGCGAGAAGCGGCCTCTCGGAGGCGGACCTCAACCTCGCTGTGGCGCGCGAGCTCGCCCAGATTTTGCCGGCAAGGGAGGTCCTCTTCACCAGGAGCGGGGACGAGGAGGTCCCCGCGGCGGACCGGGCCTTTCTCGCCAACTCTTCGGGGGCGAAGATGATCGTCTCCGTCCACCACGCCGCCCACCACACCCCGGCGGCCTGCGGCACCGCCTCCTACTACTTCGAGCGCCTCGGCTACCGCTCCCACCGCGGCCAGATGGCCGCCACCTACGTCCAGCGCGGCGTTAGCCGTACCCTTGAAACCTGCGACATCGGCGAGTTCGGCCGCTCTTACGAGATCCTGCGCGAGACGAATATCCCTGCCGTCGTTCTGGAACCACTCCACCTGACAAACCCTAAGGAGCTGGACCTCGCCACGGACCCCTACTATCCCGCCACCGTCGCCGAGGCCGTGGCAAGCGCCTTGGAGCTCTACGCCGGCCGCGACAAGGCGTTTATAACCGTCTAGCACGTTGGACGGTCAGCATCTCAGCTTGCGAGCTTCTACCCGATAGGCTTACTACCGGGCTCCGCCGCAGGACGGTTTCCTTGCGGATACATCCTTAGACACCTGGGGGTGCGACCGTCGCGAATGACCCGTATTCAGTATTCTGCTGACAGGCTGACGAGCCGGCTGATATAATCGGCCGCTCAGTCGGGACGTAGCGCAGCCTGGTAGCGCGCCTCGTTCGGGACGAGGAGGTCGGAGGTTCGAATCCTCTCGTCCCGACTCTTTGCGGCCGAGCAGCACTCGGCTTTCGGCCACCCCCATCGATTCGGTTTTCACGTCCTCTGGGCCAACCTTCTCGGGCGTATAATTGGGGGTAAAGGTAATCTGCCCGACCGTCGGCTCCTACGGACCCGACGGCAACCATCGGGCAGAGGGAGCCTCTGTCGACGGATTCTGGGGTTTCCGGTTCCTCTCCTGACCGTCTCCGGTTATCCGCCCCAGGTTGCGCGCAGCACCCGCACCCAGTTTTCGTGCGCCAGCTTCCGTAGCTCCGTTTCACCGTAGCCGTGCTCCCGCAGGGCCGCCATAAGCTTCGGCAGCCCGGAGACATCTCCCATCTCTTTCGGCACCTTCGCCCCGTCGAAGTCCGATCCGAAACCGACCCTGTCGATGCCGAGGCGGTCTACGAGGTGGTCCACATGACGCACCACCGTCTCAAGCGGCGTGTCCGTGTTCTCGTGGCCGTCCTCGCGCAAGAACGCGACGGCGAAGTTGACGCCGACCATGCCATCCGAATCTCTTATGGCGTCGAGCTGGCGGTCGGTGAGGTTGCGGGAGGAGGGGCAGAGAGCGTGGGCGTTAGAATGGGTCGCCACGAGTGGCGCTTCCGAGAGGCCGGCCACGGCCCAGAAGCCCTTCTCGTTTAGGTGGGAGAGGTCTACGAGGACGCCCAACCGGTTGCATCTCCGGATGAGGTTCCGCCCCGCCTCCGTCAGGCCCGGTCCCGTGTCCGGAGACGCGGGAAACTGGAACGGGACGCCGCTTGCGTAGGCGTTGGGTCTGCTCCAGACCAGCCCGAGCGAGCGTAGGCCTAGGGCGTAGAGTTCTTCCACCGCCCCGGGTTCCAGGCCGAGATTTTCGGCGCCTTCGAAGTGGAGGATGGCCGCGAGCACGCCGTTTTCCAGGCAATCGTCGATCTCCGCCGCCGTCCTGACAACCCTGAGGTTGTCTCCAGACTCTTCTTCTAATCGGAAGAGAAGCGCCGTCATCTCGTCCGCGACGCCGCGGGCGTAGATGGGGTCGAGTGGCGGGGAGCCGACGACCTCGTAGCCGCCGTCGGTGATCCTGAACGCCGCCTCCTCCGTCCGGCGGGCCCTCGGGTCCGGGGGCGCGCAGCAGGCGAAGAAGCCACCGGCGAAGCAGCCTTCCAGGGCGCGGGGAAAGTCCACGTGGCCGACGGCGCTCTCCTCGAAGAAGCCGCGCCCCTTGCCGCGCTTCGGAAGCATCAGGTTCAGCAGCGTGTCGTTGTGGCCGTCGAAAACGGGTATACGGTCCATCCGGCTGATGATACAGACTTATAACGTTGTGCAATGATATTGGCCCTCCGCTCCTTCCCTCGTCCGGCGTAAGCGTGGCGGGCGTTCCGAAGCCTTCTGCACCACTATGCTTTGAAGCGAACATCTCAGGGATGGTCCAACGTCATTGACTACCGCTTTACCGGTTCCGCGCCGCGAAAAAGCGGGACCGCCGAAGCGGCCCGCCAACAGAATTAGAAGGGCTTTAGTACTTCGGTACGCTCGGGTCGATCTCCTCGCTCCAGGCGGTGATGCCACCCTTGACATTGTAGACGTGCTGAAAGCCGGCGTCATGCAAGAGCTTGACGGCCTTCGCGCTCCGCCCGCCGGTCTTGCAGTGGATGGCGAAGTTCTCGTCCCTGCCGAACTCTGCGAGGCGCTGCGGCAACTCGCCCAGCGGCACGAGCTTCGCGCCGATGTTCGCGACCTCGTACTCGTGCGGCTCGCGCACGTCGAGAACGTTAAGGCCCCCGCCGCTGTCCATCTTCCGCTTGAGCTCCTGGACTGTGATCTCCGGCACGCCGTTCTTTTCTTCGGCAGCGTTGGCCTGGGGGGTACCGCAGAACTCCTCGTAGTCGATGAGCTCGGTGACGGTCGGGTTTTCGCCGCAGATGGGGCAGTTCGGGTCCTTGCGAAGCTTCATCTCGCGGAAGCTCATCCCGAGTGCGTCGTAGAGCATCAGGCGCCCCACGAGTGGCTCCCCGATGCCAAGGATGAGCTTGACGGTCTCCGTCGCTTGGACGACGCCTATGGCGCCCGGGAGGATGCCAAGCACCCCGCCCTCGGCGCAGCTCGGCACCAGCCCGGGCGGCGGGGGCGCGGGATAGAGGCAGCGGTAGCAGGGGCCCGCCTCCGCCCAGAAGACGCTAGCCTGGCCCTCGAACCGGAAGATGGAGCCGTAGACGTTCGGCTTGCCGAGGAGTACGCAGGCGTCGTTGACGAGGTAGCGGGTCGGGAAATTGTCCGTGCCGTCCACGATCACGTCGTAGTCCCGGAAGATTTCCAGCGCGTTCTCGGAGGCTAACGCCTCCTCGTGGACCCTGACCTCGACGTTGGGGTTGATGTCCTTGATCTTGTCGTGGGCACTCTCGACCTTCGGACGACCCACGTCGGAGGTGCCATGGATGATCTGGCGCTGCAGGTTGGACTCGTCCACGACGTCGAAATCCACGATCCCGATAGTCCCGACCCCCGCCGCCGCCAGGTAGAGCGCGAGCGGGCTGCCAAGCCCGCCGGTGCCTACGGTGAGTACCTTGGCGGCCTTGAGCTTTTTCTGCCCGTTGAGGGCGACCTCCGGCATGATGAGGTGCCGGCTGTAACGGGCTATCTCCTCGTTGGAGAGCTCGACCGCCCCGTTGGGCGACTGAACTAACGGTTCGCGCGTCTGCATGTCGTAAAACCTCTTTGTAGGGAGTTGGTTGTCTGGGCTCGAGCCCGAAGGCAGCCTAACAGCACCCCTCATGGCTGCCGCCGGCGATGGAGGGGATTATAGAGAGCTCGTCCCCGTCGGAGACCTCGGTGTCGGGGCCGTCGAGGTAGCGGATGTCCTCGTCGCCCTTGTACACGTTGACGAACGAGCGCAGCTTGCCGTCGCCGGTGTAGAGGTGCTGCTTTAGGTCGGGGTACTCGGTGGCGAGGTTCCCAAGGGCGTCGCCCGCGGTGCCACCGTCGACCTCGACCTGCGACTCCCCACCGGTGTACTGCCTCAAGGGCGTCGGGATCTTGACCTTCGGCATACTATCCTCCTTCTCTGCTTCTAACCTACGATGGTTTCTTCGTCGTACCCGGAGCGGTCGCTCTTGAGCAGCCACGAGCGCAGCACGATCCGGACGCTCACCTCGCCGACGGAGGCTATCACGTAGGAGTAGCCAGGCCAGGCGTGGTCGCGGTCGTACTCGGAGGGCTCGGCCGGGTGGTCCGGGTGGGAGTGGTAGAAGCCGAGCACGCCCATCTCCCCCTCCTCGGCCCTCTCCTCGAACTCCCTGATCTTCAGGGGTTCGATCAGGAACCTGCGCGATCGCTCCTCCTCGTGGGTGTTCTCCGCCCGCCACACGTCCACGACGACCTTCGTTCCGCCTGCGTCCATGCCCACGAGCGCCCCGGCGCACTCCTCCGGGTAAGCCTCCCTAGCGTGTTCGTGGATGCGCTCGACGTTCCCCACGCCTATCTTGAGGGCCACGCTAGTCCACCCAGAAGCTTTCTGAGAGGTACTTGTCCGCCCCGTCGCAGAGGACGGTGACGACCGTCCCGCGCTCTATCCCCCGGGCGACATCCAGCGCCGTTGCGACGGCGGCCCCGGCGGAGATGCCGATGAGGATGCCCTCCTCGCGCGCGACGCGCTTGACCATCGCGTAGGCGTCTTCGGTGGCGGTTGCGCGGTTCTCGTCGGCGATGGTAGGGTCGTAGATGGGCGGCACGATCGCGCTCCCCATGTGCTTCATGCCCTCGAGCCCGTGGAACGCCCCGTCAGGTTCGAACGAGACGACCCGTATCTCGGGGTTGAGATCCTTGAGGCGCGTCGAGGTGCCGACGAACGTCCCGCTGGTGCCCAAACCGGCGACGAAGTGCGTGACCTCGCCCTCCGTCTGCTCCCAGATCTCGGGCGCCGTGCTCTCGTAGTGGGCCCTCGGGTTGGCCGGGTTGGAGTACTGGTCGGGGTAGAAATACCGCTCCGGGTCCTCGGCGTACAGCCGCCTGGCTTCGCGGATCGCCCCATCCGAGCCCTCACCTGGGTCGGTCAAGACGAAGTCCACGCCGTAGGCGCGCAGGATCTTCTTGCGCTCCTCGCTGGCGTTCTTGGGCATGCACAGCCTGACCTTGTAGCCCAGGGCCGCCCCGATCCAGGCGTAGGCGATCCCCGTGTTACCGCTGGTGGCGTCCAGGATGGTCTTCTCCGGCGTGAGAGCCCCGCTCCTCTCGCCGTCCCGGATCATCCACATCGCCGGCCGGTCCTTGACGGAACCCCCCGGGTTGTACCACTCGGCCTTGCCGAGTATCCGCACGCCCGGCGTCTCCGCCGCGATGGCTGGCAACTCCAGCAGCGGGGTGTTGCCCACGAGCTCCGTCACGTTCTTCCCGGCCTGTCTGTTAATCCTAGTAATCATGTCGGGATTGATTATACAGGGTGATGATTCAGCGTCCAGAGAAGGCGGAACCTTGCAAAGAAAAGTAGCCAGGCGGCCAAAAACTGACCTGCCCGGCTATGGTTGGTGCGTTGGCGGAATCATACCGGAAGCCCGTAGTCTAAATCTACGGCGAAATCGGGGATTATCCCAGTGTGGCGAGAATTTCTTTCGGGGTGCGGCGGCGGCAGGTGAAGATCGGGGTGTCCAACTCGGTGTAGGAGCTTGCCTCGCTCTCGCGGAGCTCCATCATCAGATCCTGGAACTTCTCCGGGCTCTCGGCCTCGAAGGAGAGGATGAACTCGTAGTCGTCGATGCCGAAGCAGTAGGCGGTGTTGTTCTTTACGGGGTAGTGCTTGCGGCCTACGCGCATGTGCTCGTTCATCATCCGCTGGCGCTCTTCGAGGGGGAGGCGGTACCACTCGCGGGTCTTTACGAACGGGTAGACGAAGATGTACTCGCCCTCGCCCGGGATGATGTAGCGGCGGTTCTCCCAGCCTGGGGTGTGCTCGCCGACGTAGATGGAGCGGCGGGAGAGGCCGAAGTACGAGTAGGCGACCGTCAGGTACTTGCCGAGGCCGCTGTTCATCAGGGCGCCCTGCAAGCCTTCGAAGGCGTCGAGGTCGTACCCGATTTTCCAGAGCATAAAGTCCGCATCCGCCCTCAGGCCCATGAGCGAGAACGACCTGAGCAGCATCTCCCCGCCGTGCTCTTGCACGGCCTCCAAGAATTCCCTCTTTCCGGCCCCCCGCTCCCCTTCCGAGAGGCGGCGCCAGAGCGGGTCCAGCTTGAAGAAGACGTAGTTCACGTACTGGGCGGGAAGCTTCTCTTCCTGGGCCTCCTGCTGTTGGGGGCGGGTTTGGGTCATTAATCCTCCTTGCGGTCGGGCCGGCTGGTCGACTTGTTGGCGCTGGGTTTTGGCTAGTTGCCGACCGGCTGACCCGCCACTTGCTCCAATCCGAAGTTGTTTTCGTAGAGATCGCCTACCCGGGAGAGCTCTTTGAGGGTAAGGTCCGGCGTCTCGGGGGCGACGGCGAACTCTTCGATCTGCTCCTCGCCGTAGATGTTGGGGAGGGTGGAGGCCACCTCGGGAGAGGCAAGGATGAACTTGAGGGCGGCCTGGCCGAGGGTGCGTTCGCCGGACTCGGTGAGAAAGGACAGCTGCTCGACCTTTCTGAGGCCCGTGGTGAGCCACCCCTTCGGGCGGTGGCGGCGGTGGTCGTTGGGGGCGAAGGTGGTGTCCTCGTCGTACCTGCCTTCGAGCATCCCCGAGGAGTGGGGGACGCGGACCACGAGGGAGGTGCCCGTGTCGCGGGCCGCCTCGATGAGGTCGCGGCCGGGATCCTGTTCTAGGAGGTTGTAGATCATCTGCACCCCGGCCAGGTGCCGCTCGCGCATCATCTTTACGCCCTCATCGCGCCAGCCGATCTTCGGGCCGAGGGCGGCGCCGTAAGAGCGGACCTTGCCCTCGTCCTTGAAGGCCTCCATGAGCGCGAAGAGCTCATCGTTCTCGGCGGCGTCCATCTTGGTGTTGTGGAGCTGGAGAAAGTCTATGTAATCCGTGTCCAAACGCTTGAGGCTCTGTTCGAGGGCGAAGCGGAGGAAGCCTTCGGACCAGTCCTGGGGGCGTTCCTGCTGGCCGCGACGGGCGGTGTTGTTGTAGAAGTCGTAGCCTATTTTGGTCGAGATCACGACCTCATCGCGCATGTGGCCGAAGGCGTCGGCGAGCAGCGTCTCGCCCTTGCCCGAACCGTAGGTGTCGGCGGTATCGAAGTAGTTGATGCCCCGCTCGTGGGCCTGACGCAGAAGGCGTACGGAGCGGTCGTCGACGACCTCGCCCCACCAGCCCGTCGAGACCGTCCAGACCCCGAACCCGACCTCCGAGACGGATATGTCGGTGTCGCCAAGGTTGCGGTATTTCATCTCTGCCTCCCGTGCTTGTGCCACGCTACGCGACTACCCATTTAAACCACATTCTATCGCCCCTACCGTGGCCTTTCTCTCAAGCGTACCGTCTATAATCGCCGCGTGACAGTAGAGCTTCCATCCTCGGTCTCTTGGTCACGCGCTACGCGGGCAGGGAGACAGGCGGGCGGCGGCCCGGGCCGGGTCGGTGGTGGTCGTGGTGGACGCGTTCCGGACGAGCACCCCGATCGCGGTCCCCGTCGCGAGGGGCGCGCGCGTGACCCCGGTCGCCTCCATCGAAGAGGCCGCGTCCGAACCGGCGGACCTGCGCCTCGGGGAGCGGGGGAGCGCGAAGGTGGCCGGCTTCGATTTCGGCAACCCGCCGACGGAGATCCTGGCGTCGAACTTGCGAACTTGCCCTCTGGCTCCAGGGTTGCCCTCTCTACGACGAACGGCACCAGGGTCGTTGAGGCAGGCCCCCACGGACGCGCCCGCCGTCTACGCCGCCGCCTTCGTGAATGTCGGGGCGAGGGCTGGGAAGCTGGCCACGTTTCAGGACGTGACGGTCGTCGGATGCGGCCGGGAGGCCGGTAGGGCTTCTTCGGAAAACGAGGACGCGGTCGGGGCCCTTCTGCGCCGTCTGGAGGGGCGGGGTGCCGCGCTGGACGCGTGGGCCTGGCGCCGTCGTCGAGGGTTACCTCCGGCGCCCCCCCGAGGGCGCTGCGCGACAACAGCGCGGCGAAGCGTCTCAAGCGTCTCGCGCACGAGACAGACCTGGAATTCTGCCCCTCGGACGACGCCGTGTCGGTCGTGCCGCGGCTCGCGGGCGGGGCCTTCGTGGGGGCTAGGGAGGGCGCCGGATCTCTGGCCCCGGGGCCAAACAAAAAGGCGAAATTCATCCTTGACACGGAAGTGGAGCGGCTTTACTCTGCAGTTAGCCAGGGCGGATCAAACGTTACAAGATAACGTTACAAAATCCGTCTAATCCCGGACAAAAAGGAGGTGAAAACAAATGACGATGATGATCTCTCACGAGAAGACCCGCGAGGTAACCCGCGAGGACGTGGACCGGGCAATCGACGTGATCGAGCGCCACCTGGAGAAAGAGGCCAGGACCCGTAACCTGCTCGACGAGCAGGCGATCATGCGCCCCAAGGACCTGTGCAAGCAGCAGGGTCTCGATATGGTCGCGGAGCTCCGCGGCATGGTATAGGACGCGCCATTCAAGCTTATGAACGGGAATGTACAGTAAGGTCCTGGGACTTCTAAAGAGACATCCAGGGGCTGTTCATCCCCCTTCACGAGGCTGAGAGAGGGTCGGGTTTTCGGCCCTCTTTTCTCGTACGCGCAGCGCCTAGGGCAGAAACGTCGAAAGCACCGATGCGTGCGGGTCGGGCGAGGCTTGTCGGGCGATCCTCGCGTCCAGAACCCCCAACGGAGGGTCGACGAGGGAGTCGCCCAGGGTATACGCCTGCCTCCGGGTTCAGGCGGGTACAACCGCTGTTATGTACCCCCAA
>CADCUZ010000035.1 GCA_902806015.1 uncultured Rubrobacteraceae bacterium
CCGAGAACGCGGCTTCTACGAGATTCGGTAAATAAGGTCAAGAGAGAACCGGAACAGCGTTCCCCGGCTTCATGACGGGCGGCCCCCGTTTCGGCTTCGTCCCGCTCTTTGACGGACCTCGCTTACGGCGCTTCCTCTTCGAGGCGCCTGCGCGTCTCGCCGCTCGCGGCCTTCATGGCCTTGGTCGTGTCCGTCAGGCGCCTCACGAGCGCGGGGTCGGCGGTTCTGGCCTTGCTCCGCTCCTGGTAGGGGTCTGCGCCCATCAAGTAGAGCTCCTTCGTGCCGTCCTCGCGCAGGATAAACGCTTTCTCCCCCTCCCTGAGCAGCCACCAGCGCCCGCTCGGGTCGTTCGAGCCGCCGGGGTTCTGCTCCGGCCCCACGTCGTCGGAGCCCGTGACTAGTATCCTCTCTCGCCAACCGGAGAAGGCGCCCGCTCCCAGGTGCGGCAGCATGGAGCGGCCGTCCACATCGAGGAGGGCGGGGCGTACCCCGGCGACCTCGCAGGTCGTGGGCATCAGGTCCGTGTGGTTGACGAGCGCCTTGCGGGTCGCACCACGTCGCACGCCCGGGCCTTTCACGAAGAACGGCACCTCGGCGCTCTCCCAGTACGGCAGGTCCTTCTTGCTCTCGCGGTGCTCGCCGTGCAGGTAGCCGTTGTCGGAGGTGAAAAAGATCACCGTATTCGCGAGCTGGCCCGTCGCCTCGAGCGCCTTGAGGATCGGGAGCACCCCACCGTAATCGAGGTCGGCAAGCTCCTCCATCTGCCCCTCGTACCCCCTCTGTATCTGGGCGACGCCCCGGGGCGGTAGGTCGCGCATCCACCTCGGCTTGTCTGACATGACCGCTTCGTTCACCGACGGCACGCGGCGCCTCGCTCCATCGTAGAGGTGCCTCGAGCGCGGGGTCGGTGTGTAGGGGAGGTGCGGTATCGTCGGGCAGTACTGGGCGAACCAGGGCGAACGCGCGTGGGCGCGCACGAAGTCGGCGCACCTCCTGGCCGACCACACCGAGGGCGGTAAACCGTTGGGCAGATCAACCCAGGTGCCATCCACGTTGCCCCTGTTGGGCCTCCCAAGGTCGCCAACCGAGTCGGAGCCGGCGCCCTCCGTCTCACACCAGCGGTCCCAGTACGGAGGCACCTTTCCGCCCGCCGCGCGCCCGTTTACGTATTTGCCGAAGTGCCCGGTGACGTAGCCGGCAGCGTTGAGGTAGCGGGCGACGGTCCTCTCCTGTAGCCCCCGCGGGCTCTCGCGGAAGTCCTTCCAGGGGTTCCTGTTGGTGTCGCAGCGGTGCGTCGTGACCGAAAGGCCCGTCAGCAGGCTCACCCTCGCCGGGCCGCACAGCGGTATGTCCGTGGAGCCCATCGGGAACTCGGTCCCGAGGTCCCTGATTCTCGACCTCGTGACGGGCATCGGGCCCATCATGTAGGGCGGGTGGTCGTCGTCCACTATCCACAGGACGTTCCTCCGCCTGGGCAGCGCAGCTTCGCTGGCCGGGGGCCTGAGGGAGGCCAGGGCCGCCGTCGCGCCCGCCCCGAACAGGAACGTGCTGCGGCTGATCTTCCGCTTCATACAGCTACCCCTCTCCGTCTTCGCCCGTCCCAAGGAGAACCTTGTCGGCCCCGAGGGCAAGCGCCTTCCTCCTTGGGAGCCCTACGAGGCAATCCACCCCCGGGCGCTCCTCCGGCATCGCCCGCGGGTCGACCCGAGCCTCTTGGGGCGCGTAGACTCAACGCCGGACGGGGGCGGTGCAGCCGCTATCGTCGTGCCAAGTAAAACGAGGCTTCTCATGCCCCCCATCCTTCTTCGGGGGCGGACGAAGAAAGGCGTGCGGCCCCCGCCCCTGTGCGCTCCTTTAGTATCGAGGGTAACGATCAGCAACTCTATAGGTTATGCGGCCCATATTTGGAACCTCTCCACGACGAACTACTTCGGAGGATGCCGCACCGGCGAAGCAAGGCAACCCGCGGCCGCCGAGTCCTGCGCCGGAGGGAAAGCGGGCCCCTTATGTATAGTCGCCCCCCCTCGACGCTAGAATGCACACAAGAAGGCGAGCACACGGGGGCGGGATGGGACCGGGGCAAATGTCGACGCGGGAGTGGCTTGAGTCGCTGGATCCAGCCGAGTTCCTGGAGATCGCCCACGCGATCTCGGACATCCGGCGGGAGCGCGAGGAGGCCAGGCGCCGCAAGCTCGAGGAGCGCCGCCCGGCAAGAGCCCGCGGCAAGGGCCTTGGCGGGCGCCACCTCAGGCTGGAGCGCGTGAGGTGCGGCAAGAAGGCCTGCAAGAAGTGCGCCGGTGAGCACCCGGAGCTCCATGGCCCGTACTGGTACCTGTACCGCTCGAAGAAGGGCGGCCACGGCCGCACCAGCGAGTACGTGGGCAAGGCGCTGCCCGAGGGGCTGGCCGAGGAGTTCGGCATCCCGGAGGACGGCCGGACGGCGGGCTAGGCCGCCCGTTTCTTGTGCACGAGACGAGGGCAACCGCGCGGTGTCGAACATGGGAAAGCCGCGCGTTGAGGACGGCGCCTACGCAGGCATCGGGCCACTAGGGCTAGGGGACCGGGGCTGCGCGAGGTTCCGATAACCCGTTCCGAGAACCCCGTACAGGCGAACCTCCAAGAGGACCTCTTCCACGACGTTCGTGAATACAGCGACGGACGAAAGTATCGAACCGGACGCGGTCGCATGCCGGGCTTCCGGCATTTGCTGCTAGCAATGCGAGTACTGTGAGCCGGTTCAATCGTTATGACGAACGCTGTAGAGTGGGGCAGGGGACGGTAGGTGTTCGGTGTCAGCAACCAAAGGTTTGTCACATCAAACAATTGCCAGTTGTTTCGCAGCGAGTACCGGTGGCTCGCCCGTCGGTTAGAAGAACTCACCGAAGGGGAGGCTTTTCTAGGTGCCTTCGAGGCGTTCCCTTAGAGCGTCTGACCCCCGCCTGCCAAGACACCGTATGATCCTTCTCCGAAACGCGCTCCTGCTAGCCCGTCGCTTCTGCTGATCCATGTCGTGCTCCCGCGCTGCGTGCTCTGGTATAACGCCAAGAGGGAGAGGCAGTGGCCGGCGAAGGGAATTCGGCGCTCGCAATGGTCACGCCTTGGCAGCGGTCGTGATGCGGGAAAGCGCCGTCAAGAGCCTACGCGAAGCCGGTTATGGCGACGACAGAGGACTTGGGCTCGTCGCCGCCGGGCCAAGTGCTGGTCGGGTTATCCGGGCTCTCGCTCTCCTCCCCTGGGTGCTGGATCGCCAAGAAGAGGGTCTTGCCGTCGGGGGTGAAGGCCGGTCCGGTGAGCTCCGCCTCGACGGGCCCACTGGCGAACTGGAACACGTCTCCACCGGAGACCCCACCGTCTATCCCGCTAGGCATCACGAACGCCCCGTTGTTCTTGAAGGTCTCGTAGATTCCGGCGTTCAACTTATCTGAGGACATATCCGTCACGACCCAGAGGTTGTCGTGGGCGTCGAAGAGGAGGTTGTCTGGGGAGGCGAAGCCGCTCTGGGGCCCGCCAGTGGCGAAGACCTCGTAGGCGAACTCGGTCGCCTCAGGGTTGCCGTCCTTCTCGGTGAGGCGGACGATCTGGCCGTAGAAGTTGCCGTGCAGCTCGTTGTTGGTCAGCGCGGCGTAGACCTGGCCGGTCTTGGGGTGGACCTCTATGTCCTCGCAGCGGTCCAAGGGCGTGCCGATGGGGAGCTCCGTCTCCGGGTCCTCGATCGTCGAGGCGTCTATGGTCCGCACCAGCACCTCGGCCTGGCTCTTGTAGCCGTTGTCTTTGAAGAGCTCGTTGTTCTCGTAGTCGAGGGCGGTCCACTTGCCCTGGGCGAAGTCGGCGACGTAGAGCATCCCGTCGGAGAGAAGCTCCATGTTCGCCTCCCGGTCGCCCTCCTCGTAGGTGCCCGAGGAGACGAACTTGTAGATGGCCCGGTCCTCCTCGTCGTGGCCGGTGTAGACGACGACCCTCCCGGAGTCGGAGACGTTTATGGCTGCGTTCTCGTGGCGGACGCGCCCGAGCCAGGTGTGCTTGCGCGGCTTAGATTCGGGGTCGAACGGGTCTACCTCGACGATCCAACCGTAGTGCTCGGGGGGCTGGGCGCCGTCGGGATCGTCCAGCCAGCGGTAGGTCTCGGCGACCTCCAGCGCTTCGGGTGAGTCGTCGGTGCCCTGGCCGGGCTGCCCCTGGTCGTCGGTGCGCTGGCCGTAGTAGTCCTGGAAGTTCTCCTCGCAGGTGAGCACGGTGTTCCACGGGGTGACCCCGCCGCTACAGTTGGCAAACGTCCCTATAACCTCGCTCTTTCCCTCCATCTTCATCTCGGGGCTACCGGCGGCGGGACCCGTCACGCCCATCGGGGTGGTCGCGTCTATGCGGCGGTTCATCGCGTCGCCCTCGACGAAGGACCAACTGTCGCCCTCTCTCTTTACGCGGATGATCGAGCCGCCGACGCCGGCCTTCTCCCTGGCTATCTGCTGCTTGGTCTTCTTCGTCGCGCCCTCGGGGTCGGTGTAATCGGACCAGAACATGGGATTTATGTATTCGTGGTTGACCCAGAGGATGCCGTCCTCGGGGTTGTCGCCACCCTCCAGGGTGTCTATCGGAAAGTACGCGACGAAGTCGTTGTGGTCGCCATAGGTCAGTCCACCGCCCATAGGGTCGCCCGAGCTGCGGATGAGGGTGTACTCGAAACCCTCCGGCAGGACTATGTCGTCCTCGTCCGTCGGGTCTATGGCGGCGAACGAAGACCGGCCGCTTTGGGCGGCGGTAGCCCGCGGCTCCTCCTCTTTGGAGGAGTCCTGCCGCGCCGCGCCCTGTCGCCCCTCGCCCTGGGCGCAGCCGGCCAGGAGCCCCGAGCTGCCCGCTGCCAGCGCCGCCGAGCCCGTGCCGAGGAAGGTGAGGAAGCGGCGCCGGCTCACCCCGGCGGGCGCCGGCTCCACCTCGAGGTCGCGTTTCCCTTTTTTGATCCGCTGAACGCCCGGTTTATTCGTCACGTCGTTTGGTCCTCCGCCTCTTTGGGTGCGCCGTTTCCCGCATAATAAGGCCCGCGTGGCGCGCAAAGGTTTCACGCCCATGAACGCTCGGTTAAACATCTGTAAACCATAGGGGCAAGGCGGGCGCCAGCGCTGCCCCACCCGGGTCGTCGCGGTTAGGCTCCGGTCGATCGCGTCGGTAAGCCGGAGGTTGCCTGCTGCCTCCGAGGGCCCCTTTATGCGCTGTGTGAACCGGATGCACGAGGTGATCCCGGGCGCGGCGTACGCCGAGGGAGCACGGCACGAAACTTGAAGGCGGGTATCGTAACTGTGGAACTCAATCGAAGGGAAGCACACGCTACGCCGGTGTCGCGCGCCCTAAACGTCTTCGTTGCCGTCGTCAGGAGCGCGGGCGGCTTGGGGAGCGTCGCCACGCAGGATCTTCAGGGACCCCGTGTACTCCTCGGCCGAGATCTCGCCTCGAGCGAAGCGCTCCCGCAGGATCTCCTCGGCCGAGTCTCTAAGCGCTTGCGGACGAGCGTTGGGACGATTACGGGGGAAGAGGCGGGCCAGGATCCGGGCTATGAGGAACAGGATTCCGCCCCAAAGCAGGAGCGGGAACAGTATCCACGGCCACCACGAACCGTCCCAGCGCTGCCCTTCCCAGCCGTGCCGGCCCCAATCGGGACCGCCCTGCAACAGCAGGGAGATGGGCGCCCACGCTTCCGAGAGGCCGTGCATCACGTCGTAGCCCACGTACTCCCGTCTTTAGATCCGGATTCGGCGCTTGGCATCGTCACGAAGATAGCACCGCTACGGGCGGGTATCCTGCTCGTCTGACCTCAGCCGCTCCTCGGCTTCTCTTACGTAATCGTCGTAGCCTTGCCGCGAAGGGCCGCGGCGCAGTGCGTTGAGGGACCTTTCATACGTCTCGACGTCGACCTCGCCTCGGGCGAAGCGCTTCCGTAGAACCTCCTCGGCGGAGTCCGCCGTTTGCCCGCCGCCTTGCCGGACGTAGAACACCCGCAGCGCCCCCCACGCCACCAGGCCGAAGAACGCCACCCAAAGCAGAACAGGGACGAGCATCCACGGCCCCCAAGACCCGCCCCCGTGCTCCCAGGGTCCCATCTCCGCCATCATGCCAATAAACCCAACCATTCGGCCAGATCTCCTTTCGGGGTAGCTCCGTTCTACGCTCCCACTGTAGGAGACCGGTCTCAAGCTGGCGTCTAAGGGGGATCAAGATTGGATCAAGATACCATCCGGGAAACCGCCCGGACCCCCGGCAAAGCGAAGCGGAAGATCGCGCCCTCGCCGACCCCTTCGCTCTCGGCCCATAACCTCCCCTCCATCGCCTCCACGAGCGCCTTCGAGATCGCGAGACCCACCCCGGACCCTCCGCCGGCTTCGTCCCGCGAGCGGGAGTTGTCCACCCTGTAGAACCGCTCGAAGACGTGCGGCAGGTGCTCGGGGGGCAGCCCCTCCCCCGTGTCCGCCACCTCGAAGACGACCTCGCCGCCGGCTATCCCTGCGCCGACGGTGACCCTTCCCGTGGGCGGGGTGTGGCGCAAGGCGTTGGACATGAGGTTGATCAAGATTTGCACCACCCGGTCCGCGTCGGCCACCACGGGTGGCAGGTTTTCGTTTACCGAGATCTTCAGGTCCACGCCTTTTTGCACAAAGGGCGGGCGCATTTGCTCGGCTGCGCGCAGGACGATTTTTGCGGGAAGGACAGGAGCGAGATCGAGGTCGAGTTGCCCGGCCTCTGCCTGCGAGAGCCGCCGGAGATCGTCCACGAGCCGGCCCATTCGATCGGCCTCTGTCCGCAGCAGCGCCCAGATTTCCTCGGAGGGTTCTATCACGCCCTCCGCCAGACCCTCGGTGTAGCCTCGGAGGGTGGAGAGCGGGGTCCTCAACTCGTGGGAGAGGTCGTAGATCACCTCCATCCTGCGGTTCTCCGCCTCGTCTAGCGCCCTCGCCATGGCGTTGAAGCCCGCCGAGAGCTCGCCGAGTTCGCCGTCGTCCCGCACTGGCACCCGCTCCCCGTAGCGACCCGAGGCGATGCGGCGGGTGGCGTCCACCACGTAGCGCAGCGATCCTACGATCCTCCGAGACACCAGGAGTCCGGCGACCGCCGCTGCTACCGTGGCCGCGAGCCCGGCCAGGAGTAGCGAGTACAGGAGCGACGGCCCGAGGATCGACCCGAAGCCCGGCGCTCCGCCGGACAACCGGCCGAAGACGACCGGGACCAGGATAACGGTGACCGTGAGCGTCGTGATCGCCCCGACCAGGGCGACCAGGAAGTGCGACAGGAAAATTCTGGCGCCGAGCCCCCGGGACGGCCGGCGGGGCCGCTCTGCCGGGCGCCGCTTCACGGCCGGCGGAACCTGTAGCCCACGCCGCGTACGGTCTGGACGTACCGGGGGTTCGAGGGTTCGGCTTCTATCTTCTTTCGCAGGTTGGCGACGTGGACGTCCACCACGTGGTCGTCGCCGAAGTAATCCTCCCCCCACACCCGCGCCAGGAGCTGCTCCCTGGTAAACACGAGGCCCGGACGTGAGACCAGGGTGGCGAGCAGGTCGAACTCGATGGCGGTGAGCGAGACCTCCCCTCCTCCGAGCCGCACCTCCCGCCGGCCGCGGTCCACGGAGAGTTCGCCGAAGGAGAGCGGCGCCTCTTCTCCGGCAACGGCGCGCGTTTCGCCGCGCGGGCGGCGGAGCATCGCCCTTATCCGGGCGACCAATTCCCCGGGGGAGAACGGCTTGGTCAGGTAGTCGTCGGCTCCGGTGGAGAGGCCGACGATCCTGTCCACCTCCTCCACCCGTGCCGTTAGCACGATGACGTAGGCGTCCGAGAAACGCCTGAGCTCCCGCAGGACCCCCATACCGTCGAGTTTCGGGAGCATCCAGTCCAGTACGACCACGTCGGGTTTCGACTCGCGCGCGGCCTCCAGAGCGACGACACCGTCGAGGGCCTCGTGTACCTCGAAGCCTTCCCGCTCCAGGTACCCCCGCAGCAGCCTGACCAGGTTCTCCTCGTCTTCCACTATGAGCGCGCGGACCGTCATGGCGATACCACCAGTCTAACCGTTGCCGCCGTTCTTGGTGACCGTTGCGGGAAACGACGAGCTTTCTTGATCGAACCTTGATCCCGGCTTGACGGCAGTTTGAAGTTCCCCTCCTACAGTGCCAACAAGAGCCGACCGCGACCGAGCGAGGGCGTGAAAGCGCCCTCACGGCAAGCCGACGTCCAGACCAAAAGGAGCAGAGCATGAAGACGAGGAGCGACAACCCCTGGCGCGCGGTGGCCGGTCGAGGCCCGACCGCACCGGTGACGATCCCCTTCGTTGCGGCCGCCGCGGTGCTGGCCGCGTTCGCCCTGGGCAGGGCGACGCGGAGGGTGTGCCGGACGGGCAGCGGCCCCTGCCGTGGGACACCCTGGAGATTCGCGGGACCACCCCGCGGAGTTGCGGGCTGCGGCCCCCTGCGTGAAAAGGAACGGCCCGTCAACGGAGAAGAGACCGTTGGGGCGTAGGGCGAGCACGCAGACCGACGGGAACGAGGCGAGATGTACGAGATAAAGCCGATGGGTCGTGGAAAGGTATACGCTCGGCGCCCGTTCGGGGGGTTCCCCCTTGGGTTTGGGCCCATCCTGGCGATCCTGGGGTTTGTGGTCCTGGCGTCGTCCGGCTCCTACTTTCCGTTCTTTCCTCTCGTCGTGCTATTGTTCGTTTTCTTCGTAGCGCCGGCGCTCGGTCGCACCGTACTGCACGGCACCGCGGAGCCCCTCGGGACATCAGAAGTGCGACCGGCCGCGGATGGCCATGAGAAGGAGCTGCTCCGGGCGCTGGAGCGACACGAGGAGATCACCGCCGCCCGCGCCGCCCTGGAGACCTCGCTAAGCGTCACGGAGGCAGAGGGGATGCTGGCGAAACTGGCCTCCGGGGGCCACGTCGAAGTCCGCGCCCAAGACGGAACCCTCGCCTACGCCCTGCACGCGGCGGATAGGCGCAAGGCCGTGCCGAAGGAAATCGCGCAGAACGGGCATGAACCAATTGAGTAGAGGCGCTTGTGGCACGAATGGGTAACCCGGTACCGCGCCGCCGCCGGAAAGGAGGCTAGGGTAATGTGTGGATTTTCCATCATCTTTTGGGTGGTGATCGCCGCCTTCATCGTATGGATCGTTTTGCGCCAACGGCCCCATGTGCGACAGCAGGTTTCGGGCGTCTTTGCGGCCCCACGGGCGCGAATGGACCCGGCGGAGGAGATATTGCGCAGCCGGCTAGCCCGCGGCGAGATAGACGCCGAGGAGTACGAGAGATTCCTGAGGGTCTTGGAAGGACGAGACTCCGGGAACCACCCCCGATGACGGGTTTCGGCGGGCCGCCCGCCTTCAACAGCCTCGGCGCCCTACGCGGCGCCCGAGGCCGCCTTACACATGTTCTCGAACAACCTGGCGAACGAGGTCGCCGGGCGCGGCGTGAGGATCAACTGCGTCGCCCCGGCCAGGGTGCTTACCGAGCGCATGGAGCGTCGGGTGCCAAACGGCCCGAAACGACAGGCGGCGAGCGTCCCGCTCGGGCGAATGGGGACGCCGGAGGACTTGGCGGCGACGCTGTTGCTCGTGTCGGCTGCTTCGGCCTGGATCACGGGCGTCACCCTCGACGCGGCAGGTGGGGCAAGACGGTGCTCTGATCTCAAGAGATGTAAGGCGCCACGTGCGCGCAGGCCTTCTTATTATCCAGACGGGAGGACTCCGATGAAGCAACGAAGCTCCTTATCCTCCGGCGGCAAGGTGACGGTCGCCGCCCTGCTCGTCGCGGCTTTTGGGTTCGTGATCCAGATCTTTTCGGGTATCGAGGTACCCACGGTCCCGCCGGGTCTCGTCATCCTGCTGGTGGCGGCCGGTTTGGTCGCCCTCTCGCCGTGGCGGTGGATCCCGGCCTTAGGCATAGTCGTGGGCCTGTTCATGTTCGTCGGGTACTTCGCGAGCGGGGCGTTGGGCAACCTGCTCGATCCGAGCCGATTCGGAGTGTTGGTTGGCGCGTGGATACAGTTCCTCTCGGTAATCGTCGCCATCGTTGCCGGCGGCGTCGCCACCGCTCACAACCACGCAACCCGCTCGTAAAGAATCCCTCCACCGAACGTCTCCCGCAAATCGCAACTCCGGTGCGACGTACGGCACCCGACCGGGCATTCGTCCAAACAGCGTGAGGCATCGAGCGGGCAGGGATCGGATCAAGGGTGTCCCGCGGCTTCATGGAAGAAGTAGGATTCGGCAAACGCAGCAAGCGACGAACGAAAAAACGGCCACGACGGCCCATCGTCCGTTCCATTTAGGTCTCGTCGCGGTCCGGGCGAGCTCCGTAAAGGCGCGGTAAGGAGAACGGCTTATGCTCGGGAAGGCGCGGGATACGCACGAACCATCGTCGTTACGCCATCGTCGCTACGTATAGGAGCGTCTTGCGCGGAGCTCGACGCGGCCGAATCCGTGGCCGCCGGCGTAGGCACCGAACCCGGCCGCGCATCGCCCCGTCGACGAACTTCTTGGGACCCCGTACGGGCGAACTTCGGAGGACGCCCCTTCCACAACGTTGGGTGAATAAAGCCCCGTGGGCCGCGGGCAACACGACGTTAGCCAAGGAATGCGCCCCTTGTGGGATGCACTACTCTCTTGCCGCTGTTAGCCTGTGGGGTAGACGGGGGAGCGTGAGGCGTAGGGCGGCGCTACGCTGAACATGCAACCTGCAGGGGGCCCACGGGCGGCAGATCGCGGAGACGATGGACACGTTCTCGAACGGCCGAAGGATTCTACAAGAGCTACCCAGAGGACTGAACGGGGAGGACACGGCGACGAGGACGAGCGGCAAACTTTTGGCGGCGATCCTCGCGCTCGTTTTGGGCGCCCTCGCCCTGACGGGCTGCGGCGGCCTCGGGCTGGACGAGGGGCTCAGGCTCGCCAACATAGGTTGGGACGAGAACGTGGCGGTCTCGAACCTGACGAAGGTCCTCCTCGAGGAGGAGCTCGGTTACGAGAGCGTCGAGATCCGCAACTCGGGGGACCTCGACTCGACCTACCGAAGGGTGGCGAGCGGCGAGCTGGACGCGTTCCAGGACGTGTGGCTGCCCAACCAGGAGGCCCTGCTCGAAGAGGTCGCCGAAGACGTTGAGCATCTGGACCCGTGGTTCCTGGGCAAGACTAAGCAAGGCATGGCGGTCCCGGCCTACATGGACGTGAGGAGCATCGACCAGCTCAACGGCACCGAAGCGCGGTTCATCCTCGGCATCGAGCGGAGCTCGGTGGTGATGCAGGCGGTCGGTAAGAAGGTCATCCCGGCTTACGGCCTCGAGCAGAAACTCGTGGAGGGGGCCACCGCGGGCATGCTCGAAGAGGTCGAGCGCCTATACGCCTTCAGGGAGGAGTTCGTCCTCCTCGCCTGGTCGCCGCACTGGATGAATCAGAGGTACGACATCAGGTACCTGGAGGACCCCAAGGACGCCATGGGCGAGACGAACGACCCGGCCGAGTGCTCGACGATCGTGAGCCGGGGCCTGCGGGAGGAGGACCCGGCGGCCTACGCGTTCATGGACGCGCTGGAGCTCACCGAGGAGCAGATCGACGGCCTGGAGCAGGCGATAAACGAGGAGGGCGACCCGATCGCGGGCGCGAGGCGATGGGCCTACGAGAACCGCGAAGTCGCGCGACCCTGGATCGACGCGGCGAGGAGCGCCCGGTAGCCCGAGAGCGGCCGGTCCCTCGGAGAGAGGGCCGAAGCTGCTGATAGGGGGTCCTGGCCCGGTGGAGAACCCTAGAAGCCATCGGGGGGAGGGCTTCCACGCTTACTTCGACCCCACCAGCGGGCAGGGACTCGTCTCGGTCCTGTTTTACTGGTCGGGGCGCTGCTCCTGGACGTTCTCCTAGACGATGGGGGGTGAGGAAGCGCACCCGCCATAGGTGGACTCGCCTGACGGCTCTGTGTCGGCTTGTCCGGCGCCGAACGTGCGCACCGCTCACGCCGTCGCCGGGACCCCAAAGGGTTCAATCCCGGGGGTGCTTCTTTAGTCGCGTCGTTCCAAGAGCTCCCGGAGGCCGGAGATCTGGTCGGACATCTCGTCCAGCCGCCGCGTCATCTCGGCCTCGCCCGGCTTGGGCTCGGGAACCGGGGCTCCGGTCCCGCCGTGCAGGAAGCGTTGGGCCAGGGAGCCCGTTAGCAGCGCGACGAAGCCTACGCCGGTGGTCATCACGACCGTGGCGACCACGCGCCCTAAAGCAGTTGTGGGGTAGATGTCGCCGTAGGCGACGGTGGTCACCGTCTCTGCAGACCACCACAGGCCGTCCCAGATGCTCAGCTGCTGGGCCGGCTCGGCGGCGACGAAGAGCGTGCCGCCGCCGACGACCACGGTGAAGACTATCAGCGCCGCGTAACGCAGCCCCTGCACGGAGAACAAGCCGTGCAGGCGATTGGCTACCAGCAGAAGCCAAACCAGCCTGATCACCGGCAGCGCCCGCGCGATCTTCATCGTGGCGGGGAGGAACGGCGGGGTGAGCACCACAATGAGCACATCAAGCGGGTTGTCGCGCAGCCAACGCAGCCGATCGGGGACGACGGCGACCATGACGACCAGGTTCGCCGCGAACACCCCCCAGATGCACCAGTCCAAAGCGGCGGTTATGGGGTCCCAAAAGCCCCCGAGGTCGGACTCCTGCACCACGATGACCGGAATGGCCAGCAGCGCGGCGACGATCAGCGGCGTTCTTAGCCATCCGGCCGCCCGCTCGGCGCGCACCTGCGCTTGTCGGCGCGTAGTGGAACCATCCCCCGTCGGGGCCCCGCGTCCTGTAGGCATACCCTAAGCGCCTCCTTTTTTCCTAACCCGTTCCTGGTGACCTTGCTGCACACTTCCGCGCCCCTTCGCGGTGCTATAGATGGGAGCGAATCTTCTACGACAGCCACCACGATACCGCGGATGGCGGTCTCCGGACAGCACGGTCGCTGGCCCTGTCGGAGGGACGCCGTATTGCCTGCCCGTGCCCCGCAGACGACCGGTTCGATAGGACGGCGGCCATGCGGGAGGCGGCTGGGCGATACGCCTGAAGGTATGCGAACCGCCGGCCGCCAAGGGAAGATTCGGGATTACGCGCGCCAAGAGCGTCGCGGATACACCACCCCGACGCGCGCAAGAACCCGATTCAAGCGCCACCACCAGATCGAGCAGGGGAGGTTCAGATCCGGCGGCTTTTGGCCGTGATGCTCACCGGCCCGCTTCTCGGGCGGTGGTGGCCGTCGTGGCCGCCTTCCCGAAGAGCCGGCGCCTATAGAATAGAACAAGGCCGGTTCGCGGCTACGCATAGGCAGGGCGACGCGATACTCGCCAGTCACCCGCGAACGGTCTAGGCGGTATCGCGGCGCGCAAGATAAGATTCGGGGAAAAGGCCACGTACCCGACTCATTACCCGAGAGGAGCCCGATGCCGGTCGATGCCGCGCTGGTGGGCGCGCTGCACGTCGAATGCCTCAAGAAGCGAAACCTCGGGGGGGTGGAGCGTCCCCACCACACGCTCTTCCAGACCTCGACCATCGAGGCGCTCCTGGACGGCAACTACGACGGCGACGTCAGCTTCGCCGAGCTTAGGGACCGCGGCGATTTCGGCCTGGGCACCCTCGACGCGCTGGACGGCGAGATGGTCGCTCTTGATGGCGGCTTCTATCAGGTAAAGGCGGACGGGCGGGCCTACGCCATCGACGGCCGGACGAGGACGCCGTTCGCCGTCGTGACGTTCTTCGAGCCGGGGTTGTGCCAAACGATCGCCGCGTCGACGGATTTCGCCGGCCTTTGTGCTTACGTGGACCGGCTAGTCGGCGAGACGGCAGCCTGCTGCGCCGTGCGGGTGGACGGGCGCTTCGGGCGCGTCAAGACGCGCAGCGTGCCCCGGCAGCGCAAGCCCTACCCGCCCCTCGTAGAGGTCGTCAAGGGCCAGCGCGTCTTCGAGTTCCACGACGTCCTGGGCAGTCTCGTGGGCTTCCGCTTCCCCGACCACGCCCGAGGTTTGAACGTCCCCGGCTACCACTTACACTTTATCACCGACGACAGAAGCGCCGGCGGGCACGTGCTCGGGTGTCGGCTGGCTCGTGGGGAGCTTCGCGTGGACCGCGAGGCGGACCTGCGACTCGAGCTTCCGTCCGGGGTGGGCCTGCCCGCACCCGACCAGACATCGACGAAGAGCGAGGCGTTAGATCGCGTCGAAAGGGAAGGGTAGCGCGCACCGCCCGTGCCGACACACAACCTCACCGCCGTAACCCCCTCCCTTAGGCGCGGCGGAAACGGTACGCTCCCCAGCCGCTCCGCCGTCACGCGCACGGCGTCGCCGGGCCGCACGGGGTACAGGCCCAGCGGCGTCCCCGTAAGGACGAACTGCCGCGGGCGCAA
>CADCUZ010000036.1 GCA_902806015.1 uncultured Rubrobacteraceae bacterium
GAGAGCTCTTTCGTTAGCGCTTCGTAGCGGCCGAGGGTCTCCCCGGCCAGCTTCAAGACCTGCTCGTCCATCAGATCACCAGCTTGTTCGTCGCCTCGTTCGGCTCTATCTTCGCCTGCTCTTCCATCGAGAGCACCTTCTTCAACGACGCCATCGCCACCTCTACCATGTCGTCTGAGGGCTCGCGCGTGGTAAGCCGCTGCATCTGCAGGCCGGGCCAGACGAGCACCTGTACGAGCGGGCTCCCCTCGTTGCGGGCGCTCCACATGATGAACTCGAAGGCTATGCCCGCCACTAGCGGGATGACGACCACCCGGCTTGCCAGCATGTACAGCCAGCCCTCCACGCCCAGCAGCGAGAAGGCCAGGATGGAGAGGACCAGCACGTACAAGACGAAGCTCGTCCCGCAGCGGACGTGGCTCGTGTCGAGCTTGTGCGAGTTCTCGGGGACCAGTTCCTCGCCCCGCTCGTAGACCTTTATGGCCTTGTGTTCCGCGCCGTGGTAGGCGAAGAAGCGTTTGATGTCCTTGCTGATCCAGGTGATGCCGACGATGTACAGGATAAAGATCCCGATCCGGATCGCGCCCTCTATCAGGTTGAACAGCACCGGGTTCTCGATGCCCGTCCCGGCGAGCGCCCCGAGCCCCTTGGTACCCAAGACCGGGGCCACGAGGAAGAGCCCGAAGCCGAGCACGAGCGCGAAGAGCATGGTGCCCGCGATCTCCTTTTTGGAGAGCTCCTCTTCCTCGCCGAGCGCGATGTTCGTCGAGAGCGTGAGCGCCTTCATCCCGAGCCACAGCGTCTCCCCGAGGGAAAGGGCGCCGCGGACGATGGGGAGCCTAAACAGCTTGCTCTTGCGGGTGATGGACCGGAAGGGCTCTGCCCGAAGCTCCACGTCCCCGCCGGGCGCGCGGACGGCCATCCCCCAGAAGTTGGGAGAGCGCATCAGCACGCCCTCCATTATGGCCTGCCCGCCGACCCTCAAGCGGTGTCCCCTACTGCCGGTTCTGGCGGGCCTGGCGGCGGTTCTCGAACCGCTGGACCCGGCCACCGGTGTCCACTATGCGCTGCTTGCCGGTGTAGAACGGGTGGCTCGCGCTGGAGATGTCGAGCTCCACCAGCGGGTACTCCTTGCCGTCCTCCCACGTTATCGTACGGCCCGTCTCGATGGTCGAGCGGCTAAGGATGGAAAAATTGGCGCTGTTGTCGCGGAACACGACCGGCCGGTACTCGGGATGGATGCCCTTTTTCATCGTCTTTCCTCTTCTCGTCTAGCCTCTTGCAAGAGCCTACAGTTTAACCACGAAAACGCGGGGGGGTCCCGAGCGTTAGGGGCCCTCCCCTGAAGGTGCCTAGCCGCGGACGCGCTGGAGCTCGCGAAGGAACTCGGCGTTCGAGTGGGTCTCCTTGAGCTTCTGGATGAGGAGCTCTATCTTCTGCGCACCGTCCAGCGCGTTCAGGATGCTGCGGACCTGCCAGACCCGCTGGGCCTCGGCCGGCTCCATGAGCAGCTCCTCCTTGCGCGTCGAGGAGTCCTCGATGTTGATGGCCGGGTAGATTCTGCGGTTCGCAAGCTTGCGCTCCAGGTGGATCTCCATGTTCCCCGTGCCCTTGAACTCCTCGTAGATGACTTCGTCCATCCGGCTCCCGGTCTCGACGAGCGCGCTGGCGAGGATGGTCAAAGACCCGCCATCCTCGATATTCCTCGCCGCCCCGAAGAACCGCTTGGGCGGGTAGAGCGCGGCGGAGTCGACACCGCCGGAGAGGATGCGCCCGCTTGCCGGGGCCGCAAGGTTGTAAGCCCTCGCGAGGCGGGTGATGGAGTCCAAGATAACGACGACGTCCTCGCCCTCCTCCACGAGCCGCCTGACCCGCTCCAGCAGGAGCTCGGCCACGGCTATGTGGTTGTCGGCGGGCTGGTCGAACGTCGACGCCACGACCGTGGCCTCCTGGACGCTGCGCTGCCAGTCCGTGACCTCCTCGGGCCGCTCGTCGGCGAGCAGCACGAAGAGCTTGGTCTCCGGGTAGTTGGCGGCAATGGACTGAGCGATTTGCTTGAGGATGGTCGTCTTGCCCGCCTTCGGCGGGGAGACGATCAGGCCGCGCTGGCCCTTGCCTATGGGCGTGATGAGGTCCATGACGCGGGGGGCGATGTCGTTCGGCTTCCACTCCAGGCGCAGGCGCTCCTGAGGGAAGAGCGGGGTCAGATCGTCGAAGTTTTGGCGCCAGCGGCCCTTCTGGGGTTCCTCGCCGTTCACCGTCTCGATACGGACCATCGCCGGGTATTTCTCGCCCTCGCGGGCGGTCCGGATCTGGCCGACCACGTGGTCGCCGCGTCTGAGGTTGAAGCGCTTGATCTGGCTGGTCGAGACGTAGACGTCGCCCCGGCTCTGGCTGTAGCCGCCGGTCCTCAAGAAGCCAAACCCGTCGGGCAACACGTCGAGGATGCCGCTCTGCACGTTCTCCTCGCCGCCGCGCCGGTCCTGCTGGCCGCCCCGATCTTGCGGCTTCCCGTCGGGACGTTTGCGATCCTCCCGACGCTCCTCGCGCCGCGTTTCCTGGCGCTGCGGGGGCCTTTCCTCGGATGCGGGAGCCTGGGTCTCCCCGTCGGCCACGGGGGCCGGCGGCTCTGGGAGGGTCGCCGTGGCGGCGTTACCGTTCTCGGTCGGCGCGTCCGGGGCTGGCGGGGAGCCGCCGTTCGGGGCCTCGTTGGCCTGCTGGCCGGCCTGCTCGGTGGCGACCTGGTAGATCATCTCCGCCAACTCGGGCTTGCGGTACTTGCGGTACTGCGTGATGCCGAGCTGCGAGGCGATTTGGTGCAGGTCGCTTAGGCGCTTGCGCTCGAGGGTTGCTTTTTCGGTCATGCTGGTGCTCCATCCTTCTTTTTTTGCGATGCGGGTACGGCTGGGGCGGAATCGGGTCTGGGTTTCAAAGCTGGGAACCCTTTCGCCCGGCCTCGGGCTCCAGGGCGTGAATGGTGTCCATAAATCTTACCACACGGGGCTCGGTGGACATTACGACCGTGTGCGTCCTCGCCCCGCCGCGGAAGCACCTCACCCCGTTTAGGGGCTCGCCGGGGGTGATGCCCGTCGCGACGAAGACCACGTCGTCTTCCCTGATCAGGTCGTCGAGGGTTAGCTTTCGCTCAGGTTCGCCGAACCAGTACTCCGCCAGTTTGTCCACCTGCGCGCGCTGCGTGGGCCACATCCGGGCCTGCATCTCGCCGAGCACGGCGACCGTGATCTCCTCCGGGCGACGGCCTATGGCCTCGGCTATCGCCCGCACATTCCCCGAGATGGGCGCGTCTATGTCTATGGTACCTTTGGCACCAGGCCCCACGATAAGCTTGCTCATGTACATGTCCGGCGTCCTCAGGATGCCGCCCCTCGGGGCCGCCGACACCGCGGAAATCGAGCCCTCCTGGCCCCGGATGAGCGACTGCAGACCCTCCACCGGCTCCACTGCGAGAGGTCCACCTCCAGGGCGCCGGACCCCAGCACGTCCGCCACGTTCAGCGCCCAAGTCCCGCTCTTGGGTGCCCGGACCCTCCCCTTCTCGTCTAGACGCTCCTCGCGCGGGCTCACCACCTTGCCCTCGTTGGAGACGCCCTTCAGCCCCTCGCCGAAGGTCTCCATGGCGAGGGTGTAGGCGCTCTCCGGGTCGCCGGATCCTTCGAGGCGCGCGACCTGCAGCGCTACCATCTCGGTAACGGCCGCGCACTCGACGGCCACGGTTGCTATGGACCCCGGGCGGGGATCGATCGTTCTAATGGGCTCTCACCAAACCTCCCGTGCCGGCCAAGGCGTCCCACCGGAGGCGGGCGCCTTTGATGGCAGGATCTGCTCGGAAACGCCGCGGAGCGGCTCCTTACCCCTGAGGAATCGGAACCGTCTTTTCGGACGCCAGAAGTATACACGGTCCCTCAAAGTACGACCACCGTGCGGTCCCCTCACCCGACCGCCCGACGCGCCAGCCGCAACAACTCCCCGTCGAGCCCCTCTCCCACGGGGTCGTTGTCGCAGTAGAGGACCGGCCGTCCCTCCTCCGCCCCCCGCCGGGTCACCACGTCGACGGCCGCGGCCTTTATCTCCGTGAGGTACCCATCCACGGGCGGCATCCGGTCGAGGTCCGCGGCGAGCCTTCCCCTATCCGAGAGGTTGCCGGAGGCCCCCGCTACCTCGCACCCGTACCGTTCCTCCAGGTGACACGCGAGCTTTTCGAGCACCGACTCGGGGGCCGTAGACACGTAGGCTAGGCGCATCCCCGCGACGTCTCCGACGGGTCGAGGCCGGAAGACTGTCGGCACGGCGGGAAGGTCGGGCCGGACCTCGCGCACCCGCTCTAGAAGGTCGCGTACCCGCCCCTCGTCTGCCAGTGGCTCCTCGCTCATCGTCAGGAGGAGTAGATCCGAGATCAGGAGCCGGTACGCGCCGAGGAACCCGGCGATGTACTCGGGGTCCTGGTGCGCCCCCGCCACCAGTATCCTTCCGTCAACCCGGACCGGCGGCATCGCCGCGCCCGAGCCGTCGAAGATGGTCACGCCGGTGTCGAGACCGTTGGCGATCTCGGCCCCTTCGAGCACGTTGGAGACGAAGGGCTCCCCGGCGAGCCCGCCGCCGCACCTGCGGCACCCGACGGTCGTCACCCGACTTAGCGCCGCCGTCTCGTAGTAGTCGCTCGCCGCGTGCGCCCCCCGCCCCAGCGCCTCCAGCAGGTACGCGCTGCCCACCTCCAGCTTGTGGCCCTCGATCACCTCGGGACGTCGCGGCCCCCCGCGCCCCATAGAGACGACCCCCGGATAGAAACCCTCCCGCGCCAGGAGACGCGCCAGGTAGCCGGAGACTGCCGTCTTCCCCACCCGCTTGCCGGTGCCGATCACCGCGAGCGAGGGCTTCGTCGAGGCGTCGCGCAGCTCCGGCGGCCGCAGCTCGAAGTCGCTGCCGACGTACCGGGCGCCCGCGGCCAGGGAGAGGGAAGCTATGCGCATCCGTTCGCGGTAGCCGATCACGGGCTCGTCGGAGAGGTCCACCACGACGTCCACCTCGTGCTCCGAGAGCGCCCTCCCGACGGCGGAGAGCGGGTCCTCTCCGTGCACGAGGGGCAGGCCGTAGTCCGTCCCCTCCTTGAGCTTCTCCGTGCCGCCGAGAAAGGCCGCCACCGCGCCCGTGGCGCCGAGGGATTCCTCTACGCTGCGCATGGCGTCCAGGACGACGGGCGGGTAGTGCTCGCCGTCTATAAGAAAGAGTGCCCGCACGCGAGAGGCCCGGGACTACTCGCCGCCGAGCGCGACCTCCGGGTCCACGCCCACTTCTGCGTCGATCCTCTCCTCGTGGCGCACGTACTCGTGGGTGGTCGAGTCGAAGTCCACGGTGAGTTCCCGTTGCTTGAACGGGTACTTGCGGAAGACCTTTACGCGCCCGTCTTCTATTTCGATAACGTTGTAGCAAGGCCGCGTGTTGCCGCGCAGGCGGGTCGTAGAGGCGGTGCCGGCGTTCACTATAAAGAAGTCTTCCAGCTTCCAGGAGTACGGGACGTGCTTGTGGCCCGAAAGGACGAGGTCCACGCCCACCTCGTCTAGAAGCTCGAGCACGTCGCCCGCATCGAAAATGATGTTGCGCTCGCGGCCCGTGCCCGGGATCGGGATGAGGTGGTGATGGATCACGAATATCTTGAGCTTCTCCCCGGCGTTCGCGAAGGACTCGTGGATAAACTCGTAGTGCTCGCGCCCCACCCTCCCATCGTTGAGGTCCGGCTCGGACGAGTCTATGCCGACCATGACCGCGTCGTCGTACTCGATGCAGGAGTACCGCTCCCCGAAGAGCCGCTCGAAGTGGACGTAGCCGACGTTGCGCGAGTCGTGGTTGCCGGGGATGACCATCACGTTCGGGCAATCGAAGCGCCGCACGTACTCGGCGGCGATCTCGAACTCCTGCCGGTAGCCCGCGTTGGTCAGGTCTCCCGAGACCACCACCGCCGCCGGTTCCAGATCGTTTATCTCCAGTATGGAGCGCTCCAGGAGGTCGGGGATAAAGTGCGGGCTTCCGCAGTGGATGTCGCTGATCTGGCAGATCGTTAGCCGGCTGCCTGCGCTCATCGCCTCCCCGTCCATAACCGATACCGGTGACGCCCCGCAGAGTATAGCAAAGGCCCTGCCGGCCCTGTCCTACCCCGATGACGGCCGCGCCGCGGTCCGCGATCATCCCCCCGCGAACGCCCGACGCCCGGTCGGACGCCGGCCGGTTTGTGACCGGGCAACGTTCGTCCGAACGGGGTTCTTCTACATCTTCTCCGGTGCGGCGACGCCCACGAGGTCGAGCCCGGCGCGGAGCACGGTTTTCGTGGCCGCGCACAGGGCGAGCCGCCGGGCGCGGAGGCCCGCCTCCTCTACCAGCACCCGGTGCACCGTGTAGAACTGGTGGAAGCGGTTGGCGAGGGTTTCGATGTACGTCGGGATCGGGTGCGCCTCCCGCCGGGCCGCTGCGTTTTCCACCACCCGGGGGAAGTCCAGCAGCTCGAGCACGAGCTGGCGCTCCTCCGCGGCGAGCCCGCCGGCGGGCGCGTCCTTGATGTCCTCCGGATGCATACCGGCCCGCTCGAAGATGCTCGCTATGCGGGCGTGGGCGTACTGCACGTAAAAGACCGGGTTCTCGTCCGACTGGTTCACGGCGAGCTCCAGGTCGAAGTTGATCTCGCTCTTGTGCGAGGACCTGACGTAGAAGTACCGCGCCACGTCCTCACCCACCTCGTCGAGCAGCTCGTCGAGCGTCACTATGTTGCCCGCCCGCTTGCTGAACTTGACCTGCTCGTCCTCGCGCACGAGCTTGACGAGCCGCACGAGCTCGACCTCGTAAAAATCCTCCGGGAGGCCGAGCGCCAGGAGGCCGGCCCGGATGCGGGGCGGGTAGCCTGTGTGGTCCGCGCCGAGCACGTCCACCGCCGTGGCGAAGCCGCGCCTGTGCTTGTTGCGGTGGTAGGCGAGGTCGGGGGCCATGTAGGTGTAGGAGCCGTCCTTTTTGCGGAGGACCCGGTCCTTGTCGTCACCGAGCTTTGAAGAGTCGAGCCACAGGGCGCCGTCGCTCTCGTAGACGTGGCCCGACTCTTCGAGCTCGGAGATCAGGGCCTCTATCTCCCCCGACTCGTAGAGGTCCTTCTCGTTGAAAAAGTTGTCGAACCGGACCCGCACCCTGGCGAGCGTCCGCTCGATGTCGTCCATGCACCAGCGGGTGGCGAACGCCTGGATCTGCGATAGCGCCTCGTCCGGGGGCATCTCCAGGTAGACCTCGCCCCGCTCGTCCGCGAGGGCCCGCGCTATCTCTAGGACGTACTCGCCCGGGTACAGCGCACCTGGGTCGGTTACGGGCCACTCCCGGCCGTAGATGCCGGCGTACTGGGCGGTCACGGACTCGCCGAGGATGCGGATCTGGTTCCCACCGTCGTTGAAGTAGTACTCGCGGTAGACCGGCCGCCCGGCCGCCTCGAGTATCCGGGCGAGCGAGTCCCCGTAGGCGGCCTGCCGCCCGTGCCCGACGTGCATCGGCCCCGTCGGGTTCGCGCTGACGTACTCGAGCATGAAGGGGCTCCCCTCCGGCTCCCTACGGCCGTAGCGTTCCCCCGCCTCCAGCAAAGCCCCGACCTCCGCGCACAATGCCTCGTCCGCCAGCCGAAAGTTGACGAACCCCGGTCCGGCCACCCCGGCCTCCCGGACGAAAGGCACGTCCAGCGCCCCGACCAAGGTCTCCGCGACTTCCCGCGGGTTGCGCCTAAGCACGCGGGCGTTCGCGAGCGCGACATTGGTGGCGAAGTCGCCGTGAACCGGATCGTTCGGCCGCTCGACGTGTACGGTCTCGAGCTCCACGTCGTAGGCCTTCTTTACGGCGTTCCGCACGGCCCCTGCCAGGCGCCCCTCAAAGCTCACCAGCCGCCCCCCGCGAGCCCATCGAGCAACCGCCGGTTCTCCCCGGCCACCCACCCCGTCTCCCCCGGACAAAACTCCCGCGGCACGTCGAAGTTGCGCCCCCCGTCAGGGTAGGGCAACACCACGACCCAGCCCCCGTCCTCGAACCTGTCTATCTGCAAACGCACGCAGGTAAATATAGCAGTTAGGCTACAGGGATCGGGGTTCATGTGGCCCGTTACGAGGGAC
Source organism: uncultured Rubrobacteraceae bacterium (assembly GCA_902806015.1). The sequence goes on from CADCUZ010000036.1 coordinate 8,144, forward strand.
TTTTCGGGCAACTACCGAAACCCGGTTCCCGCGGTCTGAAACCCCTTCACCAATGGTACTTCTCGCCGCGGTCTATCTTCACGGCGCGGTACAGCTGCTCCATAAGGACGACCCTGGCGAGGGCGTGGGGGAGCGTGATCTCCCCGAACGACCACACCTCGTCGGCCCGGTCGAGGACCTGCGGCGAGAGGCCCAAGGGCCCGCCGAGCACTACCGTCAAGTCGCCGCGGCCCGAGACCCCAAGCGCCCCGAGGCGCCGGGCTAGCCCTTTGGAGGAGAGCCGCGTGCCGCGCTCGCGGTCGAGCGCGACGACGTGGGAGTTGGCGGCGATGCGCCTGGTGAGGCGTTCCCCTTCGGCGGCGAGCACCTCGCTTTGGGAGCGCCGGTTCATGTCCGCTTCGGGGACCTCTATCGCCTCGACGGCAAAGTGGCGCCGCAGGCGCCTGGCGTAGTCAGCGCAGCCGTCGGCGGGCCAGCCTTTCAGCTTGCCGACGGCGACGATGGTGGCGCGCCGGATCACTCGATGCCAAAGAGCTGCCCGGCGGCGGCGTCGCCGCGAGCGTAGCGGTAGGTGTACTCCGGGGCCTCAAGAGGGGCCCCCACCTCGATCCAGGGCGTCGGGTGGTTCGCAATGGCAGCCCGTACCCGCACGCCACCGTAACCCGCCTCTCTGAGCGCGCCGTGCACCGTGCCGCAGGCCCGGGCCGGGGAGTTGTTGGTTTTCGATAGGTGCGCCAGGATCAGGTCCTTCAGGCCGTGCGGGGCGAGCGAGAGGGCAGCCCGGGCCGCCTGCCGGTTGGAGAGGTGCCCGTTAGGGGAGAAGATTCTGCGCTTCAGCTGCGCCGAGTACGGTCCCCTCGCGAGCCATTCGGTGTCGTGGTTCGCCTCCAGAACCGCGGCCTCGGCCCCGCGCATCCGGCTGAGGACACCCGATTCCGCCTGCCCGAGGTCGGTCGCCATGGCAACCTCGCGGCCGTCGCCGGAGATACGGACGCCGTAGGTCGGCGAGTCGTGCGGCACCCCGAAAAAGGTGACGGCCAGCCCGCCGATCGCCAACGGCTCCTCCGCCGCGACCGACTCGACGGCCGTGCCGCCCGGTCGCGGGCCCGCCCGCACGCCGGGCGGGGCGAAGATCGGGACGCCGTAGTCCCTCGACAGCGCACGGGCGCCGCAAGTGTGGTCCGAATGGTCGTGGGTGAGCAGGACGGCCCCGACGTCGTGTACCGTCTTGCCGACGCGGGCGAGAAGCTTTTCGAGCCGCTTACCCGAGAGCCCGGCATCGATCAGCAAGCCGCCGTCTGCGCATTCCACGTAGGTGGCGTTGCCGGAGCTACCGCTCGAAAGGACGCTCAACCGCAAACCCGCACCTTGCTCTCCGTCGGGGTCAGACGGGCAAAATCTTAGCACGGGGGCGCGGGCGCTCAGGTTTGGCCTTCGACGAGCGCCCCCTGCACGATCAGGCGCTCCTCGTAGTCAGGCAGGGTGCAGGTCTGGAGCGTGATCAGGGACTTGCCCTTGACCGCGTTCATCACGTCGACGCTCTCCGGGCCGACGACCGTGCGCTTCGTCACGCGGTACAGGTACTCGTTTCCGGCGGCGTCCTGGAGACGGATCTCGTCCCCCTCCTGTAGCTCGTCGAGGCGGAAGAACACGTAATAGGAAGGCGTGCCCGCGAACCCGATGCGGTGCCCCGCGATAAACACGTTGGCTCCGTTCTGCCACGGGTACCCGGTCGCCGGGATGTGGACCGCGCCGTCTCTAAGCTTCTCCTCGGAGACGGTACCGAAGACGGGTATGTCCCTGACGCCGATCCTTGGGATGTCGAGCGAGAGGGTCTTGTCCTCCGGCCCGCCCGGATCCCGCCCGAAGTTGAACGGCTTGACGATGGGTATCGCCCCGGCCGAGGTGGCGGAGGAGACGAACTTCTCGGGCGTCTGCGGGGCGCCCTCCGAGTAAAAGTCGCGGTACTCGGGGGCCTCGCCGGTGTCGATGCTGGCGCCGCCACCCGTGGTCTTGGTCTTCTCGGAGACGGTCACGTCGAAGGACGCGCCCTCCGGGATGCCGGCGCGGTCCGCGTTGTAAACCGTCCACCTCTCCCGGTCGGCGTCGTAGCGGACGCCCACGGGATGGTCGTTGTAGACGCCCTCGCCGCCCCCGGGGTTCCAGTTCTGGGTTACGGAGACGTCCGCGTCGGACTTGCCGTTGACGAGGGGATCGTCGATATACGTGGTGTCCCCCGAGACGTTCTCCGCCGTGGCTCTGTGGACGAAGCTGTCGGACTCCTGCGGGACTAGCACCTCGAAGGCCGCCCCGGCGGGCACGGGCGCCCGGTCCTGGTTGAAGATCGCCCACTGCTGCTGCACGGGCTCGTACCACACCCCGATGTTGTGTCCGTAGGCGCCGGTCGGCGAGGCGAACACCACGGCGTTCGCTTCTCCATCGATCTCGGGATCGCTCAGGTACGTGTAATCGCCCCTGCTGTTCTCTTCGGTCGCGCGGTGGACGGCCGGGGCGGCCGGGTCCTCCGGCGCCCCATCCTCAAAATGCTCGACGTTCTTTGAGGCTTTTGGCACTGCGTTTGTGACCTGCGCGTTCGTGGCTTTTTGTGGCCCGGGCCGCCCCTTCGCGGCCTTTTCGATCAGCTCCAGCCTCTCACCGGAGACGCTCGCGCTGGGGTTGGCGGCTTCGTCCCCGCCCCCGGGTATCTTCGGGCTGCAGGCCGGGGCGAGAAGCAGCGCGAAGAGGAGGAGGGCGATGATCGCCCTCCTCCTCCGGATGGAACGACGGTGCATATCTACCGTGTTCCCTTGCGGTGCTGGGTTAGACCCGGCCGAAGCTGTTCCTGTCGCGGTATTCTTCGCCACCGGTTTCCATCATACCGCCCACGATGAACGGGGAGACCGCGGTCAGCACCTCGTCCATGGTGAGGGCGGCCGGGAAGGCCTCGATGGCGGCCGGAAGACCGCTGATGAGGTTATTCACGGCGACCACGTGCTCGCCCTCGACGCCGGCGATGCTGCCCGCGGCGGCGAGGATGTCGGGGCTGGCGATCATCGGAGCGGCGCCCAGGTAGGCGCCCACACCGACGGGCTCGAAGGTCGCGGCCAGCTCTAGGATGGCGGCCTGCGTGTCGAACGAGCCCTCGGGGAAGACGAACTCCGGCTTCGCGACCGGGTTCGCACCGGCGCCCTCAAGCAAGCCGATTATGGCGTCGACGTGCTGGGACTCGTGGTCAAAAAGGTTCGTGACTACGGCTAGGGCGTCGCCCTCCAGGACACCCGCGTCCAGCGCCAGGCCGTAGAACTCGGCCTCGAGGTACTCCAGCGTCAGGGCGAAGTTGGCGATGTCCACGTCCCCGCCGGCGCCCTGGGCGGAGGCCTTGCTGGAGAGGAGAAGCGAACCGCCGGCCGCGCCGGCGCCAGCCGCCGCGAGGGTCTTGAAGAAGTCCCTCCGGCTACGGGGCCGCGACGCGAACTCCCCCGCGCCCGGCACGTCTACTGTATGATTCTGCATCTTTAGCTCTCCTCCCTTAACCCGTGATCCCGAACGGCGCCACGGCGTCCTGAACGGCGGCCAACGGCAGCGCCTCTTCGAAGGCGACATCGTTCGGCGGCACGACGAGGTTCATTATGTTGATCGCGGCCCGGTGCTGGCACTCGGCGTTGTGGATCGAGATCGCCGCGGCCAGTATGTCTTTGCTCTCAAGCGCCGGGGCGGCCCCCTGATAGGCGCCGATACCCACCGGCTCGAGCGTCGCCGCGTAGCCCAGGAACGTAGCCGCGTCGGCGGTGGCGTCCTCCGGGAAGGTGAACGCGGGCTCGGCCGGCACCCCTGCCCCGAGGTCCCCGAGCGTCGCCGCTATGGCCTCCGCGTGGGCGAACTCGTGGTCCCTGATGACCGCGATTTGATCGAGGAAGGTGTCCGCGAACAGGCCCGAGTCGGCGCCTATCGCGTAGAAGTTGCCCTCCAGGAGTTCCAGCTGGTAGGCGAACTGCAGGATCGCCGCGTCGCCTAGGCCTTGGTACGTGGTGTAAGGCGCGTCCTGCGCGTCGGCCCGGCTGGCCGCGAAGCCGCCGATACCCATCGCGGACAGCGCGGCCCCCGTCCATGCGGCCGTCTTTAAGAAGTTGCGCCGCGACGTCTCCCGATCAAACGCGATCGGTCCGCGGCTCTCTAATCCACTCATCTACCCTACCCTTCCTAGTTGCCCTATGTGGCATCCGCTTCCAACGACTGGATGCCTGTTCCTTCCACCACTACGGAAGCCCCTGGACTAAGGATCACAACACTCCTGTAATGGACTCGTAATTTTTCCGCGATGTTTCTCAGCATTTTGCGGTCGCTTGGCGGCAGGACGGGCCGTCGTGATCCGGCCGCGTTCGCCTGCCGTAGAACCGGGGTATGGCGGACAGCAGCAGGCAGTACCTGCTTTATGCGGACGAGGACCTGATGTCCCTTTTGGAGGCGGGCGACGCTGGGGCGTTCGCCGCGCTCTACGACCGCCACGGCCGGGCGGCCTACTCCCTCTCCTACAGGATGATGGGCGAGAAGCAGGCCGCCGAAGACCTGGCGCAGGACGCCTTCCTCAAGGTCTGGCGTTCGGCGGCAGGCTACAGGCCCGAGCGCGGCAGCGTGCGCACCTGGATCCTCTCCATCGTCCACAACCGCGGCATAGACCAGCTCCGCTCGCAGGCGAGCCGCCGGAGGACCCAGGAGAAGATCGAGGCCGAGGCCCCCAGGTCCCAGCCGAGCGAGGCCTTCTCAGAGACCTGGCGCAACTCCCAGCGCGACCAGGTCAGGGAGGCCCTCAGCACGCTCCCCTCCGAGCAGCTGAAGGTCCTCGAGCTGGCGTACTTCTCGGGCTACACCCACGTCGAGATCTCCAACCTTATGGCCCTCCCCTTGGGTACGGTCAAGGGCCGGATGCGGCTCGGGCTCAAAAAGATAAGGGACTACTTCGACCAGGAGAATGTGGCGGTACCAAGATGAGCCCCATGAACGACGAGAGCTTCGAAGACCTGAAGGACGCTTACGTCCTCGGCGCGTTGCCTAACGACGAGCGCGCGACCGTAGAGGCGTACCTCGCCCTGCACCCGGAACGCCAGGCGGAGATCGACGACCTCGTCGGGGTTGCCGGCTTGCTCGCCATTGCCCCGCCAGAGTACGAGCCTTCCGCCCACCTGCGACGCAGGCTGATGGGTGTTGTGGAGGCCGAGTCCGCCCGACACCGTGCCACCAGTCGCCGCCGGGCCTCTGCCTGGCTCGGCCGGTTCGCCGGCCTCCGCAACGTCGCCCTCGGGGCGGCGGCCCTGCTGGTGGTCGGCCTCTTTTCCTGGAACTTGCTGCTCCAGGAAGACATGCGGGACCTTCGCGGGCAGGTCGAGCAGGCGCGCACCGCAAACGGGGCGCAGGAGACCCAGGAGATAGAGTTGGGCGGCACCTGGGCAAAGCAGGGCGCCCGCGCGGAGGTTACGGCCCTCAAAGACGACCGCGCCATCCTCGTGGTGGAGGACATGCCCTCCATGCCGCACGACCGCACGGGGCAGGTCTGGGTCATAAACGACGATGTGCCGGAACCCAGCGGCCTGCTCGAGCCGTCCGGCAACATGGCGGCGACCGCCATCACTACCCCCCTCGGCGGGGCGGACGCCATCGCGGTAACCGTCGAACCGGCGGGCGGCTCCGACAAACCCACAACCGATCCCGTGCTCGTCAAGGAACTCTAGGGCCGCATTTTCTTCCTCGCGGGGCCGCCAGCGCGCGTTTTATTTTCCGCGATGATGGGTAGACATGGATTGTAGGGAGAGAGAATAGGTGAAAGGAGAAGCCATGTCCGTAGCACGCGTAACCGAGTTGAGCGCGACCTCGCAGACGAGTTTCGAGGACGCGATTCAGGAAGCTATAAGCCGCGCCACTTCCACACTGCGTGGGGTCGAAGGAGCCTGGATCAAAGACCAGAACGTCCTCATTCAGGATGGCAACATCACCGGGTACAAGGTGAATTTGGCGGTCACCTTCATCTTGGAGGATGGCGCCTCCTAGAAGCAACGTGAGGCAGAGAACCGTTGCCCCGGCCGCATGGCCGGGGTTTTCTCTTGCCCGGCGGGACGGGCATGAGGGGGTGATCCGGAACGCCAGACGGGTGGTTGCCTTTCGCTGCGCCGGCCGCTGCTCTGCTCGGCGCCTACCTCGGCCAACGGCTGCGCGTTCCCGCGGGCGCGTTCACGGGCGCGATGGTGGGCGTCGGGCTCCTTTTTGCAGTCCTTGGGTTTCCGGAGGTGAGGACCCCACCGCCCCTCTACCAGATGCTGCAACTCCTGGTTGGAATCCTCGTGGGGCTGAGGGTCACTTGCGAGTCCCTGGCCTCGGGGGCGAGGACGCTGTTACCGGCCGCCGTCCTGGCGGTAATCTTTTTGCTCTCCGGGGTGGCGGCCGCCGGCGCCGCCGTCTGGCTCACGGGCATGTCGCCCGCAACGGCGCTCTTCGCGGCGGCGCCCGGCGGGCTTACCGAGATGGCGACCATCGGGACGGGCCTCGGCGCGGACGGCCTCGCCGTCGCCGCCATCCACCTCTCGCGCCTGCTGCTGGTGATCTTCGCGGCGAACCTGTTCCTCGCCCGGGCGCGGTCCCACCATCCCGCGCCCGGTGAACCGGCGAGCAGGGGCGATGGACAAGGTTTGGGGCCGCGAGACGGTGGCGCGGTCGTCAGGTTCGGCCTGATCGCCTGCGCCGGCCTCGTAGGCGGGATATTGGGCCTGGCGCTGACGCCGCTTCCGGCCGGCGGCGTCCTGGGGTCGCTCGCCGGGTCTGGGCTGGCGCGCGTCTCAGTCCGGGGGGCCGTGCCGGAGCGGGGTTTCAATCTGCTCGTGCAGGTCTCCGGTGGAGGCATCATCGGCCTCGGGTTCTCCGCCAAGTTCTTCGAGACGCTGGCGCAGTTAGCTGGGGCGGCACTGGTCGTAAACGCCACGCAGATGCTGGCCTGGGCGCTTGCGGGCTACCTTCTGGTCAAGGTCTTCCGTTTCCACCCCGAGACCGCCACCTTCGCGGCGGCCCCCGGAGGGATGGGCACCCTCCTCTCCATAATCGGCGAGACGGACGCGGACATCGTCAGGGTGGCCTTCACCCACCTCTTCCGTCTCAGCGCCACCATCGTGGTAGTACCGCTCTTGGTAGCGGCGCTCCTGGTTTAGGACGAAAGGGTGTGCATCCGGGGCCGGATGTCGAAGACAAGATTTGCGGGCTCGTCGGTAGCCCGGCGCTTCGCGACGGGCGGGTCCATCTCCCGCGAGCGGGCCAGGTCTGGTAGTACGTCCGTCGGAACCCAGGGTCCTTCGGTGCAGGGATCCACCCCTTGACCGGAAGACCGAACGCCACCGGCTCTCTAATCATCGTGCGCGAGCCAGTTCAGGACGACGGCGGCGGCAGTCTAGCATTTGGTCGTCGGAGCCCAAGGGCTCGCCGGTGAAGGGCTCATAGTACTCGGCGAACTGGCCGGAGGAGAACCCGGCGAGGGCGGCGCACCTGAGGCTCTCGGCCCGTTGGTGCGCACCCGCGCGCAGGAGCGACCACCAGATCAATCACACCACCACGGGCCGCACGGGGCCGCGCCAGTAGCCGCGCGGGTGGAAGCCGGACTCGTTCGGGCTGGTGGAGGGCAGCGGACGCCGCAAAAGTGCGGGTGACCGAGAGAGTCCTGCGAGTGGAGAATCTACATCGTTTCGGCCTGCCGTTCTGCGTTCAGGGCGCTGGCTACCCGGGCGGAGATCTCGCAGCTCCCGATCGGCCCCTTCCACGATCTCGCAGATCTTTAACAGCGCCTCGTTGGCCGCCACCAGGATGGGGCTGAAGGGCACATCCTTGACCAAAAAAGGATGAGAGCGCTAGAGCCGGGCCCCGTTGCAACGAGCGTCTTTGAACTTCTACCAGCTAGGTGTAGCGGGCGTACACCTCGTCTGTGGGTCGCTCGGAGGGGTCGTCCACGTGCCCGAGTCCCGGCGGTCCTAGGGTGGCATCTCGCCGACCTCGACCGCCCGTAGCGGCGCGTCCCAGCGGGGGGAGTTGTCCGTGCCGCTCTCCCACGGGTGGTAGATGGTCACGAGCCCCGAGCCCTCCGGGTCGCGCGCCGTCGCCAGGTAGCGGTGCCACCTCAGGGGCTCCGGGTAGATCTCGCGCAGAAGGCCAAGCGTCGTCTTCCCGCCAGCCCCGCGGCGGTCTTCCAGACCCTGAGCCCCCCGATAGCATGGTCGGGGGCTGGCAGAGGGCGCTGGTGTAGGGCCGCGCGTCGGGGAAGAGGCCGGCGCTGACCCAGTGCACCGGACCTCGAAGGTAGCTTTCGGGCGGCGCCCCAGGGTTGAAGACGATATGCGGCACCTGGCCGGTCTTCCGCTGGTGCTCGAAAAGACGAGCAGCTCTTGGGCCTCCCGCCCTGAGTCTAGGTGGGCCAGTCCGATGGCCACGAAGCCGGTGTCCCAGCTCCGCTGGTGTGGGTAGAGGTTCGGGGCGGCCCTCGTCCACCCCCCATGTCGCGTTGCGGCGCAACACCTCCGCCTCTTGCTGAGAAAGTCCGAGAAGGGCCGCGGCTCGCATGAGGGCGTCAATGCTAACAGAACGGCCTAAAAAAGGGCGTCAGGACCCGGCAAAACGGGCCCGGGAGTTGTATCTTCTGGGCATGATCCGTCTCGGCTACCCGGCGCAAAACCTCACGCTCCCGGCGACCACGAACCGCACACTGCGGCTGGCGAGCCTCGCGGACACGCAGAAGTTACGCGCCCTCGTCTGGGAGAACCTGCTGGGGTTGGAGACGGTGGTTCGCTGGAACGCCGGGCGGGACCTCGGGCTCTTCAGGATCGGGCAAGGCCTGATCCCCTTTGCCTCGCACCCGGCCTTCCCCTACGACTGGGAGGACGAGCACGGCGACGACCTGCGCGAGATCGGCACCCTCGCCCGCCGCCTGGGTGTCCGCCTGAGCATGCACCCCGGCCAGTTCATCAACCCAGGCAGCCCGAACCCCGGCACGGCCGAACGGAGCCTGGACGAGCTGCGCTACGCCACCCGCGTCTTCGACCTTCTCGGGGGGGGCGACGCCGTAGTGGTGCTGCACCTGGGAGGCGCCTACGGCGACAGGCCCGCCGCCGTCGCCCGGTTCGTCGAGGCGCTGCGGCCGGAGACGGACATCCTGCGCTACCTCGGGCTGGAGAACGACGAGCGGATTTGGACGGTCGCGGAAATTTCGCAGACGGCCCGCGCCCTCGGCATCCCGGCCATCGTGGACAACCTCCACCACCGCCTGAACCCGGGCGGCCTGACGCTCGGGGAGGCGCTGGACCTTGCGCTTCCCACATGGGAGGCGAGGGGCGTCCGGCCCAAGATTCACCTTTCCAGCCAGGACCCGAGCAAGCGCCCCGGCGCCCACGCTTACACCGTCGAGTCGGGTGACTGGGAGGCTGTGGTCGAGGCCCTCGACGGGCGGCAGACGGACGTCATGGTGGAGGCCAAGGGCAAGGAGCTCGCCGCGCTGGGCGTCGGGGTAGGGCGGGAAAGGAGCGGCGTTGCACCAGAACCCCGGTAGGGATAACATCCGCACTCTGCTGTCCTACTCGAAGACCGTCGCGGTCGTCGGGCTCTCGGACAGGCCGTACCGGACGAGCCACGCCATCGCCCGCGCCCTGCAGGGTTTCGGGTTCGAGATCTTCCCCGTGAACCCGCACCTCACGGGCCCGATCCTCGGCGCGGAGCCGTTCTCGAAGGTCCAGGAAATCCCGGAGAGGGTGGACATCGTGGACGTGTTCCGCAGGAGCGAGGAGGTAGTGCCGGTCGCCCTGGACGCGGTGGCGGCAGGCGCCCGGATCCTGTGGATGCAGTCCGGCGTCGTGAACGAGGAGGCCGCCGCCTACGCGCAAGAACATGGCCTGACGGTAGTCATGGACCGCTGCATCAAGGTGGACTACGCCTCGCTCGTCGTCCGTTAGCCCCGATTACGGCTCCGGCAAACCGGGTAGATCTCTCTGCATACGGGCAACCAGGAGTCAATGGCCTTAAGCACTGGCCCTCGGCCCACTTAGCGGTGGCGGGGCAGGAACCCTTGAGTGGGGACGAGGTCGCGAAGGCGCAGGGCTTCGAGTCGCCACTACACGAACGAGCCCCTCGGCCCGGGGTGGCGATCGCCGGGGATCAAACGCAAAACGGCTGACACGGCAAGGGAGGTGACGTGGCGAGGGTTAGCGTTTTCGACGTCAACGAGACGCTGCTGGACCTGGGGGCACTCGACCATCGCTTTGGGCGCGTCTTCGGCGACGCCGCGGTCCGATGGGAGTGGTTCCAGCAGGTCCTCCAGTCCGCCTTGGTCGCCACGGTGACGGGGTCCTACTCGGACTTTGGAACCGTCGGCGGCGCCGCGCTGGAGATGACCGCTGCAAGGCGCGGGATGGGTCTCTCTGACGAAGACCGGGGGGACATCCTTGGGGGTATGCGCGAGCTGCCGCCGCACCCGGAGGTGCCGGAGGCCCTCGACCGCCTGCGCGACGCCGGCATCAGGCTGGCCGCGCTGACGAACTCCACTGAGGAGGTAGCGAACGCCCAACTCTCCAACGCGGGCATCGCGGACCGCTTCGAGCAGATACTCTCGGCCGATACCGTGAAGCGCCTGAAACCTGCGCCGGAGCCCTACCGCGCCGCCGCAAAGAGCCTGGGTATCGGGATCGAGGAGGTCCGGCTCGTCGCGGCGCACGCCTGGGACGTGGCGGGCGCCATGCGGGCCGGTTGCGCCGCCGCCTTCGTCGCCAGGCCGGGCATGGTCCTCGACCCGCTCGTCCAGAGGCCGGACGTTATCGGGTCCGACCTGAACGAGGTCGCCTCCCTCATAATCGCGGCGGGGTCGTAAGGAGCGTAAACGGGGATGCGGGCATAAACATCCTGGACCGCCCCCCGTTCTACATGTTCTTTTACGGCACGCTCAAGCGCGGCCAGCGCAACCACGCGTACTGCCGCGGCGCCCTGCGGGTGCGAGAAGCGGCAGTACGCGGCTACATCTACGCCTTACCCGAGGGTTACCCTGCCCTCCTCGTCCCCGAAGAGGCCATTCTGGCCGTGGGCACCGAAGACCCCCTACGCGACGCGAGGACGGGCCGAGATCCTGGGCAAGAGGAGATGCCGAATCCGGAAGGCCCCGCCGTCTTCGGGGAGTTGTACGCTTTCGATGATGCGAAGGAAAGGTTACCCGCGATCGACGGCTTAGAAGAGTTCGTGCCTGGAGATCTGGCAAGCCCCTACCGGCGCGTCCTCATCCCGACCAGAACGGGCAACGGCGCAACGGCAACCCCCGCGTGGGCCTACGTCGCACGAGAAGCGCGGGGACCGCGCCTCCCCGGCGGGCTGTGGCCGGCCTGAGGGGACGAAATAGCCCCGGCGGACCGGCAAATAGGGCATTGCCGGCTCCGAATCCGCCGGGCGCGGGGTCGGCTAGGAGCTCGTACCCTGGTCGTCGGCGTCCACGACCTCCTCGCGGATGATGCGGCGTCGGACCTTGGTGCGCCCGCCCTCCTGAAAGGTCTCGGTCTCCTCCGTCTGACGGGTGGTGGTCGGCTGCGGCCCGGAAGAGCCCTCGCCCGCGGAAGTGTCGGTCACATCAGAAGAGCCCGTCCCCCTGTACTGCGCTTCGGTCTCTCCCAAGCCGCCGCGCTCCTGGCGGTACCCCTCCGAGCCAGGCGATCCCCCGGGCTCCAGATAGCCGGCCGCCCCGGCATCGGAGTCCCGGCGTTCGCCGTACTGCGTGTCGTCGCGGGCATCCTGGCCGCCGCCTCCAGACCCACCTCCGAGGGATTTCAGGCCGAAGTGGCTGCGGATACGTTCCTCGTACTCCGCGGTGATGTCCTCGTCGTCGCTGAAACTCGGGGCGTCCTTGACCCGGTCCTTGGACTCGGAGACCTCTATCGTTCTGTCGTTCTCGTTAATTCGGACGATCTCGGTCGGGATCAGGGTGCTTTTCGTCCCAAGGAAGCCCATCTTGACACCGACGTACTCTTCTTTGTCCGACTCGTCCACGAAAAGGTCGTCGACCTTCCCGATCTTGTTTCCCCCGTTGTCGTAGACGGTGTAACCTTCGTACTTCTCTTCAAGCTCCCGCAGACGCTCTTCGCTGGCCACTAAACTCCTCCTCGACAAGCCTTTTCCCGTTGCGACTTGCGTACCCGCTGCCAGTCCATCGCCAAACATACAGACCCGCCGCCCCGGCACCTTGCTAGACTAACATCCGGGTCTTCTCCAGGAAGAGGGGAAAGTGGATTTCAACGAATCGGGGAACGCGAGGGTGTTGTCCGTGGACGTGGGCTCGTCCTCCGTGCGCGCGGCCCTGCACGACGCTCGTGGAGACGCCGTCGGGGGTTCGGCGGTCAAGCTCGACCACGAGTTCGCCTACACCCCAGACGGTGGCGCCACCAAAGACGCCGACGAGCTCCTGGGCCTGGTCGCCCGGGCGATAGACGGCGCCCTCTCCCGCGCCGGAGACGACCGCGTCTTTTGCGTGGCGACCGGCACCTTCTGGCACTCGGTGCTGGGCGTCGGAGAAGGTGGTGGCCCGACCACCCCGATCCTCACCTGGGCCGACCGCCGGGCCGCCGACGCCGCCGTAGACCTAAGGGAGCGCCTCGACGAGACAGCAGCACACCGCCGGACCGGAGCCCCCCTCCACTCCAGCTACTGGCCGGCCAAGCTCCTCTGGCTGCGCCGGGCCGACCCGGACGCCTCTCGCAGGACGGAGCGGTGGGTCTCCCCCGCCGACTACTTCTACGCCCGCCTCTTCGGGGGGCCTCCTTCGGTGGGCACCTCGATGGCCTCGGCCACCGGCCTCTACGACCAGAACGCGAAGCGTTGGGACCCGGAGACCTTGGCAGCCGTCCCCGTGGACGAAGAGCAGCTCCCCGCCCTCTCGGACAAGCCGCGGAGGGGGCTGACGCCGGAGTGGGCCGAACGCTGGCCCGCGCTGGCGGACGTGCCGTGGTTCCAGGCGGTGGGAGACGGCGCGTGCTCGAACGTGGGGAGCGGTTGCACGGGGGGCGACCGGCTCGCGCTGATGGTCGGGACGAGCGGGGCGATGAGGGTGCTGTGGAGCGCCGACCGGGTCGAGATACCGGCGGGCCCGTGGTGCTACAGGGCGGACCGGGAACGCTTCGTCATGGGCGGGGCCCTCTCGGACGGGGGGAACCTGGTTGGCTGGCTCAGGGAGACCTTCCGCCTACCGGACCCCGAAGAGGCCGAGAGGCTGCTGGCGGAGGTGGAGCCGGACTCCCACGGTCTCACCTTCCTCCCCATCCTGAACGGCGAGCGCGGCCCGACCTGGGCCGACAAGGCCAATGGGACCATCTCCGGCCTCTCCATGAGCAACACGCCGGTCCAGATCCTGCGCGCCGCCATGGAGGCCGTCGCCTACCGCTTCGCCCTTATCGCCGAGATCCTGCAGAAGGCTTCGCCGGGCGACAAACAGGTCATCGCCACCGGCGGGGGCCTCCTCAACTCGCCGACCTGGACCCGGATCATGGCCGATGCTCTCGGCTGTCCTGTCACCCTCTCGGGCGTCGAAGAGGCCTCCGCCCGTGGCGCGACCCTGCTCGCCCTGGAAGCCCTCGGCGGACCCGCAGTAGAGGAGGCCCGAGTTCCCTTGGGGGAGACCTTTTACCCCGACCCAGACCGCCACGAAATCTACCGCGACGCCCTCGCGCGCCAGCGCCGCCTGTACGACGCGGTGCTCGGCGGCGCGTAGCAGCCAGCTTTCAACGGTAAGCTGTGGGTTGGTGGTTTGAGGCGACCGCGGGATTTTGACCCCGGCGGCAGAGGCTTCGCGCAGAGAAAGAGCGGCGGCCAGCCGTTGAGGAAGCCGACGGCCGGCCGCTGACGGCCTCCAGCCCGAACGCGCTAGCGTTCGCTTATCGGCACGTAATCGGTCGCGCGGGGGCCGGTGTAGATCTGGCGCGGGCGGGCGATCCTGAACTCGGGGTCGTTCATAAGCTCCAGCCACTGGGCCGTCCAGCCGGGGGTCCGCCCTATGGCGAACATGACCGTGAAGGCGTCCGTGGGGATGCCCATGGCCTCGTAGATGATCCCGGACCAGTAGTCCACGTTGGGGTAGAGCTTGCGGTCGGTAAAGTACTCATCGTCGAGGGCGCGCTTCTCGAGCTCGATGGCGATGTCCAGCAGCGGGCTGGTCTTACCGGTAGCCTCGAGCACCTCGTCCACGTGGCTTCTGATGATGCGGGCGCGCGGGTCGTAGTTTTTGTAGATCCGGTGGCCGAAGCCCATCAGTCGCTCGTTGCCGTCCTTGACGCTCTGCAAAAAGTCGGGAATGTCGTCGGTGGACCTGATGCGCCGGAGCATCTTGAGCACGGCGACGTTGGCGCCGCCGTGCGACGGCCCGTAGAGCCCGGCCACGCCCGCGGCGACGGACGTGAAGGGGTCGTTGATAGCGCTCCCCACCACCCTCACCGCCGCGGCCGAGCAGTTCTGCTCGTGGTCGGCGTGGAGGATGAAGAGCACGTCGAGTGCCTTCTCTATCCTGGGGTCGGGCTCGTAGCGCGGTTCGGCCATCTTGAAGAGCATGGACAGGAAGTTGCCCGTGTAGGTCAGGTCGTTGTCGGGGTAGACGTAAGGCAGCCCCAGGCTGTGGCGGTAGGCGAAGGCGGCGAGGGTCGGCATCTTGGCGATCAGGCGCACCGCCGAGACGTAGCGCTGGTACTCGTCGTCGGTGTCCCTGGCCTCCGGGTAGAACGTCGAGAGAGCGCCGACGCTGGCGAGCAGCATGCCCATGGGATTGGCGTCGTGCCGGAAGCCGTCCATGAAGCGCTTGATCATCTCGTGTACGTAGGTGTGGTGGGTGATGTCGTAGACCCACTCGTCGTACTCTTTCTGGGTGGGCAAGCGCCCGTGGAGGACCAGGTACGAGACCTCAAGAAAATTCGAGTGCTCGGTGAGCTGCTCGATGGGGATGCCCCGGTGCTCCAGGATGCCCTTCTCCCCGTCGATGTAGGTGACGGCGCTGCGGGCGCTCGCCGTGTTGGTGAAGCCCGGGTCGTAGGTCATCAGGCCGAAGTCCTCGTCATCGACCTTGATCTGCCTCAAGTCCATAGCCCGGACGGTGCCGTCCTTGATCTCCACGTCGTAACTGCGCCCCGTTCGGTTGTCCGTGATCGACAGGCTCTCCAAGCCCGACGCCGCGGTCGCCCGACCGTTCCCCGTGCCCTGCGACTCTTCGCTCATGCGAGCCCCTTTCTCATAAACACGAACGGATTATATATGTTTACTCCATATAGATGTATGCGCGACGACGACCCACCGTTTCCGGGTATTATCCCCCACCGTTGGGCAAACGAAAAGTCCGCGCGGCCCGGTGGTGGAAACCCCCCGCCGTCGCGGGCGTATACGGGGGCTAAGCCCGACGAGAAGGAGGAGACGTGGACACCGACAACTACGGCATCCAGGAGGAGAGGGAGGTGGTCTCCCGTCCGTACTCCCCCGGTTCGGTGAGCGCGGCGGACGAGCGGTCGTGGTCGGCGCTGGCCCACCTGAGCGCGTTCCTCAACATCTTCACGGGTTTCCTGGGTCCGGTGGCGGCCTTCGTGGTCTGGCTTCTCTACAGGGACCGTTCCGCGATCGTCGCCCGCCACGCCATGAGGTCGTTGGTCTACCAGTCCATCTGGCTCGGCGGCCTCTTTCTCGGTTGGACCGTCACCTTCTTCCTGACGGCCATCGTGGTTGGCGTCCTGCTCTGGCCGGTTATGGGAATACTGACGCTGGCGTTTTTCGCCCACGCGTCCCTGGAAGCTTACCGGGCGTACGGCGGGGTCGGCGCCCGTTCCTACCTCTAGTTCCCGGCTTCCCGCGCCGGTGGGTGGTCGCGCGGCGTTCGGCGGGGTTTAATTGCGCCCGTCAAACAACCCCACGGAGCGATCTGGATGGACGAGGCGCGCGAGTTCGCCGAAGGCGGAGGAAATTCCCGACAAGACGATCCGCCCGCGACGGGGGTCGCCTCGCGCCGGGTTGAGCCGGGCCGGGAGGGGGAATTCGAGGAGTGGATCTCTGGCATCCTGGCCGCGGTAAAAGAGTACCCTGGGTACCTCGGCTCCGACGTGCTGCGCCCAAACAGCGCGGAGGACGACGAGTACAGCATCGTCTACCGCTTCGACCACGCCAGCAACCTCAAACGGTGGGAGGAGTCCGGCGAGCGCCGCCGGTGGCGGGACAAGGCCGGTCCCCTCGTCCAGGAAGAGAGGCTCCGCACGCTCACGGGCCTCGAGACCTGGTTCACCCTGCCGTCCCGGGCCGGCGAGCCCGCCCCGCCGCGCTACAAGATGGCCGTCGTGACGTGGCTCGCGGTCTTTCCGACCGTCCTGATCATCTTCACGCTCTTCGGCCCGCTCTTGAACGTACTGCCGACGGTGCTTCGCACGCTCCTCTTCACGCTCACCATGGTTACGCTTATGACCTACGTCATCATGCCGCGCGTGACCCGGCTCTTCTCCTTCTGGCTCTACCCGAAACAGTGAGGCACCGCCCCTCTCCGCTAATCGCCGTTCAGGCTGCCTGCGGTCTCGGGAATACGCCCAGCCTCCGGCACGCGATTGAAGCGCCGGGGTCTCTGGCTCGAGGTCGAACGTCGGCGGGCCATCAGGCGAAGTTTCCCACTTTGTAGGCCTGTTCCGGAGGATTTTTCTCCAGCCTTTCGGACAGCCAGGTGGCCACACCGATCAAGGCCTCCAGGTCCACGCCCGTCACGTGGCCCATGCCGTGGAGCAGGTACATGAGCTACTCGGTGGCTATATTGCCGCTCGCGCGCGGCGCGAGCGGGGCAGCCAGGCCAGCCCGCGGAGGCCGCCAGGACGGCCGCCCCGCTCTCGACGGCGGCCACCGCGTTGGCGAGGCCGGTGTTGCGGGTATCGTAGCAGTGGCAGCCAACGGTGACGCCCGCCGCGACGCCGCCGCCGACGAGTTTCCCGAGCCTGAATCGGGACCCCGACCCCGATGGTCTCGACAAGGACGACCTCGGCCGGGTTGACCTCGGCCACCTCTTCGGCCACGGGCAGGACGAGGGCAGGGTGGACTCTGCCCTCGAACGGGTCGCCGAAGGCGTCGAAGAAGAGTGCCGGAGGCCCGCGCCCCGTCGAGCCACGCGCTCCACGAGCCGCCCGGCGAGCACCGTCGCGTCCCCTATCCATCCGCGTCCTCCTCCAGCTGCACGAGCACTGCGCCCACAGGCGCCAGCGTGCCCTCCCTGAAGGGCAGGGACATTACCCGCCCGGCGCGAGGCGCCGTGAAGGGCTGTTCCATCTTCATCGCTTCCAGAACGAGCAAGAGTTGCCCCTCCTGAACCGCGTCGCCGACGGAGACCAGGACCCGAGCCACCGTGCCAGGCATCGGCGCGACGAGCCCGGCGGCGGCCGGGGAGGTCGGGTCCTCAACGCCCGGGGGCGCGGGCCTGTCGAGCGGGTACGTCTCACCCCCGAGCGACACGAAGATCGTCCCGCTTTCGGTATAAACGCGGGCGGAGAAGGGGAAACCATCGATGTGCGCGCGGAGGTCCGGCGGCCTGACGTAGCGCACCTCTACGAGGGACTCCTCGTCATCGAGTCGCAGCAGCAGCCTCCCGCCGCGGGCGCGCCCGGCGGTGACCTCGCGGGCCTGGGCGGCCGTTCTGTAGCGCAAGCGGGCCGCGCCGAGGAGGCCCCAGGTTCCGGCCGCGAAGGGTTCGGGGGAGGCGGCTGGTCGCGATAGCTCCGCGGTGGCGGCCAGGAGCAAGGCTTCACGGGGGGCGGGCTCCTGGGTGGGCGGTTCGGAGAGGCGATGGGTCTGCAGGAAGCGGGTGGTGGTCTCGCCTCGGGCAAAGGCCGGATGGGCGGCGATGCGGCGCAGAAGCGGCAGGTTGGTGGCGACGCCTGAGACCTCGTAGTCTGCGAGGGAGGAGCGGAGGCGGCGGACGGCCGTCGGACGGTCGGGGGCGAAGACGATCAGCTTCGCCAGCATCGGGTCGTAGTCGGACGAGACCCTGTCGCCGGGCTCCACGCCGACGTCGTTGCGGATGCCGGGGCCTTCGGGCGGCGCAAAGTTCAGCAGCCGGCCGCCCGCAGAAGGGAAACCCCGCTCGTCCTCGGCGTAGAGGCGGGCCTCGATGGCGCTGCCGCGCGGTGCGACGTCCCGCTGCGAAAGCGGAAGCTCTTCCCCGGCGGCTACGGCGAGCTGGAGGTGCACGAGGTCCAAGCCCGTTACGAGCTCCGTCACCGGGTGCTCCACCTGCAGGCGGGCGTTCATCTCCAGGAAGTAGAAGTCCTCACCCCCCAGCAAGAACTCGACGGTTCCGGCGTTGCGGTAGCCGGCCTCGCGGGTCAGGCGGACGGAGGCGGCGCAGATCCGGGCCCGCAGTTCCGGATCGAGGGCCGCGGACGGGGCCTCTTCGACCACCTTCTGGTGGCGGCGTTGGATCGAGCACTCCCTCTCGCCAAGGTGAAGGACGTTGCCGTGCCTGTCACCGATCACCTGCACCTCGACGTGCCTGGGATCTCTGATCAGCTTTTCCAGGTACACGAGCCCGTCCCCAAAGGCGGCCTCGGCCTCCCTCTTCGCCCCTCTCACGGCGTCCGAGAAGTCCTCCGGGCGCGAGACGGCCCGCATCCCGCGTCCGCCGCCGCCGGCCCTCGCCTTCACGAGGACCGGGTAGCCGATCCTTTTGGCCTCCTCCGCGAGGCGCGCCTCGCCCGCCCCTTCTCCTTCGAACCCGGGCACGGTCGGGACGTGGGTTTGGCGCGCGAGCTCCTTGGCCCGGGCCTTGTCCCCCACGAGGTCCATGGCCTCAGGAGGCGGCCCGACCCACACCGCGCCCGCCTCCTCAACCGCGCGGGCGAAGGCCGCGCTTTCGGAGAGAAAGCCGTACCCCGGGTGCACGGCCTGTGCCCCGGACTCCTTGATCGCCGAGATCAGGCTCCCCGCGTTAAGGTAGCTCTCGGCGGCGGGGGCCGGGCCGATGGGGTACGCCTCGTCGGCGAGGCGGCGGTGCATGGCGTCCCTGTCGGCCTCAGAGAAGACGGCCACGGTCTTGATGTCGAGCTCGCGGCAGGCCCGGATGATGCGGACCGCTATCTCGCCCCGGTTGGCGATCAGGACCTTCCCGAAGCTCATAGCCCCTCCCTCCAGCGCGGGTCGCGTTTCTCTAGGAAGGCCGCGAGCCCCTCCTGGCCCTCTTCCCCGGTGCGGAGCTCGGAGATCACGCGCGACATGGGGCCCGGCGCGTCCATCGGCTCCAGCGTCTCCAGTTGCCTTAGTAGCCCCTTCACCGCCGCCTGCGCCGCGGGGCCTCCTTGCAGCAGGTCCCTGGCTTTCTTTTCGACGGTGGCGTCCAGTTCTTTTGACGGAACAGACTCGTGTACGAGCCCGACCTCCCACGCCCGCGCCGCGCCGAAGCGTTCGCCGGTCAGGAACAAGGAGCGGGCGTGGGAGACGCCGATCTTGCGCACCACGAACGGGGCTATGGTGGCGGGCGCGATCCCGAGCCGCACCTCCGAAAAGGCGAAGCGTGCCTCCTCCTCGGCCACCACGACATCGGCCGCCGCCACGAGCCCGGCCCCGCCGCCCATCGCCGCCCCCCGCACCTTCGCGACCACCGGCTTTGGGCACTCGTCCACGGCCCGGAACATGGCCGCCAGCCGCCGCGCGTCCTCCAGGTTCTCCTCGTAGGAGAGCCCCCCCGCGTCCCGCATGTACCCGACGTCCGCCCCGGCGCAGAAGGAGCGCCCCTCCCCGGCAAGCACCACTATCCGCGTACCCTCATCAAGGGCCAGCTCCTCGAATAGCCGCGTAATCCCTTCTACAAGCGCGACGTTCAGTGCGTTGTGGGCGTCCGGCCTATTGAGGGTGACGGTCGCTACCGCGCCATCGCTCGTGGTTTTCAGGTGCTCGTACTCTCGCATTGTCTCCTTCCCACCCGATAACGGGTCTCAAGCGGACACCGGGACTTCGCCGATGTAGCGCTGCCAGGGCGTCAAGATCTCGCACCCCTCGGCGGTGACGGCGACGGTGTGCTCGTATTGGGCCGACAGCTTGCCGTCCGCTGTGGCCACGGTCCAGCCGTCTTCGAGAAACCTTATGTCCGGGGAGCCTTCGTTGAGCATCGGCTCTATGGTGAAGGTCATGCCTTCCCGCAGGCGCAGGCCGTAGCCGCGGCGCCCAAGGTGGTCTACGTGGGGCTCCTCGTGGAGCGTCCTCCCTACGCCGTGCCCCCCGAGCTCCCGTACGACCCCGTACCCATGGTGCTCCGCCAGCTCCTGTATGGCCGCCCCTACGTCCCCGAGCCGGCCGCCGGGCCTGACCTCGGCCACGCCCGCCTCCAGACATTCCCTCGTCACTTCCAGCAGCCTCCCCGCCCGCGGGGACACCTCCCCGACGCCGTACGTGTAGCAGGCGTCCCCGACCCACCCATCGAGGATCGCGCCGACGTCTATGCCCACGATATCCCCCCCTCGCAACCTCCTGCGAACGGGAAAACCGTGGACGACCTGCTCGTTCACCGAAGCGCAGATCGTGCCGGGAAAGGGGGGCACGGAGGGCGACGGCTGATACCCCTTGTACGGCGACCTGGCGCCGTTGGAGATTAGGTACTCGCCGACCTCCCGGTCGAGCTCGTCCAACCCGACGCCCGGACGGACTCGGTGGCCCAACATGCCGAGGGACCGGGCGACCAGGTCGCCCGCGCGCTTCATTGCCGTGATCTCGGTTTTGCTACGAAGGACTAGCATCGTTACCCCGCTCCGTCGTTCACATCCTGAAGACCCCGAACCTCGTCTCCTGGGGTGGGGCATTGGCGGCGGCGGAGAGGCCGAGGGCCAGGACCATCCTGGTGTCGAGCGGGTCAATGACACCGTCGTCCCAGAGGCGTGCGGTGGAGTGGTAGGGGTTGCCTTCCCGCTCGTACTTCTCCAAGATCGGGCGCCGGAACTCGTCGCGCTCCTCGGCGGTCATCTCCCCGCCCTCGCGTTCGAGATTGTCCTCCTGAACCGTGAGAAGCACGTTCGCCGCCTGCTGCCCCCCCATGACGCTGATGCGGGCGTTGGGCCACATCCAGAGGAAGCGTGGCCCGTAGGCCCGTCCGCACATGCCGTAGTTGCCGGCGCCGAAGGAGCCCCCGATCACGACCGTGAACTTCGGCACGTTCGCGTTGGCGACCGCCATCACGAGCTTCGCCCCGTCCTTGGCGATGCCCCCCGCCTCGTACTCCCGGCCCACCATGAAGCCCGTGATGTTCTGCAGAAAGACGAGCGGTATGCCCCGGGCGCAACAGAGCTCGACGAAGTGCGCGCCCTTCAGCGCGCTCTCGGAGAAAAGGATGCCGTTGTTGGCGACGATCCCTACCGGATGGCCCACGATGCGGGCGAAGCCGCAGACCAGCGTCTCTCCGTAGAGCGGCTTGAACTCGTGCAGGCGGCTCGCGTCGACGACGCGCGAGATCACCTCCCGAACGTCGTAGCCCTGCCGGTAGTCCACCGGAACGATTCCGTAGAGCTCGGAAGGGTCGTGGGCCGGCTCCTCCGGCCTCTCGACCGTCCAAGGGACGTGCTTCCTCCGGTTCAGGTTCTCGACGATCTGGCGAACGATGGCCACGGCGTGCTCGTCGTTCTCGGCGAAGTGGTCAGCCACGCCGGACCTTCTGGTGTGCACCTCCGCGCCCCCTAGCTCCTCGGCGGTCACCTCCTCGCCGGTGGCGGCCTTCACGAGCGGGGGGCCGGCGAGGAAGATCGTGCCCGTCCCCTTGACGATGACCACCTCGTCGCTCATCGCGGGCACGTAGGCCCCGCCAGCCGTGCAGGAGCCCATGACGGCGGAGATCTGGGGTACCCCCTTAGCGCTCATCCTCGCCTGGTTGTAGAAGATGCGCCCGAAGTGATCCCTGTCCGGGAAAACCTCGTCCTGCAACGGCAGAAACGCCCCGCCCGAATCCACCAGGTACACGCACGGAAGGTGGTTCTGCTCGGCGACCTCCTGCGCCCGCAGGTGCTTCTTGACGGTCATCGGGTAGTAGGTCCCGCCCTTCACCGTCGCGTCGTTCGCCACGACGACGACCTCCCGGCCGGAGACGCGCCCGACCCCCGTCAAGATCCCGGCTGCCGGCACGCGCCCGTCGTACATACCGTGGGCGGCAAGCGGGGAGAGCTCGAGAAACGCGGTACCCGGGTCGAGCAGAAGGTCAACGCGGTCGCGGACGGGCAGCTTGCCGCGGCCTTCGTGGCGCCTCCGCGCCTTCTCCCCGCCGCCGCGCCGGGCCTCGGCCGAACGGTCGCGCAGACCCTCGAGGAGCCCTTCGAAGGCTTCCGCGTTCTCGCGGAACGCGGCGCCCCGCGGCTCGACACGGGTCACGAGCCTGGTCATCTCCCGTCCTGGGCGCGGATCTCCTGCACCCCGCCATGTTAATCGGGCGCCGCGCCATGCGCCACCGGGTCGATTGGCATGACACCGGGAACCCCGGACGGAGGCCGCGGTCGTCCCCGCGCCGACGACCGCTATTGGGCGGTAGTTTGCTCCTTTGCCCGGGTTGCACCCTCGTCGCGCAGTAGGGAGCGGGCGATGATCTGGCGGTTGATCTCGCTGGTCCCTTCCCCTATCTCGTTGATCTTGACCTGCCGCCAGTACCTCGCCACCGCGCTCCCCTCCATGAACCCCTCCCCGCCCCAGACCTGGACCGCCTGGTCCGCCGCCCTCTTGGCCGTCTCTGAGGCGAACACCTTCGCCATGCTCGCCTCCCGCCCGAAAGGCCGCCCGGCGTCCTTCAGCCACGCGGCCTTAAGCACCATGTTCCGCGCCAGCTCGACCTCCATGGCCATGTCCGCCAGCTTGAACTGGATTGCCTGGAACCCGCCTATCGTCCTGCCGAACTGCCGGCGCTCCCTTGCCCGCGCGAGCGCCTCGTCGAGGCACGCCTGCGCCAGACCGACGGAGAGGGCGCCGACCGCGACCCTACCGGCGTCCAGGGTCTGGAGGAACTGTGCGAAGCCCCGCCCCCGCTCGCCGAGCGTGTTCTCCTGCGGGACGCGGCAGTCCTCGAAGTAGAGTTGGCGCTGGTCTGAGGCCCGCCAGCCAAGCTTCTCGTAACCGGGCCCGCGGGTGAAGCCGGGTGTGCTTTGGGGGACGATGATGGCGGTGAGCTCCGGCTTGCCGCTCTCGCGCAGGCCCGTCTTCGCGATGGCGGTCACGCCGGCGGTTATCCTCGTGCCGCCGTTGGTGATCCACTTCTTCGACCCATTGACCACCCATCGCCCGTCCGAGAGCTCTGCGGTCGTCTCCGTGCCGCCGGCGTCCGTGCCGGCGTTTTCCTCGGTGAGGCCGAACGCCCACAGGTTCTCCCCCGTGGCGCACTTCGAGAGGTACCTCTCCTTCTGCTCTGGCGTTCCGTAGGCCGCCAGGGGGGCGCAGCCGAGCGAGATGTGGGCCTCCATCGTGATGCCGACGGAGGTGTCGGCGCGCGAGATCTCCTCCAGCGCCAGGTTGTACCCTACGAAATCCCCGCCGGAACCGCCGTACTCCTCCGGCAGCGTGAGGCCCATCAGGCCGAGGCGCGCCATCTCGGCGACGATGTCGTAGGGAAACGTCTGCTCGCGGTCGAGCTCAGCGGCGCGGGGCTGGATCTCGGCCCGCGCAAAGCCGCGCGCGAGATCTCGCCAGCGTCGTTGCTCCCGTGTGGGATCGAAGTTCATAACCTTCTTCTCCTCGTGCCTCCACTTGCGCGAATGATAGCAGCGCGCTGTGCCGTGAACCCCCTCAGCCCCATGAGAGGCCAGAATCTTGTCGCCATCCAGGTATCTTGCTCTCCGGAACGGATGTTTTCGAAAAGCCCACTAGGGAATAGATGTCAAGACCAAAGACCAACCTTTGAGGAGGCAACACACGGATGATAGGCGCGATCATAAGCTGGATAATCATCGGCGGGATCGCTGGGGCGTTGGGCAAATTTATCATGCCAGGCGACGACCCGGGCGGCATCATAGTCACCATCCTCATCGGTATAGCGGGGGCCATCATAGGTGGCTTCCTGACAAGCCTTATCGGCCTCGGCGGTGGCGGGATCATCTGGACCATCATTGTCGCCACCATCGGCGCGATCATATTGCTGGCGGTCTACCGCGCGATAGTCGGCGGACGAACCGCCAGGAGGTAACGCACAACAGAACGGGGGGCCGGGGGTTACGCGCCCCGGCCCCCTCTCGTTTCTGGTACTCGAAATTGCCGGCCGTCGGCCCGCGGCCGATCACGAAACGGCTCTTCCTACGCGCCCGACGCGCTTTCCTTTATCGTGCGGTAGGCTGCCGCGAGAGGGGTTGGAGCGGGAGGAGGCGTTCGGGCTGCTACGATCCTTGGAGATAACAACGGTTTTCGTCAACCCGGGCTCAACGGGGTTGCCCTCCTTAAAATCCTTTCCCGAGAACTCCGAGTAAGTCCTCGGCCTGCAGGAGGCGGCGGTGCTCGGGACGGTGAAGGGTTACGCCCGGGCTGCCGGCGCTGGTGAACCGAACCTGCACGCGGGTCCCCGGGCCTGGGCAAAGCGATGGGCGCGATGGTGAATGCCTACTACGGCAGATCCCCGCTCGTTGTCACGGCCGGGCAACAAGTCCGGCGTCGCCTGGTCCTGGAGCTCCTGCTGCACGGAAAGCTTACGGAGCCAGCGAAGCCCTACGTGAAGTAAAGCCACGAGCCAGCCCGGGCCGAAGACGTCCCTAGCGCCATAGCCCGCGCCCGCCACGCGGTCGCGCAAGGGCCGGTCTTCGTCACGATCCCGATGGACGACTGGGAGGCCGAGGCCCCGGAGACCCACCTCGTCTCGCAACGGACTGCCCATGATCCTTGGGCGCTGCAAGAACGCCGCGGAAGTCTTGCGAAGGGGCGAGCGACTCGCCATCGGGGCCGGCGACGGCGTGGGCCGCAACGGCGCGTGGCACGAGGTCCCCGACCCGGCCGCGCTCAACCTCTTCAGGTAACCGCGAGAGGCCGCCTTGGGCTACACCCTCACAGCCTGGGGCAGCCCGTGGCGCCCGACGGCGGCCTCTCGCAGCTTGTACTTCTGGATCTTGCCGCTCGCGGTCATGGGGTATTCCTCGACGAAGTCTATGTAGCGCGGAATCTTGAAGCGGGAGACCTTGCCCGCGCAATACTCCTCGACGTCCTCGGCGGTAAGGTCCGAGCCGGGACGCTTCTTCACGGCGGCGGCGACCTGCTCACCGTACTTCTCGTCGGGGACGCCGTAGACCTGGACGTCGGAGATCTCGGGGTGGGTATAGAGGAACTCCTCGACCTCGCGCGGGTAGACGTTCTCGCCGCCGCGGATGATCATGTCCTTGGCGCGGCCCGTGATCCTAACGTACCCGTTCTCGTCCATCACCGCGAGATCCCCGGTCCGCAGCCAGCCGTCCTCGTCCAATACCTCGGCCGTCTTGTCGTCCATCTTGTAGTAGCCGCGCATGACGTGGTACCCGCGCGTCCACAGCTCGCCCTGCTCCCCGGGCTCGCTCTCCTCCTCGGTGCCCAGGCCGACGATGCGGACCTCCACGTAGGGGAGCGCCCGGCCGACGGTGGAGACCCGGATCTCCAGGGGGTCGTCGGTGCGGGTCTGGGTGATGACGGGGCTCGACTCGGTCTGTCCGTAGGCTATGGTGATCTCCGTCGCCCCCATCACGTCCACCACCTTCTTCATGACCTCCATCGGGCAGGGGGATCCGGCCATGATCCCGGTCCGCAATGAGCGCGTGTCGTACTCGCCGAAGTCTGGGTGCTCGAGCTCCGAGATGAACATGGTAGGCACCCCCAAAAGCGCCGTGCAGCGCTCCTGGTGGACGGCCTGGAGCACCGCCTCCGGATCGAAGCTCTCCACGGGCACCATCGTGCCTTCGTGGGTGACGGTGTTGAGCGTGCCGAGCACGCACCCGAAGCAGTGGAAGAAGGGCACGGGTATGCACACCCTGTCCTCCGGCCCGAGCCTCATGCACTCCCCGATGTAGAACGCGTTCTTGACGATGTTCGCGTGGGTGAGCTGCACGCCCTTCGGGAAGCCGGTCGTCCCGGAGGTGTACTGCATGTTGATCACCTCGTGCGCGGAGAGCGTCGCCTGCCTCTCCCGCACCTCCTCGACGCCAACGGCCCGCCGCAGAAAGTCCTCGAAACCCATGACGGGACCGCCTTCGGGCGTCTCCCCTCCCATCAACACCACGCTCTTAAGGAAGGGTAATCCCTCGTAGGAGAACCCGCCGCCCTCCGCGGCGGCCGGTTCGGGCACCGCCTCCCGCAAGACCTCCAGAAAGTCGGCGTCCTTCACACCCCGGGTCAGGAAGAGGGCGGCGGCGTCGGACTGCTTGAGGATGTACGCCAATTCTCTTGACCTGTAGGCGGGGTTGACGGTGACGAGGACCGCCCCGATCTTGCCGGTCGCGAACTGGAGGGTCACCCACTCGGGGACGTTTTGCCCCCACACGGCGACGTGGTCCCCCTTCCCGATGCCGAGCGCCACCAAGGCCCCCGCGCACCGCTCCACGGCCTCCCCGAGCTCCGCGTAGCTGTAGCGCAAACCCCGGTCGGCGTACACGAGGGCGTCCTGGTCGGGCCGCCGCTCCCTCACAAGGTCGAGCAGCCCCCCGACGGTCAACCCCTCGATGTCCTCCCGCCGCACGCGCCGCTCCTCTCGTCCGTCCCCGCCGACGCCCGCAGTGTAGCAATCGCCTTAATCCGCGCAAGCACCACCGCCCCCGCTACGGCCGTCGGCGGCCGCCCTGGAGGTCGCGGCGGGCGGAGGCGGAGTCTTGCGGGACGAGCACCTTCAGGGCGTTCGCGGCGACGGAGAAGTCCTGCGGGGTCCTGGCGACCAGCTCGCCGTCGATGTTCACCGACAGTTGGGGGTCCGTCTCGAGGCGCACACGAGCCGTCCTGTACTGGTTGACGCTCTCGTTGCGGATAAAGTCCCCGCTTTTGAGGTAGCGGGCCGCCCCGAGGAGGTCCCGGTGCCGCCCGAGCCGTATCGCGTAGACGTCGAGGCTCTTGTCGTCTATGCCGGACCCCGGCGCGACGACCATGCCGCCGCCGTAGAACCGGCCGTTGCCCACCGCCACCTGCAGCAGCCTTTCGTGCTCGACGGGCTCGTGGTCCCCGTCCGGAAAGACGAGCCGCGCCGAGAACGGTTCGTGGGTCATGAACGCCTTGATCGCCGCCACGGGGTAGGCCAGCGGACCGACGCTCTTCTTGACCCACGGCGCCAGCGACCGCGTCGCCCCGACGCCGAGGCCCACGGAGGCGACGTTCACGTAGTAGTTCTCACCAGCGAGGCCGAGGTCCACGTCAACGACCTTGCCCCTCGCTATCGCGTCGCAGGCCCCGTCCACCTCGGGGGGGATCCCGAGCGTGCGCGCGAAGTCGTTCGCCGTCCCGAGGGGGAGGAGGCCCAGGGTGACGTCGTGGTGGGCCAAAAAATCCACGACGGAGCTCACCGACCCGTCGCCCCCGCCCAGGATCAGGGTCTCGTAACCGGACCCGTCCCCGAGGACCTCGCGGACGGTCTCGGGCAACCTCACCGGGTCCCGGATGGCGTAGGTAGCCCCGAGGGGGACCTTCAGCTCCTGCAGCCGGTCGAGCGCCCGGAAAAAGACCCGCTCCGCGCTGCGGGAACGCGTGTTGACGATCAGGGCGGCCCGCCCGTGCCCCCGGCCTTCCTTCGCATAATCCATAGAGACATCATACGCGCCACCGGGCACGGGGTTTCCGCCGGCGGCGGGGGCGCCCTACAGGCCCGAGACTATCTTTTTGGCCCTGGGGATGGAAGGCGCGCCCATGCTCAGTTCCGTCACCCCGAGCGCGACGAGGCGCGGGATCATGGCCGGCTCGCCCGCCGCCTCCCCGCAGACCCCGACCGGGATGCCAGCCTCGCCTGCCGCTTCGCACGTCAGCCTTATAAGCTCTAGCACCGCCGGATGGTCGGCGCGCTGGAGGTACCCCAGCTTCTCGTGTCCGCGGTCCGCGGCGAGGGTGTACTGGACGAGGTCGTTCGTGCCGATGGAGAAGAACGCGGCCTCGCAGGCAAGCTCCGCGGCGCCGAGCGCCGCCGCGGGCGTCTCGATCATGACCCCCACCTCGACCTCCCCGCTCGGCGCGCCCTGCCCTTCGAGTTCTTCGCGGCACGCCTCGAGCATCCCCTTGGCGGCCCGAAATTCCCCGGCATCGACGACCATCGGGAACATCACCTTCAGGTTGCCGTGCCTCGCGGCCCGCAGGATCGCGCGAAGCTGCGGGCGGAACAGCGAGGGGACGTCCAGGCTCATACGGATGCCGCGCCAGCCGAGGAAAGGGTTCTCCTCCGGCGGCTGATCGATCCCGGGCAGGCTCTTATCCCCCCCGACGTCGAGGGTGCGCAGGATCACCGGCCGGGTTGCGAATGCCCGTGCCACCGCCGAGTACGCCTCGTACTGCTCCTCCTCGGACGGCAACTCCGCCCGCTCCATGAACAGAAACTCCGTCCGGAAGAGGCCCACGCCCTCGGCGCCCCAGCCGAGTGCCTCTTCAGCCTCCGAGGCTGAGCCGAGGTTCGCCGCGACCTCGACGCGCCGGCCGTCGCGCGTGCGGGCCTCGAAGCGCCGGTACTCTTCCAGGGCGGCCCGCTCCCCTACTCCTTTGGTCCTGAGATCCTCGAACGCGGCGCGCGTCTCCGGGTCGGGGTCGGCAACGGCGTAGCCCCCGCCACCGTCCACGACTACCGTTTCGGCGTCCAGGGCCGCTTCCAGGATGTCTCCGACGCCGACGACGGCGGGGATGCCCATGGAGCGGGCCATGATCGAGACGTGCGAGGTTCGGGACCCCCCGCCCGTTACGAAGCCGAGCGCCATGCCCTTCGGGATCCTCGCGGTGTCCGAAGGCGCTAGGTTGCGGGCGAGGATAACGGAGGGCCTCGCAAGCGCCTCCAGTCCCGATCCCCCGCCGCCCACAAGCTCGGCCGCTATCTGGCGGGCCACGTCGCGCACGTCGTCCGCCCTTGCGGCCAGGTACTCGTCCGCCAGGGCCGCAAGCTCCCCCGCGTACTCCTCGCCCACGGCCAGGACCGCCGATTCGGGGCTCTCGAGGTCGCGCAGCCTCTCCTCAACGCCCGAAAGGAGCTCGGGGTCGTCCGCCATCTCGGCGTGGACTTCGAAGATGGCGGCCTCGTCCTCGCCGAGGGACCCCGCCAGGTTCTCACCCGCCTCTCGCAGCCTTGCCGCCACCGCTCCGACCGCGGCCCGGAATCGGGCCAGCTCCTCGTCAAAAGATCCCTTGGGGATACGCGTTCGGCCAGGCTCGATCTCGCCTTCCAGGTGCGCGTAGGCCGGCCCCACCGCGATCCCCTCGGAGGCGCCGACGCCGGTAAGCTCGACCGGCGGTGCCAATCAGCGGCCTTCCGCGATGAGCCACGCTACCGCTTCGACGGCTTCATCCGCGTCGTCGCCCTCGGCCCTGACGGTCACCTGCTCCCCCTTCCGGGCGAACCCAGTCACCTTCAACACGCTCTTCGCGTTCACCTCGCGCCCGCCCTTCACAAGCTCTATGCGGGACGAAAACTGCTTGGCCGCCTTCACGAGCCGCGCCGCCGGCCTCCCGTGGATGCCTTCCTCCGCCTCGACCGCCGCCTCTTTTTCGGCCATGTGCCGCTCCTTTTAGGTCCCTGACATCCGGAGCATCATAACCCACGAGCGGAAGCACGCGTACGGAACCGTACACGCCCCGTCCCGACTTTGGGGTTTTCGCGGCGAGGCAACCCCCTGGCGCGCTTTCGTGCTTTACTGCGCGCGGACCAGGCGAGAGGAGGACGGATGCAGAGGGGCACGCACGAGGCGGTGCCGGACAGGCGCAACGAGGACGTGCTCGTTTACATAAACGGCGAGTTGTTTCCCCGCTCGGAGGCCAGGATCTCAGTCTTCGACTCCGGCTTCCTCGTTGGGGACGGGGTCTGGGAGGGCATCCGGCTGCACGGGGGCGTCTTCGCCTTTTTGGACGAGCACCTCGACCGGCTCTTCCAGGGCGCGAAGGCCATCGGGCTGCAGATCGGGATGACGCGCGAGGAGATCACGGCCGCCCTCCGCGAGACGGCGCGGCGCAACGGCATGACGGACGGGGTCCACGTGCGCCTCATGGTCACCCGCGGGGACAAGAAGACCCCCTCCCAGGACCCGCGCCTCGTCGTCGGCGGCCCGAACGTCGTCATCATCGCGGAGCACAAGAGGGCGGACCCGGAGGTCAAGGAGCGGGGCGTCAGCCTCTTCACCTCGACCGTCAGGCGCCCGCCGCCGGACACCTTGGACCAGAAGCTCAACAGCCACAGCAAGCTGCACGAGGTGGTGGCGCTCTTGCAGGCGCTGGAGGCAGGCGCCGACGAGGCGCTCATGCTCGACCCGACGGGCGCCGTCGCCACCTGCAACGCCACCAACTTCTTCGTCGTGCGGCGCGGGGAGGTCTGGACCTCGACGGGCCAGTACTCCCTGAACGGCATCACGCGGCGCATGGTCGTCGAGCTCTGCAAAACCCACGGGATACCCGTCTCGGAACGCTCCTTCTCCCTCACGGAGGTCTACGACGCGGACGAGGCGTTCGTCACCGGCACCTTCGGCGGCCTCACCCCGGTCATCAAGGTTGACGGGCGCGGGATAGGCGACGGCGGCATGGGCCCGGTGACCAGGCAGCTGCGCGCACTGTATGCGGAGGCAGTCTCTGCGGAGGCAGTCTCCCGTTCGGTCTCGCGGAGGTAGCCCTTGGCGGGCTGCCTCAAGCTCAGCGTCTGGTCCGGGCCGCGCAACGTCTCGACGGCCCTGATGTACGCGTTCCGGCAGAGGCCCGACACCCTGGTCGTCGACGAGCCCCTCTACGGGCATTACCTGGAGGTTACCCGCGCGAACCACCCCGGCAACGACGAGGTGATGGCCGTCATGGACCGCGACGGGGAGCGCGTCGTGCGAGAGGTCATCCTCGGTCCCTGCGAAGCGCGGGTCCACTTCTTCAAGAACATGGCCCACCACCTCACGGGCCTGGACCGCGGGTTTTTGGGTGGGATCACGAACGTCCTGCTAACGCGAGACCCGGCAGAGATGCTGCCCTCTCTGGCCCGCCAGCTCCCGAGCCCCACCCTGCGCGACACCGGTCTGCTACAGCAGGCGGAGATCCTGGACCACGCCCTGCGCCGGGGCGGGAATCCCGTAGTTTTCGACGCGAAGGATCTGCTCCTCGACCCTTCCGGCGTACTCCGGCGCGCGTGCGAGCGCCTGGGCATCCCGTTCTACGAGGCCATGCTCCGCTGGCCGCCCGGCCCCAAACCAGAGGACGGCGTTTGGGCGAAGCACTGGTACGCCAACGTCCACGCCTCGACCGGATTCTCCGCCTACAAACCGAAGACGAACGCCTTCCCGGAGGGGCTCTTGCCGCTTCTCGAAGAGTGCCTGCCGCTCTACGAACGCCTGAGCCGGTACGCGATCCCGCCCCGAGCAGCAAGGTAGGACGCCGATCCGGCACCCGCTACGGGAACACCGGCCGGCCGTTTCGGGGATAGGTTCCCTTCTCGGTCACCACGAAGTTTACCGGCGCGTCGTGCGGGCTAACGGGGACCTCGTCCACCATCTGGACCTCGAAGGCCCCGGCGACGCGCGGGGTCTCGCCCGGCAGGCCGCCCGTAAGCAAGCGATCGTAGAAACCGCCGCCGTACCCGAGCCGCCGCCCCCTCCGGTCGAAGGCGACGCCCGGAATCAGGGCGAAGTCCACCCGGTTGGGGTCCACTGTCGGGCAGCGGTCCGGTGTTGGCTCGCGTATGCCCCACGTCCCCGGGGCAAGATCCCGAGCCGCGTCCCGCACCTCGTAGAGCCCGAGCCCGGCGCGCTCGACCCGGGGGAGCAGGAGAACCTTCCCGTCCGCCAGCACGCGCCTTAGAAACCCCTCCGTTCGTAGCTCCGTGCCGAAGGAGGCGTAAGCCAGGACGACGCTCGAACGCCCGTAGGCCGGGAGATCTAAGACGCCCCCGAGGATGCGCCTGCTCAACAGGACGCGTTTTACCTCTGGCAACGACTCGCGCCGGCGGAGAACCGCCTCCCGCAAAGCGGCCTTGGCCCCATCGGTCGCGCGACCCAAACGGACTAGGCGGGCTTCGCGCGGGCCGCCTGGAGGGCGTTGTGGAGCAGCATCGCCCGCGTCATAGGGCCGACGCCGCCAGGCACGGGGGTTATGGCGGAGGCCTTCGGTTCTACCTCGTCGAAGCACACGTCCCCCACTAGACCGCCCCCCTCCTTCCGGTGGATTCCGACGTCCACCACGACCGCTCCCTCCTTGACGTAGTCAGCCCCGACCATCTCCCGCCGGCCCAGGGCGACGACAAGCACGTCCGCCCGGGACGCGGCCTCGGTGAGGTTCCGAGTGCGCGAGTGGCATACGGTCACCGTCGCGTTCTCGCGCAGCAGCAGCTGCGCCATCGGTTTGCCGACGAGGTTGGACCGGCCGAGCACCACCGCCTCCCGGCCTTCGAGCGGGACGTCGTGGCGCCGCAAGAGCTGCACGACCCCGTGCGGCGTGCAGGGCAGCAAAGACGTCAGCCCCATCGAGAGCCTGCCCGCGCTCTCGGGGTTCAGGCCGTCCACGTCCTTTTCGGGCCTTATCCGGGAGATGAGGGGTTGCGGATCGAGCCCCCGCGGGAGCGGCAGCTGCACGATGAAGCCCGAGACTTCGGCGTCCTCGTTGAGACGATCCACGAGCGCGCTCAGCTCCCCCCCGGAGACGTCCGCCGGGAACCTGTGGACCCTTGATGTGATGCCGGCCTCTTCCGCGTCGGTCTCTTTGTGGCCGACGTAGGTTACGGACGCGGGGTCTTCGCCGGCCAAGACCACATCCAGCCGCACCCGGCGGCCGGCCGCCCTCAGCTCCCCTATGCCGTCGGCGACCTCGGCCCTTATAGTCACCGCTGTGGCCTTGCCGTCAAGAATCCGGGCCATCATCCTCCCAAAGGCTCGCGTATAGCCTGTCCGTCCTGTCCGCCATCACGAAGTCGTTGCGGTGCAAACCGCCGATGGCGTGCGTCCACCAAGCCACCGTCACCCTCCCCCACTCCTTCAGGAGCGTCGGGTGGTGGCCGGCCCCCTCGGCCCTCTCGCCGGCCCTGTCCGTGAAATTCAGCGCCGAAGCAGAGTCCGCGAACCGAAACCCTCGCTCCGGGCGCTTGATCCAAACGCGCTCCACCACCCGCCAGTCGGGCACCGCCCGCAGTAGCTCTTCTGTCTGCGGCCCGCCGGGAGTCGGCTCGCCACCCCGACAGGGGGTGCACCTCCCTCCGGCGAGCTCTTCCACCACCGTTCACCTCCATCCCGGCGCGAACCTTCGTGCCCACCCCAAATCTTACAGGTCCGCCGTCCGACCGTTCGTCCGGGCCTGTTGCGCCGAAGTATCCCCTGTATTTTCGCCCGCCCCACCGCTCCAATGCCCGGCCTTGCTTGATGCTCCTTCCGCGGCCCCGGCACTGGGGCCGGGCTGCGAGCCCGCTTGCGGGGGACGAAATCGGTCCCGACGAACCGGGAACAAGGGTGAGAACCGGAAAAAGTCGATGAGCGGGGTCCAACCGACGCCCCGTCCATCACGACCTACCGACGTGCAATCCAGGGTCCCTTCGGCCCCTCTAATCCATGACGGACCATCTATCCGCCGCGTTGGCCGATCCCCTCGATTTTACCCGCTCCCGGTTCTAAGCCTCCTTATGACATACGTCACATAGGGCCCGAAGCCGCACCCTGGCCCCTCGGCCGGTCTGCTCCCTACCTTGAGCTCGCTGCCCAGGGCCGCGGCCCTCTCCCGCATGCTCCTGAGCCCTATTCCGGCCGGGCCCGTCGGGTCGAACCCCCGCCCATCGTCGGCGACCGCGTCCACCAAGTCGTCGCGTTCCAACCTCAAGTTACGAGGACCCTGCCGGCCTCGGCGGATGGCCCTTACAGGCGGGAGGGGTTCGTCGGGGCGATCTTGAGGTAACGGCCCTCCGCGTCGAGCACCAGTATGAAGTCGCTCACGCCGCGAGAAGCGCCCGCAGCGCGGCTTCGGAGACCCGCAGGGCCTCCTCGGCCGATTTCGGTCCGGCTCCGTCGGGGCTACATTTCGTCTTGCGTCCAGCCGAGCTCTTCCCACATCCGGCCCGGTATCAGGCGGTCGATCCTGTCGAGCACGCAGTCCGGTTTGTTCTCGTCGGGCTCCGCTTGGAGCATACCGACGGTCGTATCGCCCGTCAGGACCACCGCCGAGGGCATGCTGGCGTCGAGCGCCATCCGGATCTCGGTGTAGAGCCGGTCGCCGGTCACGAAACACTCGGACGCCTCTAGCCCGAGCATGTCCGTGACGGTCTGGAGCATGATGGGGTTCGGCTTGCCGACGTTCACCTCGCACTTGACCCCGGTGCACGCCTCGATGGCGCCGACGATCGCCGCCGCGTCCGGCTCGCCGCGGCCACCGGGCAACGGGCAGTAACGGTCCGGGTTGGTGGTGACGAGACGGGCCCGCTTGTGGAACCAAATGGCGTCGAAGGCGATCTGGAGCTTGCGGTACTCGAACGCGCGGTCGTAGCTGGCTATCACGATGTCTATCTCCTCGGCCCTCTCCGACATCCTAATCCCGGCCTCCCGAAGAGAACGCTTGAGGGGCTCCTCCGAGATCGGGAAGACGGTGGCGTCGGGGTGGTGCCGTAGGAGCCAGCGCGTCATGGTGACGACGGTGTTGACGATCTCGCCCCGCGGCGTAGGGAGCCCGAGCCTGGTGAGCTTCTCCGCGTACATCTCCGGGCTCTTGGTGGGGTTGTTGGAGAGGAAAACTACCTTCTTTCCGAGCTCCCGCAGCTTCCCGATGAGGCGCTTCGCCCCGGGTAAGAGGTCGTCGCCCAGGTAGATGGTGCCGTCGAGATCGAAGACGTAGCCTTCGTAGAGCCTGCCGGGAAACGAGAGGGTCTCGGCGGACTCAGCCGGGACGCGATATTCCCTCAACCGTTCTCCCCTCTACGCCGATCGTTCTCCGGTGACACCTACCAAGTCAACTACCCGGCGTCCTTACCGCCCCCGTAGCGTAGATCGCCGCGGCACGTCTCCTCACGGGCCGCCGGCTTTCCCACCGCCCGGCGCTCGCAGGCCTGGCCTCTCATTGTTGCGCATCTTACCCGGCACGTTTCGAGATCCGCCAGCCCCACAGGTCAGCAGGCCACCTGTCACCCTGGGTCTTCCTCCGCGCGGCCACGGCACGCACCCTTCGGACCGGGTCAGGATCGAAACCTATTTGAATACCATGTTTTGGTCTTTTTCCCGAAGCAGTTGCGCGTGGTGATCGGTCGGAGGAAGATTGGACCCGCCGGCCCGCCGCCCGCGACAACGTCGACGGCGCTGGCGAAGAACCGCTAGCGACCGACGGTGAAAGGGGCCAGATGGCCAGAAATGCGAACCTGGGACAACGGCGCGAGTCCTCCGATGGGCGTCAAACAGAGATCGTAGACGTGCTGGTGGACGCCTTCTCCGACCTTATGGTCGCCGACCCCGGCGCGTTCCGGCAAAAATTCCGGAAGATGGCCGCCGGGCCGTTCGCCTTTTACCGCGGCAGCGCGTGCCTGTTCTACGCGGACATGGAGCGGGAGGAGGACCGCTGGGCGGACGAGCGCACGGGCCGAGTCTGGATCCAGGGTGACCTGCACGCCGAGAACTTCGGCACCTACATGGACGGCGACGGGGTGTTTGTCTTCGACGTCAACGACTTTGACGAGGCCTACCTCGGCCACTTCACCTGGGACATCAAGCGGATGGTCGCGAGCGTTGCCCTGCTCGCGTGGATGAAGGCCATCTCGGACGCCGACATCGCGGCGCTGATCGAGACCTACGTCCGCGCCTACGTGGAGCAGGTGCGCCACTTCGTCCAAAGCGACCGCGACCACGAGTACTCGCTGCGGCTTGAGACCACCGACGGCGAGGTCAGGGAAATCCTGCTCGAGACCCGGCTGAACACCCGCGTCGCCCTGCTCGACAGGACGACCCTCATCGACGAGAACTTCGAGCGGCGGTTCCGGCGCGGTGCCGGGGTCCGCGAGCTCGACGACGCCGAACGGGCCAGGGTGCGGACCGCCTTTGAGGCGTACCTGGAGACGATCCCCGATGCCAAGCGCTTCCGGAGCCTGACCTACGAGGTGAAGGACATCGTCGGCCGCAAGGGCTTCGGCATCGGCTCGGCTGGGCTCCCCGCCTACAACGTCCTTGTCGAGGGCCCAACCCAGGCGCTGGAGAACGATGTGGTGCTCTCGATGAAGCAGGGCAACGTCGCCGCGCCCAGCAGGATCGTGCGCGACGAGCGCATCAAGGGCTACTTCAAGCACCACGGGCACCGCACGGCAGTCTCGCAGCGGGCGCTGCAGGCCCACGCCGACCCCTGGCTCGGCTACACCGAGGTAGACGGGGTCGGCTTCGTCGTCTCCGAGCTCTCGCCCTACGTCGAGGACCTCGACTGGTCCGACCTCACCGAGCCCGGGCAGATGGCGCCCGTGCTCGACTACCTCGGTCGCGCGACCGCCAAGATCCACTGCGTCGCGGACAAGGACTCCGACCCGACCATCGTCGGTTTCCAGACAGAGGACGAGATCATCGAGGCGATAGGCGGCAACGAGGACGAGTTTGTCAAGGAAATGGTTGATTTCGGTATGGGCTACTCCGGGATCGCCCGCGAAGACCACCGGATGTTCGTTGACGCCTTCCGCAACGGGCAGATCCCGGGCCTGTCGGACCGGTGAGACGCCGCTTTGCTCACGAGGTATAGAGAAGCCAAGGCCAGCCAGTCTTGTGACGAGATGTGGTCTGGCAAATTATCCCGTCAAGCGTCGCGTGATAGTGGGGCTAATGATGGCTTCCCCGTTGTTCACGGCCTGGATCGCCCGCAGCGTGTGGGCCCAATCGGCGCCCTTGAGGACGTAGCCGGGAGCCCCGGCGCGCATGGCGGCGAGGACCGGGTCGTCGTCCTCGAACATGGTGAGCATCAGGATAGCGGTGTCCGGGCTCGCTTTGAGGATGCGGCGCGTTGACCCTATGCCGGTCACATAGGCAATGTTGAGGCCCATCAGGATCACGTCCGGGCGCAGCTCTAGCGCCCGGGCTACCGCCTCTTTGCCGTCCGTGGCCTCTCCGACCAGCTCTATTTCGGGCTCCGCCCCCAATATGGCGGCGGAGATAATACGTCGCGGGGTCTTCCTCCGGGCCAGTGAAGCTCGTGGACGGCGGGTCGTCGTGGCGACCGGGACGAATGCCCCAGGTGATATTGCCCAGCGCCGGTAATCGAAATTTCCGATGAAGACGCCGTTCGCACGGGCGATCCTTTGGAGTATCGGGGCTGTTGCGACCCCCACCCGCTTTCCCGACGGCACGTTCGGCCAGGAGCGAATACAGTAAACGCTATGGTGAGCCTTAAACAAAAAAGGGGTGCGAGGTCCTTGAACAACGACGAGGAAGGGAACGTGCGGGTGGCGGTCGTGGACGACCAGCGGCTTTTCACCAAGGGCCTCTCGGGCCTCGTGGACATGCTGCCCGGCGTGGAGGTGGTGGGCGTGGCCTACGACGGCGAGGAGGCCGTCGCGCTGTGCCGCAAGGAAGAACCGGACGTGGTCCTGATGGACATCTCCATGCCGAAGATGGACGGCATCAGCGCGACCCGCGAGATCAAGAACCTTCTGCCGCAGACCGCGGTGATAATCCTCACCGGCCACGAGGAGGACGAGCACGTCTTCGAGGGCATAAAGGCCGGCGCGCAAGGCTACCTGCTAAAGGACTCCGAACCCGAGGACCTCTCGCGCGCCATCCGCACGGTCCACGCGGGGAACACCATCATCGCCCCGGACCTCGCCCAAAAGATGCTCAACACTTTCGAGGACGCCAAGCCCGGAAGCCCGCAGCTCTCCCCTCCGCCGCTTACCGAGAGGGAGCTCGAGGTGATAAGGGCCCTGGCGCACGGCATGAGCGACAGGCAGATAGCTCGTTCTCTTGGCATCTCGGAGAAGACGGTGCGCAACCACACCTCGAACATCTACAGGAAGCTGCACATCTTCGACAGGACCCAGGCCGTCATCTACGCCATACGAGAGGGCGTCATAGACGTCGAGGATCTGGAGTACCGCCCCCCAGCGGAACCGTAACCGTAACGCTCGTCCCCTCGCCGGGCCGGCTCTCTACCTCGATCACCCCGCCGAGGCCTTCGACTCTCTCGCG
>CADCUZ010000037.1 GCA_902806015.1 uncultured Rubrobacteraceae bacterium
ACGCCCTGCTCGGCGCTTAGCAGCACGGTGGTCTTGACCCTACTGAGGTGACCGGAGGAGGTGGCGGCCAGGACGATGGCCCCGGCGGTGCCCTCGTCGGGGGCCTCGTAGATGACCAGCACGTCGTACTCGCCGAAGGTGTAGTACCAGGAGAGCAGCCTGCCGCCCATGGCCTCCGTCAACTTGCCGAACACTTCACTGCGGTCCTCAGGATTCTGGGTCATCGCCGCCCAGGCATCTGAGGTGTAGCTCACCTGCGACATGTAGAGGGGCATACCGACTTTCTCCTTCCTCCCGCCCGATCTCGGCGGGTTAGCCCTTCCCAATGCCAAGCATGATGCCACTTACCAAAACTCGGTGCGAAGTTCGCAGAACACCCCTTCCACGCACTCCGGTGCATAAGCCTTCGGCACAAGCACAGGACTCTATCCACCCAAGTGCGTGTATCGGATTCTCGGAACTTCGCGCTGAGGGACTTCTCCGAAGTTCGCCTTTATCGCTCTATCAGGCAGGCTGTACGACGCCCGACGTCAGGCAACCCTCCCGCGGCTGCTTCTGCGGCCTCTGAGACGCCCGACCCCATAGGCGATGGCGACGTAGGCGGCGGCCAGAAGATCGAAGCTCAGGCACGCGAGGTGTAGGTCTCAGGGGCGAACGGCCTCCCTGGACCGAGGTAGTGCAGCCCCACATCCCACAGCGGGTGCAGCGCCCACCCCGCCACGATCCACCACATCCGGCCGAACAGGCCGACCAACCCCATCCCGCCGAAGACGGCGACCCCCCGGCTTCGATCACTATCCAGGTTGTGCCCTCCCCGCCCGGAGGGCGAACACGACGTAGAGCCCGGCGGCGACGAACAGGGTGGCGACGACGAGCACGCGCCACACGGCCGCGCTGGCGAAGTAGCGGACCAGCAGCGCGACGACCACGAAGATCGCGGCGTAGGCCGCGCCGTTGATCAGCAGCCCGACGATCAGCGGGGGGTTGCCCTCGCGAGTTCCTCCTTTTCTCTAGCCCACATCTACCGCGCTTGCGCCTGGTCGTCGCGTGCGGCCTCCACCACCCCGACGATGGCCGCGCTTGTTATTTGCGCATCTTCCCGGTCGTACAGGACCGACGCGTGCGTCGCCCCGTCGACCACGCGGTGCCTGCTGTTGGACGAGAGGGCGGCCAGCTCGTCCTGTAGCCCGAGCCAGGCGGACGACTGCGTGCCGGCGCTCACGACCGACAGCGGCTTGCCGCCGAGGCCCCTCAGGCCGCGGGCCTGGTCGGATGTTGGTGCAAGGGGGGTGGCGCTGAACTCGTCGGCGGTGGCGCTTATCTGCCGCGTCGAGGGGGACAGCGCGTCGAGCTGCGCGCGCTGCCGCTCCGGCAGTTCGGGGGGGGGAGCCGGGTTCAAGTTGAACAGGCGCACCACCCCGATGCGCGCCAGCCAGGGGGCCACGGCGAACAGCCGCCAGGTCTGCTCGTAGCTCTCACGCACTTCCGGTAGCCGCTCGAACTGCTCGGGGTGGGAGGACTCGACCAGGGCCACGCCGGCCACCTCCCCGGGGTAGCGGGCGGCGTACGCCTGCGCGTACAGGCCACCCAAGGAGTGGCCCGCCAGCACGTAAGGGCCCTCTACGCCGGCTCCGTCGAGCAGGGCGTGGAGCTCGCCGGCGACCCGGTCGGCGTCCTGCGGCTCGGGGCCGCCCTCGCTCCAGCCCATCCCCGCGCGGTCGTAGGCGCACACGCGTGTGGTACCGGAGACCTCCCGCTGCACCCTGACCCATTGGGCCGACATTCCCCCCGCTGCCGCATCCAAGACCACGGTCGGGCTGCCCTGGCCCACGCAGTTTATGTGCAAGCTGTGGCCCCCCACGTCGACCATCTCACCGGGCGCAGGATAGGCACGCTCGGCACGCTCCGTAGCGATAGCTTGGTAGGTTGCTCCGGCGACGGCGAGGGCCAAGAGGGCGACGACCAACCCCAGGAGTGCCTTTCCGATCCGCCGTATGAACCTTCTGGACGTACTACTGCTCACGCTCGCGGATGGGTTTAGTTCCGCTTCCTTGCTTTTTTGTTTCGCTAACATGGATGCGTCTTCTTCCTCCCGCCCAGGAACAGGCAAAGGGTGGTAGGAGGTAGCTAACCCCGGTCTAGAAAGGAGGGCAGGTAGCTGTCCTGCTCCTTCACGCGGCTAGCCGGCTAGCCGCGTAACGAACGCAGGGTAAACCCCGCGCGAAGGACACGCTTCACGCAAATGAGCTAGATTTGGACCTTTCTTGGCGAGGCCGAACTTCTTAGAACCCCCTCAAGGCGAAGTTCGCGGAATTGCCCTTCCACGAACTCGAGTGAATAAGCCTCGTAGAGCCGCCTATCCTGAGAACTTGATCAACTTAGACCAGCAGAAGTATCAATGCGTGTCATGGCAGATTGCCGCCCTCGTAGCACACTGCTGCTGGAAGGAACGCCGGGCAGTAAATCCCGGGCACAAAAGGCGGTGAAGGAAACGAGCATCGCTTCTAAATCTACAATGGTTGGGGTAATGTTGGTGGACGACCACGCCGACTTCCGGCGCCTCGTGGCCGCCTGGGTGGGCCGGGATCCGGACCTCGAGGTGGTCGCTCAGGCGGGTTCTCTGGAGGAAGCCCGCCGACACGCCGCGTCGGTGGGGTGCGACGTGGCGGTCCTAGACATGGACCTCCCCGATGGCGTCGGATCGGACCTGATCGCCGAGCTGCGCGAGATCTGTCCGGGCTGTGCAGTGCTGGTTCTGAGCGGCGGTCTCGACGCGGCGAACCTCGCCAGGGCAAGGGAAGCGGGAGCGGCTGGAACAATGGACAAGTTCGCCGCTCGGGACGATGTCGTCGACGCCATAAGACGCCTTGGAAACGGGTAGCTCTGCTCACGGGGGCCGGGTTCGTGCTCTGCTCCCCGATCGTGAACTTCCGAGAACCCCCTCAGCGCGAAGTTCCGATAATTCGTCTTCCACGCACTCGGGTGAATAAGGTTCTGCTTGCGGTTCTTCGGGCGTCTTTGTGGGCATAAAGGGCGCCATAAGCGCAGCGCAGTGGCAGGCCGTGAGAGGATGAACCCCGAAATCTGGGTGGCCTTCTTGACGTTGCTTGCCCTGGAGGTTGTCCTCCGTATAGACAACTTCGTGGTGGGTCGGGACCTCTATGCGCTCGCGCTCGGTGCGTACGCGCTTGGCTACCTCTTGGCCAAAGCCGAAAAAGCGAGTACCGAAAAACTTTGAAGGCCACCGTGCGTACGTTATACGTAAGGGATAGTAGCTGTTCAAAGAAAGGAACCGAAGGTGTCGCTGCTGCGAGCAGTGTTGGCCCTGATCGTAGTGCTCATCCTAGCTCACATCGTGTTATTCCGCTTGGACTACGGTCCCACTACTCATGAGGCTGTCGCTGCCGTCTACAGCCTCGGAGAACTCGTGGAGTACCCGGCGCGGGCACTTCTTCCTAACGCGGGCTTCTATGCCGTGGCCCTCAGTGCCGCCGCGGGATACCTTATCGTTTACATCCTGGTGGGTCTGTTGCGCGGCAGGATGCATCGCCAGCCCTAAGGGCATCATTACAGTGGTCAGGCTTGGCGCACCTTGTAGACAGCCCGAGCGAACTTCGGAGAATTACCCTTCCACGCACTCCTCGGGTGAATAAGGTTGTCTCGCGTCAAACCTGGACGCAAAGTGCGCGACGCATAGCGGGACCTGAGCTGTCGGGAAAAGCGGGACCCGAGTGGCGAAGGGCACCGCCGGTGGTTCCCTTCGCCGAAGATGGGCGCGGTCGAGGGGGCCTGCGACACTAACGGTACGTGTCGGCTTCCCTCGTGGGAGGTGCTCTACGGCAGATTCCATCTACAAGACGCCCGAGGGCGAGGCCGAGATCCGCACGCTCTACGACGAGGCGCTCGTCGGACTGGGCCTCGGCTACGAAAGCCTGACCGTCTGCACGCGCCTCGGCGACCCCCACGTCCTCGCCCTCGGCCCCGAGGACGCCCCACCCGTGGTGTTCCTCCCGGGCGGCAACTTCCTGAACCCCACCTGCCTCGTATGGTTCCTGCCGCTGGCGCGTCGCCGCCGCCTCTACGCGCCCGACATCGTCGGCCAGCCGAGCAGGAGCGCACAGGTCCGGCCCCCGCCGAAGGGGGACGGCCACGCCTTCTGGGTGGAGGACGTCCTCGACGGCCTAGGCCTTCGCGAACCCGTCCCCCTCGTCGGCCTCTCCTACGGGGCGGGCCTCGCCATAAGGACCATGGGCCTCGCCCCCGAGCGCGTCTCCAGGGCGGCGCTCGTCTCCCCCGCCGGCTTAGCCGCGGGCCCCGTTTCGCGCATGCTCGTCGAGGCGCCGCCCCTATGCTCTTCTACCGCCTCCGGTCCACGGAGGGGCGCCTGTTGCGCGCCGCCAGGCCCCTCCTCACGGAGCCCAAAGACCCCGCCTTCGCCCCCGCCGTCCGGCAGCTCGGGGTCGTCTACAGGCACCTCCGGCTGGACGCCGGGCTCCCGCGGTTGGCGACCGAGGAAGAGCTTCGGGGCTTCGGGGGACCGGTAGCGGTGTTCGCCTCCGAGGAGGACGCGTTCTTCCCCGCTGGGGCGGTCCTCCCGGCGCGAGGGAGATCCTCCCGGACCTCGCCCTGGCCGAGCGCCTCGAAGGTTGCCGTCAATCCCCTCCAAGGCGGCGCTCGGGCGCGTGAACGAGGGCATCCTCGCCTTCCCCGCGGGCCCCGACGAGACCCACGGCGGTCGCTAGGCAGGCTCTACGGCGCCGGCGCCGGCGTGCCCCCGCCCGACGCGCCCGGGCCCGGAACGCGGCACGTGACCGGGACCACGACGCTCGCCGGGTGGATCGCCACGCAGCGCTGGGAGTGATCCGGCAGCGTCGAGGCGTCCGCAATCGGGGCGGTAGCGAGGGGACGACACCGTCTTCGACCCGCGCCTCTGAAGAGCCGGCGTCGGAGACCGTCGAAGACCGCAGCTTTGGCCCGACCGCCGCTGCCTCCGGCGGGAAGGAGGCCAAAGGGCGTACCTCAACACCGTGCTCTTTTCGCAGTACGTGCCCGCGGACGAGTGGTGGGAAGATGAACGCTCACCGTCGGACGCGCGGGCTTGGTCGCCCGCCGTACCCCGGCGGCCGGCTATCAGGATCTCACCCCGTCCGTTCGCACGCCGTCTCTTTAGAGCCCGTTTCAATACCCCCGCGGGAGGATGTGTCGTGGCTTTCCTCGCCCCTTCCCCCGCTATTCGGACATCCGGGTGGCGGGGGCGCGACGGTCATGTGAGAATGGCCGAGTCGCGCGATCGTCGTCCGCGGGAGGAGGCCGCGCTTCTTGCTCAAGATCGGGGACTTCTCGCGGCTCGGCCAAGTGTCGGTGCGCACGCTCCACCACTACGACCAGCGCGGGCTGTTGAAGCCGGCCGAGATCGACGACGGGAGCGGCTACCGCTTCTACTCGGTGGATCAGCTACCGCACCTGAACCGCATCCTGGCGCTCAAGGATCTGGGCTTCTCACTCGACCAGATAGGGCACCTCGTGGAGGGGGACGTCCCCGCGGAGCGGTTGCGCGGGATGCTGACGCTGAAGCAGGCCGAGATAGAGCGCCAACTCACGGAGGGACGCGCGCGCCTGGCGCGGGTGGAGGCACGCCTGCGGCAGATCGAGCACGAGGGCGAGCCCCCTCCCTACGAGGTGACGCTGAAGAAAACCGCCCCGCTAACGGTCGCCTCGGCGCG
The DNA here is from genome assembly GCA_902806015.1 of uncultured Rubrobacteraceae bacterium. Next base: position 5,724 of record CADCUZ010000037.1, read on the forward strand.
GGCGATGGTCCCCACGGTCGCGGAGATGCCGGCCCGCCGCTGCGAGCTCTACGAGAAGGTATACGGTTGGCTGGGGCGCAACGGCGTACGGCCTTCGGGACCCGAGATGGCCGTCTACCACAACGACGGGTACGTCGAGGAGGACGTCGACATGGAGGCGGCCGTGCCGGTTGACTGCGGGTCGACATCGCCGGGCGACGCCCACGACGACGACGGGGTAGGCGTCCGCGTGCTGCCCGCGACCCCCGCGATGGCGAGCGCGGTGCTCGAGGGGGACCTTTGGGACATCCCGCGGGCCGTGGCGGCGCTGTTTGCCTGGGTCGGGGAGAGCGGCCACTCCTCGGCCGGCCCCATGCGCGAGGTCCACCATTTCGGCCGCGAACTCGACCACGAGGACTTCGGTCCCGGCTCGCTTGTGATCGAGATGCAGATCCCGGTCGCGAGGGGACCGGCCTGACCTTCCGAACCGCGGGGCAGCCGGCGTCCGGACACCTCCGAAGGCGCCGCCAGGACCTGCCTGTCCCTCGTCCCCCTCGTCTTCTTCGTTTTTCTTCCTGCCCGGTACTGAGCCGGCGCCACCCAAGGAGGGGACGAAGCCCGCACTTCTGATGCTCGGGATCGAGCCGGCGCTGCCGATACTCGGGACGTTCCGCAAGCCGGCGATGCCGCCCACGCCGAAGAGGCCCAGGATGCGGGAGGGCCCGCGCCTGCTCGAGCGGCCAAGAAGCCACCGATCGCGGTTCGCGGCGGCGTCCGCCTCGGTCCCGATCCCGCCATCGTCGCGTTTATCCGTGCCCTTGCTCCCGCCTATCCTCCGTGCGTCGTGCCCCGAGCGGCCAAGAAGCCACCACCGCCGTCGAGCGCGCTCGAGCCGTCCGATCTCCTCCTCCGCCCGCGCCCGTTCGTGCGCCCAGTGGGGGCGCCGAAAACGTTCGAAATGTTTCGCTTTTTCTCCTTGACTCTCACGCTGCGTGAGGGTCCATCCTCCCTCGAAGACATCGGAAAAGCGGACGCGAGAGGAGAAGGGAGCGATGACGGCCTTGACGGAAATTAACGCGAAGGACGAAAGGAAAGGGGAACCCGCGATGGAGGCGAGCCCGACGGACGGCGGAAGGTACTACGGTGTCACGGCCCTGGTGCTCGTCCTGGAGTTCTCGCTCCTGACGGCGGCCCTCATGGTGCTGGGCGCGGCGATAAACTGGCCGGCGAGCCTGGACGAGCCCGCGAGCGTAAACCTGCCCCTCATCAACGAGCAGCGCGGCGCGGTCCTCTTGGGCTACGGCGCCTACATGCTCTACTCCGTGCTCGTCCTCCCGCTCGGGATGCTGCTCTACCGCGTGCTCGCCGACCGCGAGGGGTCGGCGTCGCCGCTGCTGACGGCGGCCGTCGGGTTCGGCGTGGCCTCCGCGCTGGCGCGGTCTTTAGGGATCGCGCGGTGGTTCGTCCTCATGCCGGCCCTGGCCGATGCCTACCTGGACCCGGGGGCGAGCGAGGCGACGCGCGGGACCATCTCCGTCACCTACGATGCCTTCAACGCCTACGCCGGCGGGGTCGGCGAGGTCCTCGGGGTGGGGCTCTTCGGCGGCCTCTTCTTCGGGCTGGTCTCGGTCGCGCTCGTGCGCTCGGGGCGGTTCCCGGCCTGGATCGGCTACGCGGGCGTGGCCGTGGCCGCGCTCCTGCTGGCGGGCGTCTTGGAGGCCTTCGGCCTCGACCTCGGCCCGGTCTTGACCTTGAGCGTCACGGCGCTGCAGCTCTGGATGCTCGCCCTCGCCGTCGTCCTGCTGCGCGCCCGCCGGTCCGACCGGCGGTCCCCGCAGCGGGCGGCGTGAGGAGGTGACGGTCGTGGCGTACGCCGGCAAGGTCATCGAGAGCCCGACCACGAGGCTCGTCTTCGAGCGGACGGCGGCCGACACGAACGGGGAGCTGCTGCGCTTCGAGCAGTTCGTGAGGGGCGGCACCCCCGAGGTCCCCGAGCACGTGCACCCGAGGCAGGAGGAGCGTTTCGTGGTCCTCTCGGGCAGGATGGGCGTCCGGGCCGCCGGGCGGGAGCGCGTCCTCAAAGCGGGCGAGGAGGTCGTGGTCCCGCCCGGCACGCCGCACACGTTCTGGAACGCGGGCGAGGAAGAGTTGCACCACGTCGTGGAGCTCCGGCCCGCCCTCGAGCACGAGGCCTTCTCCGAGACGGTCTTCGGGCTCCAGCGCGACGGCAGGTTCCCGGTGGAGGGGGAAAAGAGGCCGCCTAACCCGTTGCAGAGCGCCCTGCTCGTGCTGGGGTACGGGAACTACCTGGCAAAGCCCCCAATCCCCGTGCAGAGGGCGCTCTTCGGGCCGCTGGTGCTCCTGGGACGCCTGTTGGGCTACGGGAATAGCTACCCCGAGTACAGCGACGACCGACCGGAAAGGAGCGAAGATGAACGGTAGCGAGTTGCACGCGGTCCTCGGCGCGAGCGGCGGCATCGGCAGCGCCGTGGTGCGCGAGCTGGTCCGGCGCGGCTACCGAGTCCGGGCCGTCAACCGACGCGGCGACGCGGACGTGCCCGAGGGGGTCGAACGGCGGGCGGGCGACGCGTCCACACCCGAGGGCGCCCGCGCCGCGGTCGCGGGGGCTTCGGTGGTCTACCACGCCGCTCAGCCTCCATACACGAGGTGGCCCCGGGAGTTCCCTCCCATGACGGACAACGTGATCGCGGGGGCGGCGACCGCGGGGGCGAAGGTCGTCTTCGCCGACAACCTCTACATGTACGGCCCCGCGGGCCCGCAACCCATGACCGAGGGCGCCCCGCGGAACGCCGCCGGCAAGAAGGGCAAGACCCGCATCCTCATGGAGGGGCGGCTGCTCGAGGCCCACCGCTCGGGCAGGGTTCGCACGACGATGGGCCGCTCCTCGGACTACTACGGCCCCCGCGGCACCGACACCGTCGCCGGCGATCGGGTCTTCGGGGCCGCCGTCGAGGGCAAGACGGCCCGCTGGCTCGGTTCGCTGGACCGGCCCCACACCCTCAACTACCTCCCGGACCTGGCCCGCGCCCTCGTCACCCTCGGCGAGCGCGAGGAGGCCGACGGGGAGGCCTGGCACCTGCCCGCCGCCGAGCCCATTACGGGCCGCCGCTTTTTAGGGATGGTCTTCGCGGAGGCGGGCGGGCCGGCGAGGATCGGCGTGGTTTCCAAGACCGCGGTCCGCCTCGGAGGCGTCTTCGTCCCGTTCGTCCGGGAGGTGAGGGAGACGATGTACCAGTTCGAGCGCCCGTTCGTCTCGGAAGCCTCAAAGTTCTTGGGGACGTTCGGTCCCTTCGAGCCCACCCCGCACGGGGAGGCCGTGGCGCGCACCGTCGCCTGGTTCCGCGAGCGTCGGGGTCGGTGACGCGTGCCCTCCTTCGGGCCGCGGGTCGCCGCAGTCCGGGCGCGGCCAACGGTATCTCCGTGACGGAGCACCCGGTGAGCGAGGAGCTGTGGGAAGCGCTCTCCCCCTCTTGCCGCCGAAACCCCCAACTCCAACGGCGGAAGGAGGCGGCGCCTTTGAGGTACTTCGTCCACCACTCGCGCCTGGCGGCAGTTGCGCGTGCGCTCAAGCGCAACTGCAACCGCTCGAGGAGATCGTCGAGCTCCGGCACGTATGGATTGCAAAAGTTCATGAATCGTTCACCCCAGCTGCTTAGGTGTAGAGCCGATATAAGAGGCTCTGGCCGAGCGCCGCGGGCTCGGCGAGGTCGCCGCGGACGATCTCGACGCCGGGTCCGAGTTTGGCGCCCAGGGCGGCTTGCGCCCTCCCGGGGTCGCGCACGAAGGCGCGGAAGGGGATGCCAGCCTCGCTTAGCAGCCAGACTAGCGGTAACCTACGTTGCCGGTCGCGCCGGTGAGCAGGATCATCCTCGGATCAGCCCTCCTGGTATGCTTGGATGCTCGGGTCGACGTCGATGAGGTGGCGGGAGATCAGCCACCTGCCGTTCACCCTCGCCATCTCGTCGGTGACGCGGGCGGTGGCCCCGACCATCGGCCGCTGCTCGCCCTCGACCACCAGCAGCACGTAGCGCACCCGGGCGCCTCCTTCGTCCCCTTCGATCACGAGGTTCGGCGCCAGGTGGCGCTTGAGGGTCCCCTCGCCCTCGAAGATCGCGGGCAGGTCTCGCCTCATCGCCTCCTTCCCCTTGCCCGTGGAGTAAAAGCCCTCGATCTGCCCGTCTTCGGCGTAATGCTCTAGCGTCGCCTCCACGTCCTTCTCGTCGGCCGCCAAGTTATAGCGGGCCACCACCCCCATGATCTCCAACCGGTCCTCGACCGAGAGCGTCATCATCCTTCTCCTTTCCCGTAAAAACCGTTGTTTGAATTGCACATGCAACTCAAATACGCTGGTAGTATACCGCTTACGATTGCACGCGCAACTCACATAAAGGAATGGCTCAAGATCCCCGAGGCGCAGCGGGAGGCTTGTCTGGGAGTCGACGATTCCGGCGCTGGGCTGCGGATCCCTCTCAAGACGAACGCGTGCCTTCCGGCGCAGGACTTCGTGCAGCCTCACCCAGGTGCCGTCGATGCGCCAAGCTCGAAAGTAGTGGTAGACGGTCTTCCACGGCGGGAAGCCGTGGGGCAAGAGCCGCCAAGTGCAGCCGCTCTTGAGCACGTAGAAGACGGCGTCGAGGATCTCGCGGAGACTGTGGATCCTGGGGCGTCCGGTAGTTTTTTGGGCAGGCAGATGAGGCCCGATGTAGGACCACTCGGCGTCGGAAAGGTCGGTCTGATATGCTCTTATCGCCATGCCCGACATGCTACCGGGCCGTCGTCTCTCAGCCCCTTTTCAGACGGTTTCTAGAAACCAACTCACGAATGCCTCAGCAGGCCCCTAGGTGTCATCGCGAACCAGTCCGGGCGAGACCCGATTCCAGAACCTCGCCAGCGTCTGGAGTTCCCCCTCGTCGAAGTGCCGCAGGAAGAGCCGGCGAACACCGGAGAGATGCGTGGGGTGCGCCTCCCGAAGGCGTAGAAGGCCGGCCTCGGTAAGGACCGCGTAATGGCCTCGGCCGTCCTCGGGGCTGCGCTCCCGCCGTACCAGCCCCTCGCGCTCCAGGCGACCAACCAGCCGGGTGACGCCGCTGAGGGTGATGAGCACCCTCCCGGCGAGCTCTCCCATCCGCATCCTCCGCCCCGGCGACCAGCCGAGGAACAGCAAGACCTCGTAACAGGACAGCGTGAGCCCATGCTCGGCCCGCAACTCGGCGTCCAGCCGCCGCACGAGCGCGCCGTGCGCCCGCAAGAAGCCTCCCCAGGCCCCACCTTCGAGCGGCGTGAGCCTTTCCAGACCCTTGACAGATACTTGATTAGTCAAATATACTCTCCCTAGTATTTGAGTAGTCAAGAAATTATAGCAAAGGAGGAGGTCAGGATGAACGAAGGGGAGGCCAGGCTGGTACGGGCGGGCGCCGCCGGGGCCCTGCTCGCCCCGGACAACTGCGCGCTGATGCTGATCGACTACGAATCGCAGAAGTTTTTCGGGGTGCAGTCCACCGACCGCCAGCTCCTGATAAACAACACCGTCGGGCTCGCCAAGGCGGCCAGGCCTTCGGCGTGCCCACGCTGGTGACCACGGTGACCGAGAAGACCTTCGGCGGGCCCATGCCCGGGCAGCTTACGGAGGTCTTTCCCGACGGCTGGGTCGACCGCACCACCATGAACCCCTGGGAGGACGACAACGTCGTCGTCAAGATAGCCGAGTTCGGCCGTCCAAAGCTGATCCTCGCGAGCCTGTGGACCGAGGTGTGCGTGGCGACGCCGGCGCTCTCTGCGCTGGAGGCTGGCTACGAAGCCTACGTGGTCGTAGACGCCTGCGGCGGCACGAGCGAGGAGGCCCACGAGGCTGCGGTGCAGCACATGGTGCAGGCCGGCGCCGCCCCGGTGACCTGGCTGCGGGTCATGCTCGAGCTCCAGCGCGACTGGGCCCGCCAGGAGACCGCCATGGAAGTCCAGAAGGTGGCCGCCGAGCACGCGGGCGCCTACGGGCAGGGGATGCGCTAAGTCATGGAGATGTTCGCCGCGGGCAGCAGGGCCTCTTGAGGCCCATCGGGGCCGAGCGGTCGGAGTAACGAAGGGAAAGAAGGAGGGCCATGCAAGCCACATCTACTAACACCGTCCGTAACCGACACGTCGTCTGGGGCCGGCTCGTTCCGGCGGGGGCGCTGGCCCTCGTCCTGGCCGCCGTGGCGAACGTCGTCGTGTATCTCGTCGCCTCGTCGCTCGGAGCCATGCCGCAGGACGTCGACGCGAACGGGCAGGGTCCGATCACGCTCCCGATGGTCGTCGCCATGAGCGTGGCGGGAGCCGTGGCCGGTACGCTCGTCTACGCCCTCATCGGCCGGTTCGTCCGGCGCCCGGTGCCTGTCTTCCGGTTGGTTTCGGCGCTCGCGCTCGTGCTGTCATTCGTCGGGCCGTTCACCATTCCCGGTGCGCCCGCAGTGATGGTCGGGGCGCTCTTGCTGATGCACATGATCGCCGCGGTCATCGTCGTCGGTCTGCTCACGACGCTCGCGGCCAAGGCCGACTGGGAGTAGGGTCGCCGTACCGGCGCCGGACGTGCAGACGATCACACACGAGAAGAGACCGATTGTGAACATCAAACTCTACAGCGCAAAGGGTTGCCCCTTCGCCCGGCGCACCAGGATAGTCCTGCACGAGAAGGGCATCGACTTCGAGGCCAGCGAGGTGGACTTCCGCAACAAGAGCGAGGAATTCCTCGAGGCGAGCCCCACCGGCAAGGTCCCCGTGGTCGTCGTGGACGGGGACTCCCTCTACGAGTCCAACGTCGTCAACCAATACCTCGGCGAGGTATACGAGGAGCCGATGCTTATGCCCGAAGGTCCGAAGGCGCGGGCGAGGATCTGGATGGCCAACGCCGACGACGACTTCTACCCGCAGGTTTCAGTCTCGAGCATGGGACGCGAACGGGGCTTCTCGGAAGAGCGGATCTCGGAGGCTCTGGAGAAGCTGAAGGCTACGCTCTCGGGGCTCGATGAGGGCCTCGAGGCCAAGGAGTATCTCGCGGACGGCTTCTCCCTGGCCGACGTCGCCCACGCGGGCAACTTCGTGCGCCTGCGCGAGCTCGAGGAGAGCGGCAAGGTCTCCCTCTCCGACTACCCGAACGTGGCCTCGTGGATGGGGAGGATCGAGTCCCGCGAGAGCTTCGAGGCCGCGGGGGGAGCCTCAAAGCATCCGGAAGGGGTCCCGAGTGATACTGGTCACCGGCGCTACCGGCAACGTCGGGAAGCCCATGGTCGAGCTGCTCTCCGACGCGGGCGTCCCCTTCCGCGCATTCGTGCGCGACCCCGAGCGCGCCCGCGCCGTCTTGGGAGCCGACGTGGACCTGGCGAGGGGGGACTTCGCCGAGTCCACGACGCTCGACGCGGCGCTCGGGGGAGCCGATCGGATGTTCCTGCTCTCGGGGAACTCGGAGCTGGAGACCGACGCCTTAGGGGCGGCGGTTCGGGCGGGCGTCGGGAGGGTGGTGAAGCAGTCCGCACTCGGCGTCGGCCTCGATCCTCCCCCGTTCCACCGCCGGATAGAGGAGACGCTGGAGAGCTCCGGCCTGGGCTTCACGCACCTCAGGCCGACGGCCTTCATGCAGACGCTTGCCGGCTACCTGCCAGCCCTGATCGACGCGGAGGGCGTGTTCCGCCTCCCGGCGGGAGAAGGACGCGTCGCGTGGGTGGACACCCGGGATATCTCCGCCGTGGCCTTCCGCGCCCTTACCGAGGACGGGCACGAGGGTAAGGCCTACCCGATCACGGGCCCCGAACCGCTCTCGATGGCGGAGGTGGCCGAGAAGCTCTCGGCCGCCACGGGTCGACGAATCCGCTACGAGGACGTCCCACCGGATACGGCGGACGAGCTGATGGTGGAGAGAGGGTTGCCTGCGCCCTTCGCGGACTTCCTGGTCGCGTTCTACGGGCTGGTGCGCGACGGAGCCACGGACTTCGTCACCAATACCGTACCCGAGGTGACCGGCGCTCCGGGGCGGACCTTCGCCGCCTTCGCCGAAGAACATGCCTCGGCCTTCGCCGGGAAGGTTGGGTGATGCCGCAGGACCGTCGCGCGTAGCCGCCGTGAGTTTCTCATAATGTGATTCAAGGAGAAGAACATGATCTTGGTGACCGGGGCAACCGGCAACGTGGGGAGCCAGGTAGTCGAGCAGCTCTCGTCCACGGGGGAGACGCTGGACGCGGCGCTTGAGGGCGTGGACCAGTTGTTCTTGCTGATGGGAACCGCCGAGAACCAGGGCGAACTCGAGAATGACGTCATAGACACCGCCGTACGCACCGTGGGGAGGGTTGAGCCCCGCTCGTTCGAAGATCACGCGCGCGAGTTCGCCCCGGCCTTCGCCTGAGGGTTGAACCGGATGAGCGCGTCGCGGACAGCACCCCGCCGGTGGCTCGCCCTCGCCCTGCTTTGCGTGGCGCAGTTCATGGTGGTGCTCGACGTCTCGATCGTCAACGTGGCCCTGCCCTCGATCCAGGAGGATCTGGGCTTCTCGGAGGCCAACCTGCAATGGGTGGTTAGCGACTACGCCCTCACCTTCGGAGGCT
>CADCUZ010000038.1 GCA_902806015.1 uncultured Rubrobacteraceae bacterium
CGGGCTTCGGTTCGTAGTAGGACTCCCCTAGGCCGACGTGGTCGAGGCTGTGCCACTCGAAGAGGACCTCGCCGGTTTCGATCTCTATCTCCTGGGCTATGCCGTCCAGCACGAGGCCGTCTCTCGGGCCGCCGTACGGGGAGAGGTCCCAGGGGGTCTCGGCGTAGATCGAGACGAGGGCGGTGTCGCGAGTTGTGATGAGGAACTCGTGGTGGTCGCCTTCGTAGCCGTTGCCCGCCCGGAACCGCTTCACCTCCCGGTAGGAGTCGTCGAAGATGACGTATTCCCCCTCCCCGAAGCCTTCATGGACGCCCCCCCACCAGGTGAGGACGGGTCTCCCCCGGTAGGTCTGCGCCCGGAAGTTCATAACGTCCCGTTCGCCGGGCGGGGCAGGGCGGAACCACACCGGGTCGCCGTTGTTGTCTAGAATCATCGGCCCGTCCTGGCCCGGTCCCTCCTCGTCGGGGTCCTTTTTGGGGGCGAGAAAGATGTACCCCGGGTAGAGCCCGTGCCCGCTCTTGACCACGTGGACGGCGGGAGGGCGCAGGTCGGGGCGCGAGCGGAAGGTCCACGCCCCTCGGGGCCGGGGCGCGAGAGAGGCGGAGGCACCCGCCCGCGTGCGTCCCCCCGTTAGTTGGCAACCCGCCACCCCGGCGAGCGCGATGCACGCCACGCCCGCGGCCGCCATCCCGAGAAACTCCCGCCGCGTACTCCTCTCGCCCAATAAAACCGCTCCCCTCTTGATGGTCCGTACACGCCCCACAGACGCCGCGCAACTATACGTCAACCTCCGGCGAGCCGGACGCCGGCAGAGTTTACGCCGCCCCGGCGGCGCCTGCGAGCTCCGCCGGGTGTGGGCCCCGGCGCGCGAGCGTCGCCACCGGGCATTTACCCGCCCTCGTCGGGCTTTAGAGCCCGCGGGCTGATAAGCTTGCGTGATGGGAAAGGTCACGGGCGGTCCGCCGGAGAGCCCGGCCCGCAGGGCGGCCAGGATCGCGCGGGTTGGGGCGCGCTACGGCTTCGGTTTCGTGTTCAGGGGCCGCCTCTCCCAGCGCCGCAACAGAACCGACACCGGCCGCATCGGCCCCCGACTGCGCCTCTCCCTGGAAGAACTCGGCCCTACGTTCGCCGCGTTGGGGCGTTTTCTCTCCGCCCGCGGGGACCTTCTTCCCCCCGACATCGCCGCCGAACTCGGCCGCGCTGCGGTCTCGACAAACCCGGTCCCTTTCGCGGAGGTGCGGGTGATTCTGGAGCGGGAGCTCGGGAACACAGTGGAACGCCTTTTCGTCCGCTTCGAGGAGGCTCCGGCGCGGGTCGGGCCCTTCACCCAAGCGCACCGGGCGGTGCTGCCCGGGGAGAGGCCGGCACTCGTGGTCCTTGACCGCCCAGGCATAAGGCGGGACCTCCTGGCGATGCGCCCGGTGGCGGACGTGACGCGGCGCAGGATTGGCAACAGCCTCCCCCTGGACCCGGCCCTCTCCGTGGCGGAGTTCACCGCGTACGTCAACCACCACCGGGACATGTACTTCGCCGCCAGGATCTCGCACCGCCTGCGCGGGATGGAAGGCTTCCCCCTGCGCGTGCCGCAAACCTACCGGAACTACTCAACGGGCCGCTGCGCCACCTTCGAGGCGCCGGCCGACCCCACCGTTCCGAACAGGGACCAGTACAGGAAGATAGCCGGGGCGCTGGTGCGGCTCGCGGTCTCTGAGGGCATCTTTCTCGCGGACGCTTCGCCCGGACGCTTCGCCGTGGACGGCCTCACGGGAGAGATCTGGCTCTCGGACCCGACGGAGGTCTCCGCCCTGGACTCGGAGAGGCTGCGCGGGGTGGCCGAGGTGCTGGCGGCCGTTCGCCGCGGTGACGTGGACGGGGTCGCGCGCGCCCTGCCGCTCGCCGGGGGGTCGGTCCCCCGCGACGACGCCGCGCTCCGGCGCGAGTTGCGGGAGACGCTAGGTTCCCTGGGCGGACCGTTGTGGGAGGAGCACCCGCTGGCGGTGATCCGGACCCGCGGCCTGGAGGCCCTCCGCCGCGGCGGCGCGAGGCTGCACACCGAGGTGGCCCAAATGGCCCACTCGGTGGTAGCGGCCGAGGGCCTCTCGGGCAAAGAGACGCGGGCCGCGGCGGAGGCGGCGGACGGCCTCGTCTCGCGTTACAGGGATCCGGCCTACGTGGCCGCCCGGACGGCGCGCAGGCTCACCCAGCCGGACGCCTTCGCGGACTACCCGCGCCAGATCCACGCGCTTCTGGACGAGCTCAAGGACGGCGAGGTCGAGGTCCGCTTCCGCCACGCGGGATTGGACGACCTGATCGGGCGCGTAGACGTCCTCGCCAACCGCCTGGTCTTCGCCCTCCTGATCGCCGCCCTCATCATCGGGTCCTCGATGCTCGGCATCTTCGTCGAGGGCGGCCTGCAGCTGCTCGGCGTCAGCGTCTTCGGCCTCGTCGGCTTCGTTTTCGCCGCCGTCCTTGGCCTGCTACTTCTGGTCGGCATCGTCCGTTCGGGCCGACTTTAGTCGGCCGGCGAGCCGCTCCACCGCCCTCAGCCCTCCGGTCGTACGGGAGGGGGCAAAGGTCTACGAGGATCTCTACAAGCGTCTCTAGACGGACTACTTCGGAGAGTCCGGAACCGCCGAACGTCGGAAAGCCCCCTTCCACGCACTCGGGTGAATACGGCCGCCGCCTAGGCCCAACTGCGAACCGCCGCTACCGCCTGGCAGCTCTTCTACGCGCAGGAGGACGCATACGCCGACGATGCCGAAGAGCTCGGCGCTTACGGTTTCAGGCAGGTTCGAGCACGCGGGCGCACAAAAACGCCGGCCACCTGCGTGGCCGGCGTGGGCGGAGATGTCCTATAGAAAAGCCGGTGATCCGTGCGCCGGGCGCGGCGGGGCGCTACGGGAGCACCACGGATGGAAGTCGTGGGACCGGTATCAGGCAGGATCCCTGTGGGACAGCATCGCGCGGACCCGCCGCCCGTCGCGGTGTCCCCGGTAGTACGCCAGCCTCTCGTGGTGGGCCGCCCATCCGGCGAGGCTCGGGTTCTCCACGAACAACCGCGCCGGCCCGAAGCGGCCATCCTCCCAGCCGTTCCTGTAAGCCGGCTCCTCCCTGCGGACGCCGATCTCCTCGATCACCTGCTGCTGCTGGATCATCTTCGCTCCTTCTGCGCCTGCCTTACGAGCAGCATGTAAGCACAACGGATTCACAAATGAAAGACCAGAGTTAACGAAAATAAATAAATGTTACAGAAACGCCATATGCAGGCCAATTCCGCATAGGACCGCTATTTTTATGCTTTTTGCTACTTAAGGCCGGTTCGAAGGCGCGCGCGGCGTTGCAGGAGGAAGGCGAAGAGGAGGAGACCTAGCAGGATCGGGAGGGCAAGCCCGAAGAAGAGAGCGACGCCGGTCCAGAAGGCGGAGGCGAAAACGGCGCTGTCGAGGGCGCCCGGCGGTGGCGGGCCCTGGGGGCGGCCAACGGACAGGAGCAACGTGGCGGAAACGGCGCTGGAGAGCAGCCACCCGGCGAAGTTGCTGAGGGGGACACCGTAGTAGGGGCCGCCCCCCGGCCAGATCCAGAACCCGAGCGCGGTGGCGCCAGGGTCGAGCACCGCGTCCATCAGGACCAGCAAGAGGGCGGAGAGGAGGACGCCCGGGGCCAGACGTCCCGGCGCCCACGCGGCGGCGAATGCCCCTATCACGAGCGGGACGTAGGTGACGGGCAGCAGGTACGGCACCAGTCCTAGGAACTTCGGGCCGAGGGCATCGTCGTAGTAGAAAGCCCCGTAGGGGAACCCAGTCGTCACGCCGACGGACTCGATGGCGTAGGCGAAGGCGGAGACGGCAAGGATGGAGAGGACGGCCCTTCGGACGCCGAGGTAGGCGAAGAGGGCGACGAAGGACGGAAGGGCGATCAGGAACGAGGAGACGTAGGAGCCAACGCCCGCGCCCGGCACGTCAGGAAAACGGGTAGCGAAGAAGGCGGCGATGAAGGCGGCGGCCGAGGCGAGGAGCACGGGGCGCGGCGTGGAGCGGAAGACGTGTGAAAACACGCGCGTATCTTAAAGGGTGCGGGGGGTCGGCGCTGGTATATTTGGAGCGTGATCAGGCGCCTCATCCACATATCGCGGCCGGTGCTCTGGATCAACACCGTCGGACCCGCGACGGTCGGAATGTGGCTCGCCGGCAGCCTGTGGCGCTGGGAGGCGCTGCCGGTACTGCTCTGGCTCACGCTGCCTTTCAACCTCCTGATCTACGGCGTCAACGATGTCTTCGATCAGGAAACGGACGCCAAGAACCCCCGCAAGGGCACGCTCGAAGGCGCCCGTATCGCCCCCGAAGAGTCGTCCCTCATAGCCCGCGGGGTCGTGCTGCTGAACCTCCCGTTTCTGTTGTACTTCGTTCCGGCTTTGCCGGCCGGGGCGACGCTGTGGATGGTACTCTACGCCCTGATCTTCGTCGGCTACTCAGTCCCACCGGCTCGTTTCAAGGCCCGCCCCTACCTGGACTCCCTGAGCAACGCCGCCTACGCCTTCCCGCTGGTCTTTGTGCCGCTGGCACTCGGCGAGACGCCCCTATGGCCCGCCGCCGTGGGTCTCATGGCGTGGAGCGCGGCCAAGCACACCTTCGACGCCGTGCAGGACGTGGACGAGGACCGTGCGGCGGGCATCCTGACCACGGCCGTCAGGCTAGGTCCCTCGGGCGTCGTTTTGTGGAGCGGCTCCCTGTGGACGCTCGCGACCGCGTGCTTCGCCCTCGTGAACGCGCCCGTGGCCCTCGTAAACGCCGCCATCGCCGGCTACCTGCTATACGCCCTGCTCAGCAGCCCCACCCCCCAGACGGGGCATCGGCTCTACCCCCTGTCCATAGCCTTCCCCTATGTCGCCGGAACCGTGGCCGGCGTGCAAATCGTGGGCGCCCTGTCCTTGGGGGCCTACCCCTGAGCCGGGTCGTGGTAGTCGGCGGCGGCATTGGGGGGCTGGCGGCGGCGGCCCTGCTCGGCCGCGCCGGGCATGCAGTGACGCTTTTGGAGGCGAACGATTGGCTCGGGGGCAAGAGCCGGCGCGTCGCGCTCGACGGCCGCCGGATGGACACAGGCCCCTCCCTCGTCACCTTCCCCGGCGTCTGGGAGGAGCTGCTGCGCCGCTGGGACGCCTCCGGTAGCCCCGGCGAGGCCGCGGAGGTCGCGTCACTAAAGCTCGGGCGGATGCCGGAGGTTGGGCGTTACCACTACCGTGGCGAGGCGGTCTGGCTGCCGGTCGAGGAGGGACACCCTTGGCGGGTGGCCTGGGACCGGTTCGCCCGGATACACGGCGGGTTGGGGCCGCAGGTGACGCAACTGCTCACGGCGGACCCCCTCGACCGCCGGACGCTCCCGGCGCTTGGCGGGCTCCTGCGGGCCTACGGGGCCAGGCTAACTACCCGCTCCTACCTCGACAGCCTCCCGTGGCTACCCGAGGGGCTGCGCGAGGTCATAGCCATCCACACCCTCAACGCCGGGGTCTCGCCGACCCGCACGCCCGCCCTCTACGCGAGCATGCCCGCCGTGATGGCCCACGACGGGGTCTTGGCGCCGGAGGGCGGCGTATACGAGATGGTCCTCGCCCTGGAAAGGCTCGCTAGGCGGGCCGGGGTCAAGGTAAGGACCGGCGAGCCGGTGCGCTCGATCTCCGCCGGCGAAGTCCTCACGGCCGAAAAAACTTACCCGACTGACGCTGTGGTGGGCGCCCTCGACGCCGGCCGGCTGGAGGCCTTGCTCGGCGCCGGCAAGGGAAAAACCGGCAAGGGGCTCTCTTGCTCCGGGGTGGCGGTGTACGCGGCGCTCAAGGAGGAGTTGCCGGGATCCATCCCCCCCCACAGCGTCGTTCTCCCCTCGGACCCGGCAGCGCTGCACGCGAGCTTGGAGGCGGGAAGGGAGCCTAAGGAGACGATGGGGTTCGTCAACCACTACCGGGCCGGCGAGGTCTACCCGAACGATGGCGATACACTGGCGCTCCTGTTGACCGCGCCCGCCAACGGCAGGGGGTACGGGCTCGAAGACCCCTTCGTCGAGCGGGAGGTCGGGCGCATCTCGCAGGCGGTCGGGCTGCCGAGGCCGGCGACCGCCTTCTTCGGGGAGCACCTGGTCCTGGATCCCGCATACTTCGGGGAGTGGGGAAGCACGGGCGGAGCGCTCTACGGGGAGGCCCGCCCCTTCTGGCGGAGCGGACCGCTGCACCGGCCGCGGTACAACGACCGGCGGCAACCGTGGCTGTGGCGGGTTGGAGCTTCCGTGCATCCCGGCGGCGGCATACCGGCCGTGCTCGGGGGGGCCATGATCTCGGTGGGCAGGCTGATCCGTTTTCTGGCTAAATAGTCCGGACAGGACCACAGACCAAAACGCGGAAGGGACCCGTCGCTATGAACCTCGGAGACCAACGAGCCCTGTTCGAGGTGCCCGAGGGGATCTCCTACCTCAACTGCGCCTACATGGGGCCGCAACTGCGTGAGGCGCGGGAGGTCGGGGTACGCTCCGTGGGCCGCAAGTCGCGCCCCTGGGAGATCGCGCCCGACGACTTCTTCGACGAGGCGGAAGAGGCCCGCGCGCTCTTCGCCCGCCTCGTAGGCGGCGACGCGGACGGCGTCGCCCTCGTCCCCTCCGTCAGCTACGGGATGGCCGTCGCCACCGCCAACGTCCCGGTTGGGCGGGGAGAGAAGGTCCTGATCCTGGAAGACCAGTTCCCCTCCAACGTCTACCCGTGGCGCGAGCTGGTCCGTGGAAAAGAAGCAGACCTGACCCTCGTCCCGCGCCTCGACGACCACGACTGGACGCGCGCCGTGCTGGAGCGGATCGACGAGCATACCGCCGTCGTGGCCGTACCGAACTGCCACTGGACGGACGGGTCGTTGCTGGACCTCGCGGAGATCGGGGGGCGGGCGCGCGCGGTGGGCGCGGCGCTCGTGGTTGACGGCATCCAGTCGCTCGGGGCATACCCGTTCGAAGTCGGGCAGGTGCGCCCGGACTTTCTCGTCGCCTCATCGTACAAGTGGATGCTCGGACCGTACGGGATCGGGTTCATGTACGTGGGCGAGGAGTACCGGGAGGGCGTGCCGGTGGAGCACAACTGGATCAACCGCCGCGGCAGCGAGGCGTTCTCGCGCCTGGTGGATTACCAGGACGCCTTCCAACCCGGCGCCCGGCGCTACGACGTTGGCGAGAGGAGCAACTTCGTCCTGCTGCCGATGACCGTCGCCGCCCTGCGGCGGATACTCGGGTGGGGCGTGGCGAACGTCTCGGAGACCATCGGCAGGCTAACAGACCTTGTCGAGATGGAGGCCTGCCGTCTCGGTGTCGGGACGGTCCCGAAAGAGCGGCGGGCGCGGCACATGATCGGGCTAAAGCTCGGCCCCGACGCCCCGGAGGACCTCGCCACCCGGCTGGCCGCCGAGGGGGTCTTCGTCAGCGTGCGCGGCGGGAGCGTGCGCGTCTCACCGCACCTTTACAACACCGAAGAGGACGTGGAACGGCTCTTCGCAGCGCTCGAGAAAGCCTTGTGACGGAGCGGACGGAAAAACCGAGCTTCTCACGGGTTTTCGGCCTCCGAGCAGGTCTCCCGGGCGCACGCCGGAGTAGCCGGGCCTCTTCTGCCTCTCGTGGACGACGCCCTCGACGAGGAGCGAGCATCGCCAGACCTCGGAGGCCCTGCCGTCGAGGAACGGGGCGAAGCCACGGCCGTCCACCCAGCCGGGCGGGGAGAGCTCGACCAAGTCCAGTACGGTTGGGGGCGAAGCCCGTGTTTGCCACGAGATCGTCGAAGGACTCGTCCCGGGGGATGTGCGGGCCCCTCACCACGAACGGGACTTCGTGCGCCTCCGTGTACGGTGCGCGTTTCGCGCCCCTGACCCGGCGCAGGCCCATGTGGTAGCCGTAGTCCGAGGTAAAGATGAGGTAGGTATCGACCAGTCGGCCCGCGCGGGACAGGGCCGAGACCACCCCCCGACTCAAGTTTTACAGCGTGAGCGCGTCCAGCATCTGCGCGACGCGGCGCCGGTCGAACTGGGCCACCTCCCACCCCTTCAGGGGGCCTTTTCGCTTATCCAGGTTGATTTTTCCGAGAAGTCGGCCTCGTCGAAGGAGGGCGGTCTTGGGGCCCGTTTTCGAGTGTAGGCGTCCCTGTGGCGTTCCGGTATGACGAGCGGCTCGTGGATGTCCCAGGGGGACACGTGCACGAAGAAAGCTCCGAAGAGTCCCGCTGGCCCTCTATTAACTCTACTGCCCTGACGGGGAGCCGGTGTTCGTGTACTGAGCGTGTGCGGGCTTGAAGCTGGGCCAAGCCCAACACCAAGCGGCGTGGGCGGGGTCTACACTTCGGCGTTCACGCGTTCGATGCTGGGCCAGGGTAGAAACTCGTAGCCTGTCGGGTCGCCGCTCGGGTCCCGGGCATCGAGCAAGAGGCCGTTCTCGTTCGCCTCACAGACGTATCCTCGCAGGTCGCCGCCGGTGCGGGCGTAGACGGAGACGCGACTCCCTCGCCCGAAAAATCCGTCCATCCCCGGCGCGTCCCCGCGCAGCCCTTCGCCACGTTTGCTCTCGCTCTCCAACACGCCTCCTATAAGCCTCATCACCTTACAGGAAGGTACTTTAACCCGCCGCGGGGCGACGGACCATCCAGAAGGGTGACCGGAATCATCCGTTAACGACGAGATCCACGGCCGGTCAGGTCAGGACTCCGTGTCCGGCAGCGCGGGCACTGACGACCTCTACGGTGGATCCGGCATAGACGAGTTGCGCGACGGCGACGGCGTGAGCGGCGACTGCGAGCGGGTGACCAGAACGTAGCCCACCCCCGAAACTACGCAGGACACGCGCAGGACCGAGGCCTTTCGGGTGCCGGTCCTATCTTACGTTCGCGGCCCGATAAACTCTTCTAGCGGCATGGCTTCCGTGAGCCCCGGCTCGGGGTCCACGACCGCGTACTCGGCCCCGGCCTCCCGGGCGACGAGGGCGTGGCGGCGCAGGCCTTCGCGGTCCTCTATGGTGCCGAGGGCGTCGGGCAGGCCGAGGTGGGCGGCGCTCTCCCTGAAGGTTCGGGCCCCTTCGGGAGAGCCGAAGAGCACGGTCACCAGGATCTCGCCGCCCTCTACCTCGACAGAGACGAGGGGCGCCTCCCCCCTCTCGTCGGAGATCACGTAGAGGGGGAACGGTATTTCCCCCGCCCTTTCGGCTACCCGACGCGCCACGTCCTCGGCGTGGAAGAGCCCGGCCCCCTCCCCGCTGACGAGGAGCACGAAGTCCACCCCAGAGAGCGCGAAGCCCTCGACTGCCCCCCAGCCGGGAAGCTCCCGAGGATCTGCGCCGGCCAGGCTCTCCATGCCGTGCGCGGCGGCGCCAGCGGAGAACTCGCCCGCGAGCTCCCTGTCCGAGAAGAGAGCCGCGACCCGTGCCCCCTCGCCGCCGACCTCCATCCTTTGCGCGACGTCCCGCCCGTCCGCGTCCACCAGCTTGAAAAGCGGCGGGCGCGGGAGGTCGTCGAGGGTCAGCTCCCGTCCGGGATCAGCCATGCTCGGCCTCGCCCCTTAGAAGGTCCCCAGCGGCGCCAGGCGGGAAGAAGGCCGCCGCGGCCACGCTGGAGACGCCGAAGACCAGGAGAACCCAGAACGCCGGAGAGAGCGCGGCGGCCAGGGCGCCCGAGAGCTCCGAGTAGGCAGCCTCCGGGATGCGGGAGCGCACGGCGGGCTGCAGGAGGGCGTTCGGGTCCGAGAGCAGGCGTTCCAGCGCGGCGTCTTCCCCGGCGACCCTCTCGACCGCCGCCCGGTAGCGGTCGCCCAAAGAGGCGTTCAACGAAGCGCCCATCGCGGCGACGCCGAGGGATCCCCCCACCGTCCGGAAGAAGACGACCGAGGAGGTGGCTACGCCGCGCCGCCGCCAGGGCACGGCGTTCTGCACGCTCACGAGGTAGCTCGTGCTGGAGAATCCGAGCCCGAGCCCTATGGTGACGACCGCGAGGACCACGTAGGCGAGGGAGGTGCCCCGGTCCATCGGGACGCACAGGGCCGAGCCGACGGCGACCAGCGTGGAGCCGAGAAGAAGCGTCGCACGGTACCCGGTCTTGAGCAGCATCCGCCCGCCGACGAAGGAACCGACGGGCCAGCCTATCGAGAGCGAGGCCACAACGGCCCCCGCCGTGAGGGCGGTGCCGCCGAGGGAGCCCTGCACGAAGAGCGGCACGTAGACGGAGACGCCGAGCAAGACCCCGCCCATCGCCAGGTTTCCGAAGGCGGAGACCGAGAGGATTCTGTCCCGGAAAAGGTCGGGCGGCATGACGGGATCCTCCACGCGACCCTCCACGAACACGAACAGCACGAGCGCCAGGACACCGCCAAAAAAAAGCGCGACGATGCCGACTGACAGCCCGCCCCCGAGCAGGGCGAGCAGGACGGCGACGAGGCCGCCGGTGAGGAGAGCGGTGCCGAGGTAGTCCACCTTGTGTTCGTGGCGCTCGAACGACTCGGTCAGGGTCAGGGCGAGCAGAGCGGCGGCGACGAGGCCGAAGGGGACGTTCACGTAGAACACCCAGCGCCAGGAGACGAGGTCGGTAAGCAGGCCGCCGACGGCAGGACCGACGATCGCCGAGATCCCCCACACCGCCCCGAAGAGGCCCTGGATGCGCGCCCGTGCCTCGAGCTCGAAGATGTCGCCGATGATCGTGATGGCTACGGGCTGCACCGCCCCCGCCCCGAGCCCCTGCAACGTCCTGAACAGGATAAGCGCCGCCATGCTCTGCGAGGTTCCCGCGAGCACGCTGCCGAGCAAGAACAGGAAGATACCGGCCAGGTACACGGGCTTTCTCCCGTAGGTATCAGAAAGCTTGCCGAAGACCGGTCCCGTCGCGGTAGCGGCCAGGAGGTACGAGGCGAAGGCCCACGGGTATAGGGAGAGCCCGCCGAGCTCGCCGATGATCGTGGGCATTGCGGTGCCCACGACCGTGGCATCCAGGGCCGCCAGGAACGTCCCGATAAGCGTCGCGAGCACCACGAGCGTCTTGCGCCGCCTGCTAAACCCCAACGCTAAGAGTTTTCTTTGACCCTGATCACGAGGGAGAGATCATAGCACCGCCCCTCCGGAGGAGGGCCTAACGCCTCGTACCCGAGCACGGGGTCGAGCTGCCTGAGTTGGCCGCGCGCGAGGACGTTCTTGAACGCCGCGTCGCGCACCGCCGCTCGAAGACCGCCACATCAAGACCCGTGCGCCGGAAGGCGAGGGCCGCCGTCAGCCCCCCCGATACCGCCCCCGACCACGATCGCCTTCAACGCGAACACCTCCCGCCGCTTCGACAGAGGACCGCATGGTAGGGAAGCCGCCGGCGCGTCGCCGTGAACCGCTTATCCGTTTTGTCGCAGAAGGATCTTCGGGGGAAGGATCAGCGCATAAGGGATCGAGGCTTGACCAGCTCCCGGACCGTCGAGATGAGTTCTTCGACGGAGAAGGGCTTGCGCAAGACCCGGACGCAGCCGTGGGTCCGCTCGGCTAGCGTCCTCGCCGCCGGGTCCTTCTTCGCGGCTGTGAGGACGACTGGGATCTTGGAGGTCTTCGGCATCGCTTTCAGGCAGTGGCAAGCCTCGACGCCGCCCACCTGCGGCATGGAGACGTCCATGACGATAAGGTCCACCCTGCGGCCGAGGGCCTCCTGCAGCGCCCTCTGTCCATCCGTGGCGACGACGACCCGGAAACCCTCACGGTTGAGGGCCTCCGTGGCGGAATCCAGCACGACGGAATCGTCGTCGGCGAGCATGATTGTCGGCTTCCCTATTTCCACGGCGCGTTATTTTACACCCAAAGCAGCGAGCGCATAGCCGGCGCGAAAAAAGAGGCATAGCATGCCCGCGGCGGTCCCTCGCCGAGCGGTAAAGAGATCACGCCGGGGTCCCCTCTGCCCGCCCCCACAGCCCAGAAGGGCGGACGCCGCCTGCTAAAATACGCTGCGAACCCTCGACAGGCGTAAAGTCGCAGGCCGACCGCCGAAGGCCAATAACTACAAAGAGGTGAGCGTGACGGAGCAGAGATATTTCCGTAAGGGCTTCAAAATGCGCGAGGAGGTGCAGCACCTCCTCGACCGCGACTATCGCTCCGAGGCCGTGGACCGGGTGCGCGAGAACGGCAACGTGCTCTCCGCCGACGGGCTCACGATACGCCTCGCCGACGAGTTCGGATTCTGCTACGGGGTCGACCGGGCTGTCGACTACGCCTTTCAGAGCCGGGAAAAGTTTCCCGACAGGCGCATCTTCATAACGGGGGACATGATCCACAACGTCTCCATGAACGACCGCCTGCGCGAGATGGGCATCGAGTTCCTCTCCACGGGCTTCGAGGGCCCTACCGAGGACGCCTTCGACCGCCTTTCCCCCGAGGACGTCGTCCTCCTCCCCGCCTTCGGCGCCCCCATAACCTGGGTCGAGAAGCTCCGCGAGAAAGAATGCGTCGTGGTGGACACCACCTGCGGCTCGGTCCTCTCCGTCTGGAAGCGCGTGACGCGCTACGCCAAGAAGGGGTTCACTAGCATCATCCACGGCAAGTACTACCACGAGGAGACCAAGGCCACGGCCTCCCAGACCCTCAAAGACGGCGGCAACGGCCGGTACCTGATCGTGCGCAACCTTAAGGAGACCGGGTACGTTACGGATTTCATCCTCGGCAGGATGAACGCCGACGATCTCACGGAGAAGCTCGCCCACGGCATGAACCCCGGCTTCGACCCCGAGAGGGACCTCCAGAGGGTGGGCGTCGCCAACCAGACGACGATGCTGATGAGCGAGACGCTCGCGGTGGGCGAGGAGCTCAGGAAGGCGATGGCCGAGCGCTACGGCGAGGAGAACATTGCCGACCACTTCGAGCTCTTCGACACCATCTGCTCGGCAACCCAGGACCGTCAGGACGCCCTGTTCGAGCTGCTGGAGCATCCGATAGACGTCATGATCGTCATAGGTGGGTACAACTCCTCCAACACGAACAACCTCGCGATCATCGCCGACGAGAGGGTACCGAAGAGCTACCACGTGGCGAGCGGCGATTGCATCAAGGGCGACGCCATCCGGCACAAACCCGCCGGTACGGCCCTCGACGCCCGCGAGGAGGTCGAGGAGGAAGGTTGGCTCCCCGACGGTCCCGTCCGCGTTGGCCTTACCGCCGGGGCCTCGACGCCCAACTCGCAGATAGGCCTGGCTATCGGGCGCATCCTCGAGGCGAGGGGGCTTCCGCCCGAAGTAGCGCTCGCGTAAAGCCTGTCAACCCGCCCCGGCTAGCGCCTCCGGCACGGCGCTGTGCGCCTCTCAGCACCTCCCCTTCGGGGACTTTGAGCTACCAGCAGCAAAACCAAAAAGCTGATGGCCCAAAGCGGAAGCCGGAGGCCGGAGCGGACTGATAGCCGACCGCTTTAAACCCCCGTCTCGACCAGCTTGCGGGCCATGTCCGCGAGCTCCTCGCCTTGCGGTGTGTTCGAGGCGAAGGAGCGCACCGAGCCGTCGTCGAAGGTGACCTGCGCCACGTCCGTAGCGGCGGCGCCCTTCCGCGCATAGTTCCGCAGGGCCACTCCGCCGCCCACCAACGCGCCCAGGATAAAGGCCCACCCAAAGAGCTTCTTCACCCCTGATCTCCTCCCTGCACGGCTTTCTCGACGGCCCCTCTTGCGTTGCGCATGTCGTAGAGCACGAGGCCGACCCGGGCCTCCGACGCGGTCGTGGCGGCCATGAAGCCGCCGCCGGCCAGCCGGACCAGCAGGAGGTGCCCCCCCCCGGTGTCCACCCTCACCTGCGAGGCGTGGCCCTTGCCGCTCTCCCTGGCCGCCCTCTCGGCTAGGTTCGCCACCGCCGCCAGCATGGCCGCGACCCGCTCCCGCTCAACGCCGGGGGCGTGTGAGGAAGAGAGCAGGGCGCCTTCCCCCGCGAGTACCGCACACGATGCTATGTCCCCCGAGAGCGCCCGGAGGTCCGCCAGGACGCGCTCCAGGTCCCCCCCCGAGCCGACCTTTTCGCTTTCCGTCACAAGACCTCCCGTGCCCGCCTACCCGTCGGAGCGGGCATTATAACGGATGGAGACGAGGGGCCCGCCGGTCCGCTTCACACGCACCTGTGCGGATGGTATATTCATCGCCCACGGGCGATTAGCTCAGCGGGAGAGCGCTGCCTTCACACGGCAGAGGTCGCTGGTTCGAAACCAGCATCGCCCACTCCGAAAAACTGCGTACCTAAGCGGTAAAC
>CADCUZ010000039.1 GCA_902806015.1 uncultured Rubrobacteraceae bacterium
CGGGCCGCGGCGAAGAGGACGGGCGGCACGTCCGCCACGACGAGCTTCACCGCCGTGAAGTTCGTCCCGAAAAAGAAGACCGTAAGGAGCAGGGACGCCTCCACGAGCGCCGGGCTCCGGCGTCCCTGCTCCTCCTTGGCCGCCGTCACCGGACCGTCGGACTAACGGACGAAGTCCGCGCTCGCGTCGAGGCCCTTGACGTAGGCGGCGATAACGCGGGCGCAGTTCTCCACGTCGGAGAGGTCCACCACCTCGTTCGGGGAGTGCATGTAACGGTTCGGGCAGGAGACCAGGCCCGTCGCGATGCCGGCGCGCTGGAATTGTATGGCGTCGGCGTCGGTGCCCGTCGAGCGGGAGTCGGCCTGGAGGGTGTAGGGGATCTCCGCCGCCTCGGCCGCCAAGATCAGGCCTTCCGAGACGAGCGGGCTCAGGTTGGAGGCCCTGGCTATTACGGGGCCGGACCCTAAGGCGTGGTCGCCGTTCTCGTTTTTGGACACGCCGGGGGTGTCCGTGGCGTGGGTGACGTCCACGGCGATGGCGGCGTGCGGGTCGAGGCCGAAGGCCGCACCGCGCGCCCCGTAGAGCCCGATCTCCTCCTGCACGCAGGCGACCGCCACGACCTCGGCCGAGACGTTCTCCTCCTCGGAGAGCAGGCGCAGGGCTTCGAGCACGACGAAGGCGCCCATGCGGTTGTCCACCGAACGGGAGGCGATGCGACCGTTCGAGAGCTCGACAAGGTCATGGTCGAGCACGCCCGCGTCCCCGACGCGGACCCTCTCGTTCGCCTCGTCGGCGTCCTTGGCGCCTATGTCGATCCAGAGGCCCTTGATCTCCGAGACCTTCTTGCGCTCCTCGGGCTCCATGACGTGGATCGCCTTCTTGCCGATCACGCCGATAACCTCGCCGTTCTTCGTCTGCAGCCGCACGCGCTGGCCGACGAGAACCTGCGGGTCCCAGCCGCCCACACCGGTGAACCGGAGCAGGCCGTTCTCGTCGACGTGGGTGACCATGAGCCCGATCTCGTCCACGTGCCCGGCGAGCATGACCCTCGGCCCCCCGCCCGCCCCGATCGTGGCGAGGGAGTTGCCCATCCGGTCCCCCCGGACCTCGGCGAACTTCCGCGCCTCCTCCCGCCACACCTCCGCCGCCGCCGCCTCGTAGCCGCTCGGCCCCGGCGTCGAAAGCAGCCTCTTGAAGAACTCGTAGGATGCGTCTCTCATGCGGTCCTCTCTAGAAAATAGTCGGGATGCTCGGTGCTGCCGGATACTCTATCAGCAACCTGCCGCGGGGTCGGTCCCCTAGCCGAAGACCCGGAACTCCAGTACGCCCTCCCGGAGGGGTTGGCGGTCCTTCCCGACCTCCCGGTGGGGCACGGCGACCTCGAAGGGCCCCGTGAGCGGGAAGGGCTCGAGGCGAACCGAGCGCCCGTTTTGCCACGAGAGCTCGTACCTCGTCCCGTCGAGCTCGAACCCGCCGGGCGTGGGCGGCGGGTAGCCTGTCCGCCCCGGCTCGTAGAGGAACAGGAAGAGCGACAGCCCGTCGCACAGCCGCAAAAAGCGGAAATTGCGCTCCAGGTTCCCGAGATCCCCTTCGGCTATCCCCCCCCGAAGACGCCTCTGCCGTCCCTCTTCCCATTCCCGGAACTCCACCTCCGCGGGGTTCTCCGACGCCAGCAAGAACCGGGAGTAGTGCATGCTGCAAAGGCAAGCCGCGTAGGCGTCGTGGGCCTCCACGAGGTCGATCCCCCGCCGCTGCGCGGACAGCTTGGGCCCTAGCGGGTAATCCAAAAAAGAGTAAGGACGACCCGCCTCCTCGTTCCACAGCACCTCCCGATCCGGCCCGCGCCACGCCACGTCGTGGTTCTCGACGGCGTACAGCGTGGGCCCGAGCGGGGAAGGCCCTTCGACCCACCGCCGGGCAAACTCCCCCGAGACGAGCGCGTGCTCGTGCTGCTCGACGAGGACAAACGAGTCAGGCTTCTCCCTAACGATCACGCAGGGTAAGGTACCAGGTTTCGGCAAGGACCCGCTACACGCGGCCAAAGCCCGACGCCTGGACCCCCTAAGCCACCGGCCTGCGGTCGATGGCTTGCGGCGACAGGAGGCTTGGGTCCTCGAGGAAGGCTTCCTGCGCCCCCTCGAAGAGCTCGGCGGGGACGGTGACCAGGGAGAGGGCGAAGCCGCCGGCGAAGGCCCCCTGCCACTCTTCGGCAAGCCCCTCGGGGAGGCCCAGGCGGAGAACCTTTTTCTCCAGTTGCGGGAGGCGGTGGTAGAGGACGAGGCCTGCGACCGTGGCGAGGGTCATGACGGCCTGCACCACGAGCCCGGTGGCGAGGTGGACGGCGCCCATCAGGACGCTCACGGCCGTCACCCCAAGGTAGGTGCTAAAGAGCTCGACCCACTGCGTCCGGGAGAGCCCGTACTCGACCCTGTCCACGTGCGCACCCGGGAGGGTCACGCCGACGAGCGACTCGTCGGGCCGCCGCGTGAGCACCAGGTGCGACCCGCCTGGTACGCCAAGGTCTTCGAGCCTCTCGTCGAGGGCTTTTAGCGAGCGCAGGTCCGGGGCGACGGCCCCGACGGTGTAGTAGCGCGGCACGGCCATGGCAGGTTTCTACCGTGCCGCCCGGACGGCGCCGGTAAGCCGGTTCACGCCAGGGAGCCTGCGAGGACGAGCACGAGGGCAGCGGTCGCGGTGCCGATGGCGGCGCCGGCCAGCACGTCTACCGGGAAGTGCACCCCGAGGTAGACCCGGGAGAACGCGACTAGAAAGCCGGCCGGCAGCAGGACCGGGGCGAGGGCGGGGTAGACGGCGGAGAGCGTCAGGGCCCCGGCTGCGGCCGTGGCGGAGTGCCCAGAGGGGAAGGAGCTTGAGGACGGCGTCTTTATCAGGGGGGCTATCTCGGTGTCCCAGATAAAGGGGCGGGCGCGATCGAAGAGGTACTTCGTGACCTCCGCGAGCGTCCAAGAGCCCGCGACGGCGGCCCAAGGGACGAGGAGGCTCGAGGGCCGAAGCCCGGTGACGAGGAAGGCCGCGGCCGCGAAGGAGCCCCAGAGAAAGCCGGCGGTGCCGACCACCGTAAAGAAGCGCAGCAAGGCCGTCAGCGGCGGCCATTTCAGGCCGAAGACGGCCCGGAAGGCGGCCCGGTCCAGGTCCCTAACCCTGCGCGCCAAGGCCTTCAAAGCCCTCCGTCGGTCGATCGGTGCGTCAGGCGGACATTGTAGACGACGGGGCCGCCCTGTCCTACCGGGCGCGTTTTCTAAAGTAGAATGGGAGGGACCTTTCGGAAGGCACATCTTATAGCGAGGAGCGACGCGGATGAGGAAAGAGCTGATCGAGGAAGCCATACAAGAGGCCGAAAACGAGGGGGCGGACCTGGTGATCTGGGACCGCCGCGACACCTTCACGGTCGAGACCGACGACGTGAAGGATATAGAGACCGAGGCCGACCACCTGCGCGTCAAGATGCAAGACGGCAAGGCGACGGTCTTTATCGAGTACGACTTCATCTACAAGCTCGTCGTGGACAAGGACCGCGCCGGCAAGGGCCGCTCGGGCGCCCGCGCGGGCTTCGGCGCCAACGGGTAGCCGGGGACCTGCCGTGGACGCCGCGACCGCCCTGCTCGTCGTGGACGTGCAGAAGGGCATGGACGACCCGCCTCTGGGCCGCAGCAACAACCCGCTGGCCTAAGAGAACGTCCGTTGCTGCTCGCGGCCTGGCGCGGGCGGCCTCCCAACCTTCCACGTCCGTCAACTTTCGACCGAGCCCGACGCCCCGCTGCGCGGCGAGGGGCCACACTTCAAGGAGGCTGCGGCCGCTCTCCCCGGCGAGCCCGTGGTCGAGAAGGGCGTCAACGCGCGGCCTTTATCGGCACGGAACTCGAAGCCCGATTGTAAATACGGAACGTGGGCGCCCTCGTGATAGCAAGGCTGACCACCGAGCACTGCGTCTCGACCACGGCCCGCATGGCCGCCAACCTCGGCTTCGCCACCCGCCTCGTCTCCGACGCCACCGCGACCTTCGACCGCACGGGCCCCGACGGCGGGTCGCACCCCGCGGAGGACGTGCACGGGACGGCGCTCGTCCGCCTCCACGAAGAGTTCGCCGAGATCGTCACCCCGCGAGATCTGCTCGCGGGCCGCTGAAGCCGGACCGTCGCCCGGGGCGCGCGACGGGCGTATAATCCGGCGGTATGCCAGACGCCCGGCCCAAGCGCCTGAACGAGATAGACGACCTGCGGGACATGGGGCGCTTTCCTATCCCCGTCTACGCCGGCGCGACGTCGAACATCCTGCTGACGATCTGCCTGACGTACTGGCTCAGGGGACGCTCCGGGGGGCCGCTGACGTTGCCGGCCTGGGCCGCCGGCATCATCTGCGCGAACCTGGTGCCGGTGGTGGCGCTCCGCTCGCGCATGGACGAGGATACGAGCTTTCCGCCCATCGAAGAGATGGGCTTTTTCGGCGACCAGCACAAGTTCTCGAGCTGGGTCTACGCCGTGGCCTCGGGGAACATGCTCTTCTGGGTCGTGCTCTCCTGGAGCGTCTTCTCGCGCCGCCGCGACCGCAAGACGCTCGCAGGGATGCTCCTTCTCGCGTTTCTCTGCACGTTCTTCCCGGCGTGGGTGAGGCTTTTCCGCAAGCCTTAAGCGCCGGCGGGCCTCGCGGCGGTGCCCGGTGGGCGGAAACTAACCCTCAAGGGTTCGCGTGCCCCGCTCGTCGGATATCACGGCGGCTCGGGCGAGGCCTATGAAGAGGCCGCACTCGAGGGCGCCGGGGACGGCCCTGATGGCGGCCTCGAGCGCGGGCGGGTCGTCTATCGGGCCGAAGGCGCAGTCGGCCGTGTAGTGGCCGCCGTCGGTGACGAAGGGGCGCCCGGACTCGGCGGCGTCCATCCTGAGCTCCGGCTCGCAGCCCAAAGAGGAGAGGGCTTCGAGGGTCGCCTCCCAGCCGTAGGGGTCCACCTCGACGGGGAGCGGGGCGCGGGTGCCCAGAGCGTCGACGGACTTGGAGCCGTCGGCCACGAGGACCAGGCCGTCCCGAGAGGCGGCGGCGACTATCTTTTCGCGCAGGAGGGCGCCGCCAAGACCCTTGACGGCCCAGAGGTGCGGCCCGATCTCGTCGGCCCCGTCTAGCGTGAGCGTGGGGCGGGCCTCGGAGAGGCAAACGAGCTGTATGCCGGCCTCCCGGGCGAGGGCCGCCGTGCCCTCGGAGGTAGGGATGCCGCGCACGTCCCGGAGTTCCCCGGCGACGAGCTTTTCGCCGATCCGCCGGACGACGAAGGCTGAGGTGGTGCCAGAGCCGAGGCCCAGCGTCACGCCGTCCTCCACGTAGCGTTCTACGGCTGCGTGGGCGGCGTCGCGTTTCAGCCGGTCGGCGTCGACGGGCAACGGGGGTCCTACGTGTCTTCCGGGCGGGAGGCCACGGTCAGCTCGACCTCGCGTTGCCCCTCGTTTGGGGTGACGACGGTAAGCGAGAGTCTGTCGCCCGGGTCGCTGGCGTTGACGACCTCGATCACGTCGGCGGAGGCGACGACCCTCTCGCCCTCGACCGCCGTGATCACGTCCCCCTCCACCGGCACGTCAGGCACTTCCCCGACTTGCTGCTCGTCGCCGCCGCTTATACCCGCCTCGTCGGCGGGTCCCCCGCTAGTTACGTCGCTCACGAGGGCGCCGTTGGGCGGGAGCCCGTACCTGTCTTCCAGCTCTTCGAGCGAGAGGCCGGTCAGAGCGGCGATCTCGTCTATGCCGTACGGGAACATCTGGACCCCTATAAAGCCGTGCTCGACCTCCCCGGTGGTTATGAGCTCCTCGGCGGCGTCCTTGACGGTGTTTATCGGCACCGCGAACCCGACGCCCTGGGCGACGCCCTCGGAGCCGGCCGAAGCGACCTGGGAGTTGATCCCGATA
Organism: uncultured Rubrobacteraceae bacterium; assembly: GCA_902806015.1. The sequence goes on from CADCUZ010000039.1 coordinate 5,910, forward strand.
ACGGTCCCCCGCGCGTCGAGCAGCGGCCCGCCGGAGCTGCCTGAGCTTATCGCCGCGTCGGTCTGGACGGCGTTGTCTATAGTGTAATCGTTGGGGGCGGTGATCGGTCGCCCAAGGCCGCTCACTATGCCCGTGGTCACGCTTATGCCGACGTCGAGCGGGTTGCCTATGGCGACGACGGGCTCCCCTACGCCCAGGGCGTCCGAGTCGCCGAGCGTCAGCGGCTCGAGCAGGCTTCTCGGCGCGTCGACCCGGATCACGGCCACGTCCGTCGAAGGGTCCTCCCCCACGACCTCCGCCGTCTCCCTCAAGCCGCCGGCGAAGCGCACCGAGATGTCCTCGGCCCCGCCCACGACGTGCTGGTTGGTCACGATGTGCCCCGTCTCGTCAAGCACGAACCCCGAACCACCACCCGGGCCGAGTTCCGAGGAGGTGACGTCCACGCTCACCACCCCGGGGGCGTCCTGCCTGTAGACGTCTCCCACGGAGAGCCCCTCGCCGCCGACCGCCGCCTCCGAGGGCTCGCTCGGCGCCGGCGCCTGCTTTATCGTAACGTTTCCCGTTTCTTCGCCGCCGGTCCCAAGACCCTCGTCCAGGCTGCTCCAGAGCCCGATGATCAGGAACAGGGCGGTGACGAGCCCCCCGATGATCGCGGATACCAAAGCTGTCAATGCCGTCTTCAGAATGGTTACCTTCCGTTCTTCACGCAGGGTCGAAATTCAGACTGCTTATCTTCCACTCGTCGCCCACCCTGATGAGGCTCGCCGTTCCGGTACGCCGGTCGGTTCTATTCGTATGGTGGGCGATGGTGCTGGCCGCGACGGTGGCCGTATCGCCGTCGCTCTGCGTCGTCGTGGGGCCGTCGGTGAACTGGATTCTCTGCAGCGTTGCGAACTGATCGGTCAGCACCTCCCTGGCACCGAACTCCTGCTTATACCCGGAAGACAGGTAATCCCAACTGCTCTCGTAGTTCGGACCGGCCGCCGTCTGGTAGAAGTCCTTCACCGTCTGGGCCGCGGCCTGTTCTGGAAATTCGCCCCCGGATCCTTGCCCGTCCCGTTGGGGCTCGTCCTCCGGCGGCACGAGCGTCTGCTCCGAGTTTGCGGGGTCGGGGGTGGTAGGCTGCGGCGTGTTTTCGACGGCCCCCCCGTCACCCTGAGAGCCCTGGTTTTCGTTGCCGCCGTTGCCCGCGTTCGCCCCGCCGGCGTTCGCCTGCTCGTTCTGCCGGGCATCGTTCTGGCCGGTGGTCCCTTCCCCACCCAAGAGGCTCGGCAGGCCGAAGGCCCCGATCACGCCGAGCACCGCGAGGACCGCCAGGGCGGTCAGAACGCCGCCCATCCTGCCCCGCCGCCGGGTACGCCCCCCCCCCGAGGAGGCCAACGTCGGGGCGGGACGCGGGCGTTCGCGTTGCGCACCCGGGGGCGCGGCCGCCGTGGCGACCGGGCGAGCGGGCGCGACCGTCTGGGCGGCCGACCCGAAGCGTTCGAGGGCCTCCTCGGCGCTCGGACGGTCGCCGGCTTCCTTGGCTAGGCAGGACAAGATCAGGCCTTGGAGGTCCTTCCCGAGGTCGGTACCGCGGCCATCCATCGCCGGCGGGGGTTTCGATACGTGCTGGCTGGCTACCTCTATGGGCGTGCCGGTAAAGGGCGGCTCGCCCGTCGCCGCCTGGTAGAGCGTCGCCCCGAGGGAGTACACGTCGCTCTTGGGCGTTACCTTGTGGCCTTGGAGCTGCTCGGGCGAGGAGTAGAGCGCGGTGCCGAGGTACGCGCCGGTTCGGGTAGCCTGCGTGGTGTCGAGGGCGCGGGCGATCCCGAAGTCCGAGACCTTCGCCCGCCCCTTCTCGTCCAGCAGGATGTTGTGCGGCTTTATGTCGCGGTGGACGACGCCCCGCCCGTGGGCGTGGGCGAGCCCGGCGCAGACCTCCTCGCCGACCCTGGCGAGGTCCGCGGCCGGCAGCGGCCCGCGCGCGTCTATAAGCGCCTTCAGGTCCCCGCCGGGGAGGTATTCCATGACGATGTAGGAGACCTCCCGCCCGTCCAGAAGGTCCTCCCCCGCGTCGTAGACCTGCACGATGCTGGGGTGCGAGAGCCTCGCCGCGGTGCGGCCCTCGCGACGGAAGCGCACCCCGATGTCCGTGTCCCCGTGCAAGGGCTTTAGGACCTTCACGGCCACGGGCCGGTCCAGGACCTCGTCGCGGCCGAGATAGACGCGCGCCATGCCGCCCCGACCGATTTCGCGCTCCAGAACGAACCTGTCTGCGAGCCTCTTCACGCGCGTGATTATAGGGCAAGTACAGGGTAAGACGAGAGCGGTGCCGAACACCTCCGCTCGGGGCGCGGGCTAGGGGGGCGTGGTCCTCTCGTCTTCGAGGCGGTCCAGCTTCCACTCCCCGCCCTCGACGACGCAGACCCAGGTCCCGGAGAGAACCTCCGAACCCCACGTGTGGTCGAGTCGGGCCTCGAAGGCCACCCGCGCCGCGTCCCCCGACGCCGTGGCCTCGGGCGGCGTGAGGTACTCCATGTAGGTGAAGGTGTAGAGGTCTTCCTGCTCCGCCCACCGCTGGGGGGAGCCCACCTCCTCCCGCAGGCGCCCGGAGAGCGCGGCCCACGTGGCGTCGACCCTCCGGTAGGACTGGTCCACGTACATGTCGAAGACGGCCCGCTCGGCCTCCCCCAGCGACGGCGCGGGGGCAGGGTCTTCGGCCCCAACGCCGGAGGTGTTGCCGGAGGTATTGCCGGACGGCCCGTCGGGGGAGCCCCTGCCGGCCGGTTTTCCCTGCGGCTCACTCTCGGGGGCGGCCCATTCCCTTTCGTCGGGGTTCGGGGACCCCGTAGCCTGGTCGCCTGGGCCCAGCATCGCCCAGGCCCCGGCGCCAGCGAGGAGCAAGAGCAGGGCAGCCCCGACGAGGACGGCGGCGACCGTCCTCTGGCGCGAGCCGGTGCGGAAGGTGCGCGTGGGGAGGCTGACGGTCTCCTCCGGCGGGCCGGTCACACCGCGGGGGCCCCCGCTCTCCAGCCTACGCCGAACGGCCTCGACGCCCGAGAGCCCGGCCGCCCTCTCGCCCCCCACGGAGCGGGCCCCGGCCGTCCCGGTGGCCCCTAGCGTCTTGCCGGGCTCCGGCCGCGAGGCCCCCACCCCGACGTCCCTTTCGAAGAGCTTGTCGTGCAAGCGGGCCGCATCCGGCCGTCTCTGGGGATCCTTGGCGAGGCAGGCGAGGATCAAGGCCTCCAGGCCCGTGCCGATGTGGGCGCCGCGTTCGCGCGGGGGGGCGGGCTCCTTCAGGATGTGCTGGTTCGCCACCTCTATCGGGGCGCCGGAAAAAGGCGGCTCTCCCGTGGCGGCGTGGTAGAGGGTCGCGCCCAGGGAGTACACGTCGCTCTTGGGGGTAACCCTCTCGCCGCGGAGCTGTTCTGGGGAGGAATACGCTGCCGTCCCGAGGTAGGCGCCGGCGCGCGACTCCTCGGTGGTTTCGAGCACGCGGGCTATCCCGAAGTCCGCCAGCTTCGGGTTGCCCCGCTCATCGAGGAGCACGTTGCGGGGCTTGACGTCCCGGTGGACCACGCCGCGCTCGTGGGCATGGGTGAGGGCAGCGGCGATGTCCGCGCCAACCCGCGAGAGCATCCCCTCAGGCAGAGAGCCGCGCCTATCCATGAGCGCCTTCAGGTCCCCGCCGGGCGCGTACTCCATCACTATGTAGGAGACCTCCCGCCCGTCCAGAAGGTCCTCCCCCGCGTCGTAGACCTGCACGATGTTGCGGTGGGAGAGCCTGGCGGCCGTGCGGCCCTCGCGACGGAAAAGGGCGCCCGTCTCCTCGTCGTCCAGGTCGGGGTGCAGGATCTTTACGACGACCGGACGTTCGAGAACCTCGTCGCGGCCCAGATAGACGGCGGACATGCCACCGAACCCGAGTTCCCGTACCAGGACGAACCTGTGGCCGACGCGGCGCACGGGACCCGGCGGTACTAGATGACCTCCCGGCCCATCGCGCCCGCGAAGGGAGAGAGCTCCTCCTTCAGGCCCAGGAGCGCCTCGACGGGCAGCGCCTGCTCCCCGTCGCAGAGGGCCTCCTGCGGGTCGTGGTGGCTCTCCACCATCAGGCCGTCCGCCTCGGCGGCGACCGAGGCCTTGGAGAGCGGCACGACCAAGTCGCGCCGGCCGGCGGCGTGGGAGGGGTCCACGATCACGGGCAGGTCCGTGAGCCTCTTCGCCACGATCACCGCGGAGAGGTCGAGCGTGAAGCGGGTGGCCGTCTCGAAGGTGCGGATGCCCCGCTCGCAGAGCACCACGTTGTCCCCGCCCTCGGCGGTGACGTACTCGGCGGCGAGGATCCACTCCTGCACCGTCGCCGAGAGGCCGCGCTTGAGCAAGACGCCGTGGTCCGTGCCCGAGATGGCGGCGCCGGTGCGCTTCAAGAGGGAGAAGTTCGCCATGTTGCGGGCGCCGATCTGCAGCACCTGAGCGTGCTCCATCACAAGGTCTATGTCGTAGGGGTCCATCACCTCGGTGACCACCTTCAGGCCGAACTCGCCGGCGACCTCGGACATGATCTTCAAGCCCTCCTCGCCGAGCCCTTGGAAGGAGTAGGGGGAGGTGCGCGGCTTGAAGGCGCCGCCGCGGACGTACTCGAAGCCCGCCTCCTTCACGGCCCTCGCGGAGGCGACGAACTGGTCGTAGCTCTCGACCGTGCAGGGGCCGGCGATCACCCGGAAGGTGCCGGGCCGGATCATGCCGTTCTGGGTCTTTATGTCGGTTTTTACGGTCTGAGAAACGTCCATGCTACCTCTGAAACTCCCCGCGTTGGATCTCAAGGTCGCGGATGCGGTGCAGGATCAGCTCGAAGATCTCGCGCATGGAAGAGTCGTAGATCGGACCCGGGTTCTGCTCCACGACCCTCCGCAAGATCTCTTCCTCGCGCTTGGGATCGAAGATCGCCACCCCGGCCTCGGCCTTTATCCGGGCGAGGTCCTGCACGATCTGCGCCCGCTCGCTCAGGGCGCGGATCAACTCCAGGTCCACCTGGTCTACCCGCTCCCGGAGCTCTTGAACCTTCGCCTGTGTCTCCGCGTCCGTCATAGGGTCCGGATTGTAGCAGGGTGGGTGTCGGGCATCACAAAAACCGTGTAACGCCGAGTCTCAGGCCCGCGCGCACCAGTTTGCAAGCTCGGGTGAAGGGGCTTAGTCTTTAGCGGCGGTGATCCGTCCACGACAACCCGAAAGCTGACGTCTGGCGCCTGATGCCTTTAACCTTCCGTTCCGAGCTCGATCCTCTTCGAACCTACGTCCCCCCGAAGTCCTGGCGGATAGCCGCCGAGGGCCGGGCCGACGGCTACGCGAAGCTGACCTCCAACGAGCTCGCCTTCGGGCCGCTCCCGGAGGCCGAGGCCGCCCTCACCGAGGCGCTGCCCCGCGCCAACCGCTACCCGGACAGCCACGTCTCCGGGCTCCGGGGGGTTATCGCCGAGGCCAACGCGGGGGTCGAGACGACCAACGTGCTCGTCGGCAACGGGTCGAGCGAGGTCCTGCTAAACGCGCTCCAGATCCTGCCCTCGGGCGGCGAGGTGGTCTTCCCCTGGCCGTCCTTTAGCCTCTACCCGATGCTCTGCGCCGTCCTCGGAATGAAGGCCCGCCCGGTCCCCCTGACGGGGGAGGGCGGGCTGCCGGCGGGGGGGATACTCTTGGCGCTGACGGAGCGGACGCGTGCCGTGATCCTGTGCAACCCCAACAACCCCAGCGGCACCTATTTGAGGCTGGACGAGGTACGAAGCCTGGCCGACGAGCTGCCCGACAACGTCCTCCTCGTTCTGGACGAAGCCTACGTCGAGTTCGTGGACGATCCGCTCTACCAAGGCTCTCACGCGCTCGCCCTCGAAAGGGAGAACGTCGTCGTGGCGCGGACTTTCTCAAAGGCGCACGGGCTCGCGGGTCTCAGGGTCGGGTACGGGATCGCGCCGGCGAGGGTCGCCGACTACGCCGAGAGGGTCCGGTTCCCCGTCTCCGTGAACCTGGCGGCCCAGGTGGCGGCCACGGCCTCGATGCTCGCGCGGGAGAAGGTGCGGAAGCGGGCGAGGTTCGTGATCCGGGAGCGCGGCAGGCTGCAGGAGGCGTTCGGCACCGCGGGTCTGGATTTCATCCCCTCGCAGGGAAACTTCGTGACGGTGAGGTTCGGGGCGGAGGAGTTCGAGAGGTCCGGCATCCTCGTGAGGGAGGGCGGCGCCCTGGGGTACCCGGGGTGGAGCCGGGTGACGGTCGGCGACTCGGAGGAGAACGACCGGGTGATAGGGGCCGTCTCATAAGCCGCACGCTGGGCGTCGTTGGGGTCGGCCTGATCGGGGGCTCCGTCGGCCTCGCCGCCCGGAAGGCCGGATGGCAGGTCGTCGGCGTGGACGGCCCGGGTGTGCTCGAAAGGGCGGTGGAGCTCGGGGCCATAGACCGCCCCTCGACGCTCAAGGAGGCGCGGGCTGCGGACCTCGTCGTGCTGGCCGCGCCAATCTCCAAGGTGACGGTCCTCATCTCGGACCTCACGCCCACGGACGCCCTCGTCACCGACGTCGCCAGCGCCAAGAACGCCATAGTGCGCGAGGCGGAAGGGAAGGCCCTGCGCTTCGTCGGCGGGCACCCGATGGCCGGGAGCCAGCTCGCCGGCGTCACCAACGCGAAGCCCGACCTCTTCCACGGCGCCCGCTACTTTCTCACGACCACGCCGCACACGGACCCCGGCGACTACCGCGAGGTCGCCGGCTTCGTGCGCGAGCTCGGCGCCGTCCCGACCGCCGTGGACCCCGAGAAGCACGACCTCCTCATGGCCGCCCTCTCGCACCTGCCCCACCTCATGGCCGCCGCGCTCCTAAAGGTCGCCTCGGACATCTCGCCCGAGGCCCTGTCCTTCGCCGGGCCGTCCTTCCGGGACCTGACGCGGGTCGGGGCTTCCAACCCAGGGCTCTGGTCGGACATACTGGCCGAGAACGCGCCGGCTTTGGGCGAGGCTTTGGCCCACTTCGCGGGGGCGATGGCGCAGCTCGGGAGCGAGATCACGGACCGCAAGGCCATCGAGAACCGTTTCGTGGCCGCCCGCGAGGCCTACGACGCCCTCGGCGGCATCCTGGTCGAGAAGAGCGGCGAGAACGTGGACGTCGCCATCCCCGTCGAGAACCGCCCCGGCGTCTTCGCCGAGGTCACGACCCTGATGGGCTCGAACAGCATAAACATCCTCGACCTCTACGTCCGCCACTCGAACACCGAACGCGCCGCCCTCGTCCTCACCCTCGACTCCGGCGACGCCGAAAACGCCCGGGGGCTACTCCAAAAAGCCGGCTTCGCGGCGGAGTTTCAGGGCTAGGAACCGTTCGACGCGCCACCTCCTCGAAGAGCGCGCCGCACTCGGCCGCCATCACGCCGCCCGTCACCGCAAACCCGCCGAACGACGAACGGTCGGCCACTTCCTTAAGGCGGGTCTATCTGCGGGAGGCCCATCCTCTTCAAGGTGCTAATCGGGGTGCCGTAGACCACGCCGGGGATACCGGACCAGAGGATCGCGCCGGAGCACATTGTGCAATGCTCGGCGGTGGTGTAGGGGATCAGACGGGACGTCTCCGGCCCTGGGCGGCGTTCGATCATGACCCCAATGGCGGCGGTCTCGCCGTGCAGGGTGGGACTCTTCTGCGCGTCGATGAGGCCTTCGGACAGGATCTCGCCGCTACCCGTGTCGGCGATGACGCAACCGAAAGGCGCGTCGGGGTTGCCGCGCGCGATCCCTATGGCCCGCCGCATGTAACGCTCGTGATCCGTACCGTCGCCCTACCCCTGCGCGGAGGTCCCCACCACGGATAGCCCCCCCGCCGGGCGCAACGTCGCCGGCCCCGGCTAGGCTAGTCTGCGCGGTCCTACGCGTCGCGCCCCCGCGGCTCTTCGCCGTTTTACCCCCATGATAGGCCGCCGGACATCGCCCCCCGAAAGCGGCTACTTGCCGAGCAGGTGCCGGAGCGCCCCTTCGAGTTGCGGGTACCGGAAGGCGTAGCCCATGGTCTTGAGCTTCGCCGGCTCCATGCGCTGGCTCGCGAGCAACAGCGCGTCGGCCACCTCCCCGAGCAAGAGCCTGGCGGCTGGCGCCGGGAGCGGTAGGACCGTCGGCCGCCCCAGGACCCTGCCGAGCACCTTGGTGTATTCGGCGTTGGTCATCGGGTTGGGCGAGCCGACGTTTACCGGGCCTTCGAGGGCCTCGTCCGTGAGGGCGTGGACGATGGAGCCGACGACGTCGTCGAGGGCGACCCAGCTCCACCACTGGCCGCCGTTCCCGATCTTACCCCCCCCACCCAGCTTGAAGATGGGCAGGGTCGTCCCAAGCGCGCCGCCCTTCGGGCTGAGCACGATGCCGATCCGCGGGTGCACCACCCGGACGCCGCCCCGACGCGCCGGCTCCGCGGCGGCCTCCCACTCCCGGCACACGCCGGCCAGAAAGCCCGCGCCGGGTGGGCTCTCCTCCGTCAAGACCTCGTCGCCCCGGTCGCCGTAGTACCCGACGGCCGAGGTCGAGACAACAACCCCGGGTGGGGCCGCGAGGGAGGCGATCCTCTCGGCGAGCAGGCGCGTTCCCTGCACCCTACTCTCCAGGATGCGCCGCTTTTTCTGGCCATTCCAGCGCCCCTGGGCGATGCTCTCGCCGGCGAGGTGGACGACGGCGTCGGTCCCTTCGAGGTCGCCGTCGATGGTCCCGGTCGAGGGGTCCCAGTGGATCGTGTCGGGCCCCGTCTGCGAGCGGCTCAGGCGAATAACCTTGTGGCCGCCGGCTTCCAACTCCGGGATGAGGGCGGACCCTATGAGGCCCGTCGCGCCGCTGATCAGGACGTTCATCTCTCTCCTCCGCGTAGCCGCCACCTCCCTCCTCATGGTAGCGTGCCCGGAGTTCCCGCAAGGCGTCCGCCCTTTGAGGCGCCCCTACAAGCGACCCTTTCCGCGCCTGAAGTGGCGCAGGAGGAGAAAGAGGGCGACGGCCGCGGTGCCGAAGACGAGGACCCCCTCGGAGTAGGAGCCGACCCAGTTCTGGACCACCCGCCAGTTGGCGCCGAGGGCGACGCCGGCGCCTATAAGGAGCCCGTTCCACGCCGCGGAGCCCACGGTCGTCAGGACCACGAACCGCGGCAGCGGCATCTTCGCGGTGCCGGCGGGCACGGAGACGATGCTCCGCGCCACGGGAACGACGCGGGCGACCAGCACGATCCAGTCCCCGTAGCGCCCGAACCAGCCTTCCGCCCTCCGTAGCCCCTCCTCGTCGACCCGCAGCCACTTCCCGTAGCGCAGGACGAGCCGTCGTCCCCCCCAGCGCCCCAGCCCGTAGAGCACGACTGCCCCCGCCACGCTTCCGAAGGTGGCGGCGGTCAGCGCACCCCAGAGGTTCAGCTCCCCCCTGCCCACCAGGAAACCCGCCAGCGGCAGGACCACCTCCGAAGGAATGGGCGGGAACAGGTTCTCGGCGATCAGGAGCAGCGCGAGCCCCAGATAACCGAGCGCCCCGATCACGTCCAAAACCCACTGACCCACGTCGCCAAACACGAATCCTCCACACGCAACACGGCCCCCGCCACGGGAACCCCCAGGCGCCAACACTGATACCCACAAACGGACGAAAGGTTTCACGAGGCCCTCGCACCGGACGCGCACGAGCGTTCCCCACGAGTGTAGACTGCCCCAGCCGTGCGCACCTACTCGCACGCCCTCCTCACCCTGCACGCGTCCCGCCGCCACGCCCCGCGGACCTACACCTACGCCATCCTGGGGGCCACCCTCCCGGACGTGCCGGCCCTCGTCGGCGCGGCCTGGCTCGCCGCGAACCGCCTCGGACGGTTCTCGCGCAAAGATTTCCAGACCGAAGTCTGCGGCAGGAGCCTCTTCTCCCGGCCGGATGCGGCGCTCCACCGCACCCTAACCGTCTCCGGTGCGTTCGCCCTGCACGCCGTCCTCAATACGAAACGGCGCGGGACGCTAACACCGCTTTACGCCTTCCTGCTCGGCTGGGCCGGCCACGTCTTCGCGCACGCCCTCTCGCACGGGAGCGACGCCCGCCCGCTTATCTGGCCCGTCTCGGCCTACCGCTTCGAAAGTCCCGTGTCCTACCGCGAACTACCGCGAACGCGACCGCCACGCCTTCCCCTTCGCCGTCGCCGGACGCGCGGCGGACCCCTTCGCCGCCCACAAGGCGATCATCGGCATCGCCGACCCGCACCACCGCTAGGGCCGGGCAGCCTTCAAGCCCACCGCCAACACGACCGCGCTCTCCTGCTTGACATCCTTTCGGATTCCATATACCATCCATGTGGATGTTATATAGAGTATCGGAGCGTATGAGGACCGGTTGGGATGAGCGAGACGGAGAAGATCACGATCAACCTGGGGCTGGTGGATCTGGGGCAGGTGGACCTGCTGGTGCAGGAGGGGTTCTACTCGAATCGCACGGACTTTATCCGGACGGCGATACGGAACCAGCTCTCCACGCACGCGGAGGTGGTGAGGCAGACGGTCGCCCGCAAAACGCTCGTGCTCGGGCTGGAGAACTACACCCGCCATGACCTCGAGGCGGTGCGCGAGGCCGGGGAGACCTTGGAGATCAAGGTCCTCGGCCTGGCGAGCATCGCCGACGACGTCAGCCCGGAGCTCGCCCTCGAGACCATCGACTCGCTCGTCGTGCTGGGCGCCCTACGGGCCAGCCCGGCCGTAAAGTCGGCACTGGCCGGCAGGATCCGGTCCTCGTAACCGAAAGGAGCACCACCCTATGAACGGAGGCATACAGGCACGCATGGCCGAGGCCACGCGCCTAACACGGGAGGGACGCCTCGAGGAGGCAACCTCGATCATCCAGCGCGCCCTCGGAAACACCATTCCGACGGTGTCCCCCAACCCCGGGGCTGGCGGGTTCAACGGTCCCATAGAGGTGACCTCCCGTCTTATTGGGGCGACCCCGCAGGGTCCGACGGCCCCCTGGCGAGGCGCCGGGCTGGGGCCGGACGTGTTCGCGCAAACCGCCCCGGGCCCGAACCTGCGCTCCCGCGGCGTGCGGCACCCGTCAGGGAGCCCGTTCGCGAAGACCGCGGGCGCGTCGAGCGACCCCCGAACGGAGGAACGGTTCTTCACGCGTTCGTACAGCGGCGTCGCCGGCGCCCGCTCGTACAAGCTCTACGTCCCGGAAGGCTACACCGGGCAGGCGGTGCCGCTCGTCGTCATGCTCCACGGCTGCACCCAAGACCCGGACGACTTCGCGGCCGGCACCCGCATGAACGCGCTCGCCGAGGAGCACACCTTCCTCGTGGCCTACCCGGCGCAGTCCGGCAGCGCCAACATGCAAAAATGCTGGAACTGGTTCCAGGCCGCCGACCAGCAGCGTGGCCGGGGAGAGCCGTCCATCATCGCGGGGATCACGCAGCAGGTGGTCGAAGACTACGAGGTGGACGAGGGCCGGGTCTACGTGGCCGGCATGTCGGCCGGCGGGGCCATGGCCGCGATCATGGGCGCGACCTACCCCGACCTCTACGCCGCCGTCGGCGTCCACTCGGGACTCGCCCCCGGCTCCGCCCACGACATGCCCTCCGCCTTCTCCGCGATGCGCCAGGGCAACCCCGGCGCCCCGATGCCGCAGGGTCAACCGAACGGCCGCGCGAAGATCGTGCCGACCATCGTCTTCCACGGCGACAAGGACGGAACCGTCCATCCGCGCAACGGCGACCGCCTGCTCGCCCACCTCACCGCCGGCGACGGCTCGTCCCTCAGGGTGGCCACGCGACAGGGAAGAAAACCCGACGGCCACGCCTTTACCAGGATCTCTTACAAAGACGCGGACGACCGACCGGTGGTGGAGCGCTGGTCCGTCCACGGCCTCGCCCACGCGTGGTCCGGCGGGGGCCACCCCGGCTCCTACACCGACCCCAAAGGCCCCGACGCCTCCGCCGAAATGGTCCGCTTCTTCCAGCAGCACGCGCGCGCGGAGTAGGGCTACCAGCGTTCAGCAACTACCGCGTCCGGGCGGGCTGACGTTCTCCGAAGAGGACCCACGACGAGAGGCCCCGCATCAAGCCGCGGGGCCCGCCCGTTCCCGTCGCGCCAACAATAGAACCGCCCGTCCCGTTCTTCCCCCCTTCCCCGGACTACTCCCCGGTCAGCCACCCGCGTGGCGCCGGGGCGCGGCGGGGCTGCGTCCGCGGCGGAGCGCCTACTCGGCCGTCGGACGGCGCTCCAGGTCTCGGCGGACCGCTTCGCCGTTGGGGGCGTTGAGGCGCGGCCTCTCCCCCTCACTCCGGACGTCTTCCGCGGCCAGGCTCGCGCCGCCGGCCAGGGCGCCGATGGTGCCGGCGAGGTCCTGTATCTCGGAGGGGACGACAAAGAGCTTGCTGGCCGGTCCCTGGGCCATCTCCGGAAGGGCCTTGAGGTAGAGGTAGCGGAGAGATTCGGGGGAGAGGTTGCTGCTCTCCAGGCGCTCGAAGAGCTTGCCGGTCATCTCGATTTGGGCGGCCTGGACGTTGCGGTAGGCCTCCGCCTCGCCCTCGGCGCGCAGTACGGCTGAGCGCTGCTCGCCCTCGGCTTTCAGGATGGAAGACTCCTTCGCGCCCTCGGCCTTCAAGATGGCCGAGCGCTTGTCGCCTTCCGCGGTCAGGATGGCCGCGCGGCGGGTCCGCTCGGCCTGCATCTGCTTCTCCATCGCCTGCTGGATGTCTCTTGGGGGCGTGATCTCCTTGAGCTCGACCCTCGTGACCCGGATGCCCCACTTTTCCGTGACCTCGTCCAGTATCGTGCGGAGCTTGCCGTTGATCTCGTCACGCGAGGTAAGGGTCTTGTCCAGGATAAGGTTGCCGATCACGTTGCGCAATGTGGTCTGCGTGATCTGCTCCAACGCCAGGTGGAAGTTGGCGACCTCGTACTCGGACGCCCTCGCGTCGACGACCTGGTAGTAGACGACGGTTGAGATCTGCATGCCCACGTTGTCGTTGGTGATGACCGCCTGGGGTTGGAAGGCGATGACCTGCTCCCGTAGGTCGGTCTTGGGAAGCATCCTGTCCACCACGGGCACGACGAAGGTCAGCCCGCTCTCGGCGGTGCGGTGGTAGCGCCCGAGGCGCTGCACGATCGCCACCCGGCTCTGCGGGATGATCCTGATGCTCCTCGCCGCCACCAGAAAAACGACGAACGCCAGTATCCCGAGCACGATTAGTCCCGTCACAGCTCTCCTCCTTCGGTCTCCACCGGCTCGACTAGCGCGGTCAGCCCGTCGGTGTCGAGCACCCGGACCTTCGCGCCCTTCCCTATCTCGTCCCCCGAGTACATCGCCCGGGCCGTCCAGAACTCGCCGCTCCCCACCCGGACGGCTCCTTTTCCTCCGGCCTCTATGGGCTCGGTAACCACCGCGCTCTCGCCCGTGATCCCGCGGTGCCCCGCGTACTGCTCCCCACCCCTCAGGGAGAGCCGATTCAACAGCGCGGGCCGCAGCACCACCATGCTGAGGACCGAGGCGGCGATGAACCCTATAGCCTGCGCCACGAGTCCGAGCCCCGCGAAGGCCATCGCCAGCGCCACCACCGCCCCGAGCGCGAAGAAAAGCAAGAAAAAAGATACCGAGAGAAGCTCGCCAACAAAGGCAAGCCCCGCCAGCACCGCCCAGAAGATGATATCCAAGTCCAGACTCCTCCTTCTCCCCGCACACAATTCTACAACACCCAGTAAGCGGCCCGCGCGGCCCCGCTTACAATACGGCCATGCCAGACGAGGACTTTAGCCCAGGCGTGCAGCGGCACCTCGAGGGCCTACCGAGGCTGTACTCGCCGCGGCGTCGCGTTCCCCGCCCGCGGCGAGCACAGCCCGAACTACCTGGTACGGGGCGACCCGGACCTCGTGGCCCGACTCGTGACGGGCACCCAGATGGGCCTGCCGTTAGAAGAACAGCGCCCTGCGAGCACCACGCCCCCGGGCTGCTCGCCCCTTCGGGCGTCACCCCGAGGCCCCGCCACGTGGACCCAAACCCGCGGAACCTTCCCTACCCCCTCATCCCGGAGGAGTACCTGCCGGGCCGTCCCCTCGACTACGCCACCGATGTCCCCGCCGCAGCCCGCTGCGTCGCCGCCGTACACTCCCTGGGCGTTCCGCAGGAACACCGCCTTTAGACCCATCCGGACCCGGCCCCCGCCATACTGGAAGAGTCCTGCGGCTTGGCCGAACCCTACCTAAACTGGGACGACGCCCCCCAAGGGAGCAAGGCGGCCCTCCTCGAAGGTTTCGGTCGCGTAGAAGGCTTCCTCGAACGGAGGGACCTCTTCACCGGCGACGATCTCGCCATCGTCAACTACGACCTGAACACCCACAACTTCGTGGTGGACGACGGCCAGGCCAGGCTACTCGACTGGGAGAAGGCGCGCATAGAGCACCCACCAACCAAGAACTCGCGCACTTCCTAGTCCCCACCACGACCCTCTGGCGCGATGACACCGCGACGCTCCTATCCGAGGAGCAAGAGCAGGAGTTCGTCGAGGCGTACCTAATACGGAGCCCCGTCGAGGACCTTCGGCGGTTCCGCGAGCAGCTCGAGGCGATGAAGACCATCGTCTCGCTTCGGGCCGTCTCGTGGTGCGCGTGGGCGTTGCAGGAGAACGCGCGGGCGGGAAGGCCCATCGCCAACGAGGAGACCCTAAACAGGAGCCGCCATTACCCGGAGCCGGGGTTTTTGAGGGGCCTCTTCGGGGCGTGATCCGTCCTGCCAGCGGGATTTAAGCGACCAGTAAGGGAACCGCACCAAACCCCGCGCGGGACCGTGCTACGATCCTCGCGACCCGTCCGCGAGGAGAGGAAGCGATGCCCCCATCCGCGCGGTCCTCGACTGCGACACGGCCAACGAGGTCGACGACCAGTTCGCCATCGCCCACGCCCTCGGCCTGCCCGAAGGCGCCCTCGACGTGCGCGGCGTGGTCTCCGTGCACAACACCATCGCCCACGGACCCGGCTCGCGGGACACGTACCAGGAGGAGGCCGAACGGGTCGTAGGCCTCTGCGGGGGCGGTGTCCCTTGCATCCCGGGGGCGGAGCGGCCGATGGAGCACCGCGAGGACCTCGTGCCGAGCGCGGGGCTCGAGTTCATGGTCGAAGAGGCGCGGCAGGGGCCGCTCACCGTTATCGCGACGGGCCCCGCGACGGACGTCGCCTCGCTCGCGCTCGCGGCGCCCGAGACGCGGGATAACGTGCGGGTCGTCTGGCTCGGCGGATTCGGTGGCAAGGATCTCTACGAGCGGCACAAGATGCACGAGCTCAACGGCCGGGCGGACATCGCCGCCTGGCGGGGCCTCTTTGAGGGCCGGACGGACCTGCTCCTGGTCCCCGGGTGGCCGGCCCCGGCGAAGATGGCGGAGATCCTACAGCGCTGGGTCGTCGAATACAGCGGGGACGTGGACCCCGAGGGGGAGAAGATCCTGTGGGACGTGGCCTGCGTGGCCGCCGTCGCGGACCCGGAAGCGGCCACCGTCGAGGGGACGGCGCTGCCGACGCTGGACGCGGCCGGCCCGCACGACTACTCGCAGCCAGGCCGCGAGGTCGGGATGGTCGACGACCTGGACGAGGGGCGCGTGATCTCGAGCCTCATGGGGGCGCTCGGGCGGTTGCCGGACGGGGGGCGGTCTTGATCCGGGCCCTCCCGCGCGGCGTAGACCCGGGCGTGTAAGATCCTCGACGAGCCCTTCAGCGCGCTCGACGCCAACCTCAGGGAGGAGGTGCGCGAGCTGGTGCTCAGGCTTCAGCGCGAGGGCGGCCACACGACCGTCTTCGTGACCCACGACCAGGAAGAGGCCCTCGTCCTCGCCGACCGCATCGCCCTGATATTCGACGGCAGGCTCCAGATGTACGACCTCCCCGCCACCCGCGAGGTCGCCCGCTTCTTCGGCGCCACCAACTTTATAGAAGGCCACGCGAAGAACGGCTCCGTCCAGACCCCGCTCGGCAACGTCGAGCTGTCGCGCGCCCCCCGCCTGGCGCCGTCACGCTCACCATCCGGCCCGAGGCCGTCCGCCTGGAAGGCGGTAAAACTCGTTCCGCGACCGGGTCTCCTCCGCCTCCTACCTCGGAACCCAGGTCCACTACGGGCTACGTGCCGCGGGCACGCCCCTGCGCACCGCCCTGCCCCCCCACGCCCGGCTCGCGGTGGGCGACGAGGTGACCGTACGTCTGCCGGCCGAGTCGTTGTGGGTGTTGAAGTGAAGGTTTGGGGCAGCGGGCGTTAGCCGAAGGGTGAACGCCGCTGCGGCGCCCCCCAAGCCCGCCTCCGCGCCGCCTTTGCAGGGACGGCACGGTCGAAGTCGCCTGTATGTCTCGTTTCGTCACCAAAACCCGGCGCCTACCCCGTCGCTTCGGCGATGATGCGGCGGTGGTCAAAGGCCAGTTCGGCGGCGTTAGGGTCCATGACCGAGACCTCGGCGGCGTCGGAGGCCGCTTTGAGGTCCCCGCCCACGACGCGGGCCAGGAAGGCGACGCTGACGTTGTGGCCGCGGGGGTCGCGCTCGGGGTCGGAGTAGACGCCGACGAGGCGTGCCAGCTCCACCGCCAGGCCCGTCTCTTCGGCCGCCTCCCGGACGGCGGCGGCCTCGACGGTCTCTCCGACTTCGACAAAGCCGCCAGGCAGGGCCCATTGTCCCTCAAATGGGTCGCCGCCGCGGCGGATCAGGACGACCCCGCCGTCCGAAAGGATCACGACGTCCACCATCAGCTTCGGCGTCTCCGGTCCCGCCAACGTCCTACCTCCCGCGTCGCCCGCGATAGTTTACCCGCCCGCCGGGAGGGAAAACCGCGCCAGGGCTGCTTGTTGTCCAGCCCGAGCTCGTCGCTCGTCGCCCCGGCCGAGCGACCTCTCGGGGTCCTGGCAGGCACCGTTGATGATCGGGCTAATCGTCAGGTCGCGGTGGTCCCTCTAGGGGACGTGACCGAGGCCGAACAAGTGGCCCCACTCGTGCGCCATGACGGCCTCCACGTAGTAGGCCCCGCGGCACGACCGGGAGCCGAGCTTCGCGGTCCATCGGGAGTCCGCCCGGTTGATCTTGCCGTCCGCGGCGGCGACCTCGTCGTAGACAGGCCCGCCCTCGGAGATGGTGCAGGCCGCGGCGACCACGCCGCTCTTGAGGTCGCCGAATGCGACGACGCTGCGGCCGTCGTCCGTGTCGCAGAGGCCGGCGCCCACCAGGGCCGGGACCCCGCCCACCCCCGCGTACCTCAGAGCGACCGGCGTGATGCCTAAGACGGCGGTTGCTTTTGGTGTCGGACACGTTCAGCCCGCTATCCCGGATCGCGTTCCCCGCCGCGAAGCGCGTCAGGCCAGGCGGCGTCTTGGAGGCCCTGAAGCCGTAGTCCAGCGTACCCGTCGCCTTGTGGTCGACGTCCGTGTTGGCCGGGTCGGCACACCCCTCGCGGCTCGTGGCGCGGGAGAGATTTCTCGCGGCGGGGTCCTCCGGCCCGGTGCCGGACGCTACCTCCGATTTGTCGCCGACTTGCGTCACCTCGACGGCACCCGGCAGGCGGCGTACCCCGAGCTCTTGCGCACCCGAGGTCGTTAGCACCTCCGCGTAGACCCCCGTCCGCCCGGGGGGTGATGCTGTCGACCGGCCCGTCCACAATTCGCCCCTCCCCGACGGGACACTCGCCGGGCCCGACCTAATCGGGCCCGGCGGCCTCGATTCTCTCCTGCTTGCGCGCCTCGCAGGCCTCCAGCAACCGTGCGCCGGTCTGCGCCGCCGGTGTCCCTGGCGAAGGCCGCCACCGCAAAGAGCGCGAATGCCAGAGCCAGTACGCACGCAAGAAAGCGTTCTATAGGCCCGCTCGTCCCCCTACTCCCCCTACTTCTGACGTTCGACGCGACGGACCGGATCGTTACGGGACGGCGCCGACCGCAAGATACAGGCCCCGTGCCGGTCACCAAAAGGTAAGAACGTATAACATGGTGCGGTTCCCGCGCTCGCCCCGCGCTCGCTGGCGGTGCGGACCGGGTCGAAGGCGGTATGCTTGGGAGGAGGTGATCTGGGCCAACCGTGAAGATTTTGTGCATAAGCGATCAGGTAGAGCCCGTGCTGCACGGGCCGAGTTTGAACTCCTACGCGCGGGGGGCGGAGGCGGTCATCTCCTGCGGGGACCTCCCCTTCGACTACCTGGAGTACGTCGTAACCTTCCTCGGCGCCCCGGTCTACTACGTCTTGGGCAACCACGACCCCGCCCCCGACGGTCCGGAGTACCCAGGCGGCTGCATACCCCTGGACGGCAGGGTGGTAGAGGTGGGAAGAGGCGAGAAGAGCGTGACGTTCGCCGGGCTCTCCGGCTCGCCGATGTACTCCGGCGGTCCGAACCAGTACACGGGGCGCCAGATGGGCCGCCGGGCGCGGGGGCTGACGGCCAGGATCTGGCGCAGACGGCTCCTCGGGCGTTCGGCGCCGCGGGTTTTTGTCACCCACTCGCCGCCCTTCGGCTTCGGGGACCGGAAGGACAGGGCCCACGTCGGTTTCGAGCCCTTCTTGGGCCTGATCGACCGCCACAGGCCTCCGCTGTGGCTGCACGGGCACGTCCACCTTTACGGCCCGGACCAACAGAGGGTCACAAACCGGGGCGATACGAAGGTCGTCAACGTGTTCGGCCACCGTATTTTGGAGGTGTAGCGCTTTTGGGTTGCGGGGCACTTGTTGCCCGGACCGGCCGGTTGTAGGCTGGAGCCGTGGTCGGCCACATGGATCCCAAGGAGCAGTCAGACAGGGACTTTTCCCGGGCGCGCAGGAAGGCCTTCTTGCGGCGCGTCGGGGCGTACCTGCGCAGGGACCCTGGCTCGAACCAGCTCCTCTCATTCGACGAGGTCAAGGGGGCCTCGGGGGCCATCCAGCAGGTGCATCTCGGGCTGCGCGAGGTGCCGGTCGCGAAGGTCGTGGGCAGCGTCGGACGCCACAGGGACTTCGACCGGGCCTTTCTTCCCTCCAAGCCGGAGCTGGGGACCCGCTGGAAGCGCATAGACCAGCTCATGCACAAAGACGAGAACCTGCCCCCGGTGAGCCTGTACAAAATCGGGGATGCCTACTTCGTCAGCGACGGCAACCACCGGGTCTCCGTCGCCCGGCAGCAGGGCGTGGAGACACTCGACGCCGACGTCGTGGAGCTCCGCAGCCGCGTGCCCGTGGACTCGGCGCTCACCGCCCGGGACGTTCTGCACATGCTGGAGCACCGCCACCTGCTCGAGCGCCTGCCGCTCGACCGGGTGCTTCCGGAGATAAAGGTCCGGTTCTCAGACGTCGCGGACTACAGGCGGTTCGCAACGTACGTGGAGGCGCACGGGTTCAGGGTCTCGCAGCTCTGGAGGCGCTACGTCTCGGCGGAAGAAGTCTTGAGGGACTGGTACGAGTACAACTACAGACCCATAGCGGAGATGATCCGGGAGGAGCGCATCCTCGACGCCTTCCCCGGCCGCACCGAGCTGGACCTCTACCTCTGGATCGTCAACCACCGCGAGCGGCTCGCCCTAGAGGCCAGGGACGAGAAAGTCTCCCCGCGGGCCGCTAAGGACGACATCCTGAAGCAGGGTCGCCGCCGCCGCCGTCGCTCACCCCCCGGTGGCCAACCCTGAGCTCGGGGGGCTCCGGGGGCAACCCTTTGGGCGTCGTGGCGGTCGTCTGGAGCCCCATTCGCACGCTGCGCGAGGTAGCCGGCGGGCACTCGGCACTTCCTGGCTTCATCGTGGTATCCGTTCGCGCCGCCTTCAGCTTCGTCGTCAGCACGATCCTCGTTCTGAGCGGCGCGACGCGCCGGCAACTGGAACAGGGCTTCGAGCAGCCGGGGCGCGACCCACCCTCCCGCCAGCGGTTCTGGAGAGCCTGGGGTGGGCGCTTGAGATCGGCACCCTGATAATCGCCTTCCTCTTGCCCTTTCTGATCTGGGTCGTTGTCTCCTTGTTGATGCAACTGGGGACACGCCTCTTCGGCGGTGCGGGTCCGCGCTCCTCGATGGTGGGGATGGTCGGGGTGGCGCAGGTGACTTTTTTGTCAGCGGGATCCTGAGCGCCCTCCTGACCGGGCTGCGGTTTTTGGTCGGGGCGGGGACGCCCACGGGGGTCGCCATCGGCTACCTCGTCTCCCTCGTCGGCCCGTCCTTTTTGGCGTGGTACGTGGTGATCGGGGCCACCCAGGCCCGCCGCGTGGGCTACGGGGGGTCGGCGGGTTCGTGCGCCCTGTCGTGCGTCGGGCTCGGCACTCTTATAATCCTGCTGATGGTGGTCGCGGCCGTCGGCATCTTTACAGTTGCGGGCGCCGCGGCGCCCCGGTGAGGTCCAACGAGAAGGAAAGGGTCTGCTTTGAACTCGGAGAACAGCGGGCGTAGGGAACCTCAGGGGGATCCCGCGGTGGGACCGCGGGACGGCGGCGATCGTCGGCGGCGGCGCAGGTGGCCCTGGGTCGTCGGCGGACTGGTGGCGCTCGGGCTTCTCGGCCTCGCCGCGATAGCCGTGGCGCTGATCGCCGTTCTCGGCGCCTCGGGCGGCGTCGCCGGCATGTCCCCTGAGGTCTACGAGGAGGAGTACGTCTCCGGCGAGGGGTCGGGCAAGGTCGCCGCGATACCCGTCGTGGGGGCCATTGCCTCTGCGGACAGCAGCCTCGGCGGCGCGCAGCCGACCGTGACGCCCGAAGGCTTGGCTGACGCCCTGCGGCAGGCGGCGGACGACCCAAGTGTCCGGGCCGTCGTGCTGGAGGTCAACTCGCCCGGCGGCGGGGTCACGGCCAGCGACGAGATGCACCAGAGCATCTTGGATTTCAAGGAGAACACCGGGAAGCCGGTCGTCGTCTCGATGGGCGACACGGCCGCCTCCGGCGGCTACTACATCTCCACCGCCGCCGACGAGATCGTGGCGAACGAGACCACACTCACGGGCTCCCTTGGCGTCATCTTCCAGCTCAACAACTTCGAGGAGCTGGCCGACAAGTACGGCTACAAGCAGGTCGTCATAAAGAGCGGCGAGTTCAAAGACATAGGCAACGCCTTCCGGCAGATCACGCCGGAAGAACGCGAGATCTTCCAATCGCTCGTCGACGAGTCCTACGCGGAGTTCGTGGGTGTGATATCTGCGGGCCGCGACATCCCGAAGGACCGCGTACGCGAGATAGCCGACGGCCGCATCTACTCGGGCGAGAGGGCGAGAGAACTGGGCCTCGTGGACTCCTTCGGCGGCCTGGACGAGGCCGCCACAAAGGCCGCCGAACTCGCAAACGCGAGCGAGACCACCGTGGTCCGCTATGTCCAGTCCCCCACCTTCACGGAGGCCCTCCTCTCCGGCCTGGCCGGGCAACCCACGGAGGCCGAACGCGTGATGAGCGAGACCGGCATCACCCTGGAGCCGAAGCCGTACTACCTCTACCTCCCCGGCGCCTGAACGCCGGCCGGAGAGCCCTAGCGTCCGTCCCTATCGACGGCGGCAGTAAACCCGTAAGCGGCGCGCACGAGAACGCGTGGCGGCTGGGGCAGGACCTTGGGCCGCCACAGATCGCCACGCCGTCCGGCTTAACGGGCAGGTTTGAGCCCCCGATGCCGAGGGCTTCGGCTGGAGGTTCTTCCGAACCCTTTTTGGGAGGAGTAGAACCTCCCTTTATCCGCCCGTCCTTCAGGGCGGGGCACGATAGACGAGCCCCGTTCCCTTTCGGCTAGGCTCCGCTCTCCATGGGACGCCTGACGGCTGGGCCGGACCCCGGCTCGGAGAGCCAGCGGGTGATCTGGACCTTGTTCTCCGTGAAGAACCTAACCCCGTCCTTGCCCGTGGCGTGCAAGTCCCCGTAGAAGGAGTTCTTCACCCCGTTGAACGTGAAGAACGCCATGGGCGCGGCCACCCCTACGTTCACCCCCAGCATCCCCGCCTCCACGTTCTCCCGCCAGTACCTCACCGCCGCCCCGTCCTCGGTGTAGATCGAGCACGCGTTGCCGAATGGGCTGGCGTTTGTGAACCCGATGGCCTCGTCCAAGCTGCCCACCCTCACCACCGAGAGCACCGGTCCGAAGATCTCCTCGCGGGCGACCCTCATCTCCCCGGTGACGTTGTCCAGGATGGTCGGCCCGAAGAAGAAGCCCTCGTCCCTCGGCGGCTCGCGGCCGTCGAGGACCACCTCGGCCCCCTCGCTCTCGCCGAGGTCCACGTAGGAGCGGACCCTCTCGCGGTGGGAGTCCCTTATCACGGGGGTAAGCTCGGAGCCCTCCTCGTAGCCGGGCCCGACCTTCATCGCCGCGGCCGACTCGCGGATCCTGCCGACCACCTCGTCGGCCACGTCCCCGACGGCGACCAGCACGCTCCCCGCCAGGCACCGCTCCCCGGCGTTGCCGTAGGCGCTGCTTATGATGTTCGGCACCGCCTTCTCCAGCACGGCGTCCGGCATCACGATCATGGAGTTCTTCGCCCCGGCCAAGGCCTGCACCCTTTTGCCGTGCGCCGCTCCGTGGCGGTAGACGTGCTCGGCCACCGGCTGGCTGCCCACGAAGGAGACCGCCCCAATCCCCGGGTGCTCGAGTATGCCGTTGACGGCCTCGTGTGCGCCGTTGACGATCCCGAAGACGCCCTCGGGAAGGCCCGCCTCCTGGAGCAGCTCGCCGAGCCTTACGGCCGAGAGCGGCGTCCTCTCGGAAGGCTTGAGGATGTAGCAGTTGCCTGCGGCTATGGCCACGGGCAGCGTCCACAGCGGCACCATGCACGGGAAGTTGAAGGGCGTGATCGCGGCGACAACCCCAAGCGGGTAGCGGTAGCTGGCGTTGTCTATCCCGCGGGCCACGTCCCTGACCGTCTCGCCCATCAAGAGGCTCGGCATCCCGCAGGCGAACTCCACGACCTCTATGCCCCGGCGGACCTCGCCGCCGGCGTCCTTGGCGTCCTTGCCGTTCTCCAGGGTGACCAGATCCCTGAGCTCCTCGAAGTGCTCCTCCAGCAGCATCTTGTAGCGGAAAAGCACCTGGATGCGCTGGACCACGGGGGTCTTGGACCACCCTTCGAACGCCTCTTCGGCGGCCTTGACGGCCCGGTCCACGTCCTCCTTCGTGGAGAGGGGGGTCTCGGCTATGACTTCCCCGGTGGCGGGGTCGTAGACGGGCTCGGTCTCGCGGCCGTTGCCGTCCACCCACTCTCCCCCTATAAAGTTGCGGACTTCCCTGCGCGTCTTCTGCATCGTACGTTCCTCTCCTCGTGTTTATGTGTGGCTAGAAGAGCCACTCGTGGTCGGGGTCGTTCTTGAACTTCCACTCGCGGATCGGGCCGGCCATAACGTTCAGGTAGTAGAGGTCGTAGCCGGGGGGCGCTGAGACCGGGTGGTAGCCCTTCGGGACCAGCACGACGTCCCCGTCGCGGACGGAGAGCGTCTCGTCCAGCGAGCGGTCGTCGGTGTAGACCCGTTGCACGGCGAAGCCCCCCTCCGGCCGCACCCTGTGGTAGTAGGTCTCTTCGAGGTAGGTCTCCTCGGGTGGGGCGTCCCGGTCGTGCTTGTGCGGCGGGTAGCTCGACCAGTGCCCGTTCGGCGTCAGGACTTCGACGACCAGCAGGCGCTCGGCCTCCCTGTCGGCCATGAGGATGGGACGCACCTCGCGCTCCATGTTCCCCGAGCCGCGCCTCTCCACCTCGATCTCCTCCGGCCCGACCAGGAACGGCTCCACGCCTTTCTCGGCGGGGGCGGAGCAGACCGCCAGCTCCAGCTCCGTCGTCGCCTCGACCCGGTAGTCCACGCCTGGCGGCAGGTAGAGCGCGTGCGGCGGGCCGTCGAACGGGCCCCCTCGCCCGCCGAACTCCCACTCGCCTGGGGCCGAAGAGACCGAGCAGGTGCCGGAGACCGGGACCAAGCAGACCTCCTCGCCGCCGGTGGACCGCTCCGCCGTGCCCCCCTCTTGCAACCGGATCACCTCGAAGCCCACGTACTCCCACCCGGCGGACCGGGGCGTGATCTTCACGACACTCCCTTCCCCGTCCGGTACGTTCTTGCTCTTGACGATAAGATCCGACACGCTATCTATCCCCTCCCCGAAGGTAACGGCGCTCCGATTGCCTGTTCTGCGCGTACTCCTCGTGGGCGGCGCGAACGGTCTCCATCTCCGAGACCTCCGCGACCGGCACGTCCCAGAAAGACTCGTAGTCAGGCACGCCCTCGTAACGGTCCACCGATATGTGTATGACGACCGTACGGTCCATGTTCTTCGCCTCCGCCAGGGCGCCCTTCAGCTCTCCAACGCTCTTCGCCCGGATCACGTGCGCCCCAAGGCTCTCGGCGTTGGTGGCGAGATCCACCGGCAGCGTCTGGCCGGGGCTTTCCTCGGTATCCAGCCCGATGGAGCCGTTCTTGCGGTAGCGGTACTGCGTCCCGAAGCCCTGCGCGCCGACGGAGCGGCTGAGGGCGCCGATGGAGGCGAAGCCGGAGTTGTCCACGAGGACGATGGTGAGCTTTCGGGCTTCCTGGACGGAGGTGACGATCTCGGCACTCATCATCAAGTACGATCCGTCGCCGACCATGACGTAGACCTCGCGTTCGGGGGCGGCCATCTTGATGCCGAGGCCGCCCGCGATCTCGTAGCCCATCGTCGAGTAGCCGTACTCGACGTGGTAGCCCTTCGGGTCGCGCGTCCGCCAGAGCTTGTGCAGGTCCCCCGGCATAGACCCCGCCGCGCAGACCACCACGTCTTCGGGGTCGGAGAACGAGTTGACTGCCCCGATCACGGCGCTCTGCGCCGGCACCGGCCCGTGGTCCAGGGAATACAGCCGCCCAACCTCCGCGTTCCACTCCACGTTGGCCTTCTCGCTCCCCTCCCGGTACGCGGCCTCCACCTCGTAGCCGGCGAGGGCCACGTCGAGGGCCTCAAGGGTGGCCCGGGCATCCCCAACGAGGCCGACGCCCGCGTGCTTTACGGCGTCGAGGACGGCGACGTTCACGTTCACGAAACGCACGTTCGGGTTCTGAAAGGCGGTCTTTGAGGCCGTGGTGAAGTCTGTCCAGCGGGTTCCGACCCCGATGACCAGGTCGGCCTCGCGGGCGGCGCGGTTGGCGGCGAGGGTGCCGGTGGCGCCGACGGCCCCGAGGGCGAGCGGGCGGTCGTAGGGCATCGAGCCCTTGCCCGCCTGGGTCTCGCCGACGGGGATGCCGGTCCGTTCGACGAAGCGGCGAAGAGCCTCCGTCGCCTCCGAGTAGATGGTGCCCCCGCCGGAGACGATCATGGGCCGCCTGGAGGAGCGGATCAGGTCCGTCGCGCGCTCTATCAGCTCCAGCTCCGGCAACGGACGTCCCACGCGCCACACGCGCTTCTCGAAGAACTCCTCGGGGTAGTCGTAGGCCTCGGCCTGGACGTCCTGGGGCAGGGCGAGGGTCACGGCGCCGGTCTCGGCCGGGTTCGTCAGGACGCGCATGGCGGCCAGAGCCGCCGGGATGAGCTGCTCAGGCCGGTTTACGCGGTCAAAGTATCTCGAGACCGGTCGGAAGCAGTCGTTTACCGAGAGGTCCCCGTCGTGCGGCGCCTCGAGTTGCTGCAAGACGGGGTCTGGCCCGCGCGAGGCGAAGACGTCCCCAGGCAGCAGCAAGACTGGCAGGCGGTTTATCGTGGCGAGGGCAGCTCCCGTGACCATGTTGGTCGCGCCCGGCCCTATAGAGGAAGTGCAGGCGAGGGTCTGGAGGCGGTTCTTCTGACGGGCGTAGGCGGCGGCAGAGTGGACCATGGCCTGCTCGTTTCGGGCCTGGTAGTAGGTGAGGTCGTCTTCGTACTGCAGCAGCGCCTGGCCGATGCCGGCGACGTTGCCGTGGCCGAAGATGCCGAAGCAGCCGGCGAAGAAGCGTCGGTTTATCCCGTCGCGCTCGACGTACTGGTTCGCCAAGAACCTTATCAGGGCTTGGGCCATCGTCAAGCGTACCGTAGCCATCATCGTAACTCCGGACCTCCCCCCTCGTTAGCCGGCGCTTCTTGCTCTGGCTGTGTACCTCCCTGAAGTTCGGCCTCGAGCTCCTCCAGTTCCGCGCCACCGGCCATCAGCTTCTCTAACTCTCCCATGCTCACCTCGCCTTTGTCGAAAACACCCAGGCTGCGCCCGTGGTTGAGCACCGTAAACCGATCCCCGATCGGGTAGGCATGGTGGATATTGTGGGTGATAAAGATCACGCCGAGCCCCTGCTCGCGGGTCTGGGCGATGTATCGCAGGACGATAGATGCCTGCTTGACTCCTAGGGCGCTTGTAGGCTCGTCCAGAATGAGCACCTTGGCCCCGAAGTAGACGGCGCGGGCGATGGCCACCGACTGCCGCTCGCCGCCCGAGAGGGTGGCCACCGGCTGCGAGGTGTCGCGAAGCTCGATGCCGATCTTGCTTAGCTCCTCCCGGGCGACCCGGTCAGCCTTCGCCAGGTCGAACCGCTTGAACGGTCCCGCGCCCTTCGTCGGCTCGCGGCCGAGGAAGAAGTTTCGTGAGATGCCCACCAGCGGGATCATCGACAGATCCTGGAATACCGTGGCTATCCCGCGGTCTATGGCATCTCGCGGCGAGGAGAAGATGACCTCTTCGCCATCTACCAGCATCGTGCCCTCGGTCGGCTGGTGAACCCCGGAGAAGGTCTTGATCAGGGTGGACTTTCCGGCCCCGTTGTCGCCGAGCAGGCACATTACCTCCCCGGCCGTGACCTGCATGGAGATGTCTTCAAGAGCGATGACGTGACCGAAGTACTTCGTCACTCCTCTCGCTTCGATGAGGGGTGTGTCATTCGCCATTATCTTGCCCCCGCGGCTCGCTTACGAATAATGTTGTTGAACAGCACGGCGACGAGCAGCA
Source organism: uncultured Rubrobacteraceae bacterium (assembly GCA_902806015.1). Next base: position 32,695 of record CADCUZ010000039.1, read on the forward strand.
TCACCCCGACGAAGACCTGGAACCAGTCCGTGCTCACGCCGGTAAAGAAGATCCCCTGCTGCACCATGCCGAAGATTAGCGCGCCGAAGAGCGCGCCGATCACCGAACCGTAACCTCCGGTCAGGAGCACTCCGCCGATGACCGCGGCGGCGATGGCCTGAAGCTCCAAGAGCTCTCCGCGGAGAACATCGGCGGAACCAGCATCGAGCACCTGTATGGTGGCGAGCAACGCCGCGCCGAGGGCGGTGCACATGAAAAGCAGGATCTTCACCCGGTTGACCGGAACACCGACGTTGCGGGCGGCGCTCGCGTCTCCTCCGGCCCCGAAGATCCAGTTACCGAACACGGTCCTCTGCAGCACCCACGAACCCAGCGCGGCCAATGCCAGCCACCAGATGATGGAGACGGGGAAGCCCGCGACGGTACCTGCGAACAGGGGTGTCAGCACGCCCGCGTCGTCACCCAGCCCTATCTGCGTACGCCCTGTCAACAAGCGCGCAAAGCCGATGGTGAGGCCGCGGAGTGCGAAGAGCATCCCCAGGGTAACGATGAACGAAGGGAGTCCAGTCTTGATCACTATGTATCCGTTGAACAACCCGACGAGCAGGGCCACCGCCACGGCCAGCAGCACGGCCGCTCCCAAGGGCAAGCTGTATTCAGCCGTAGAGATCGCGATCACCATACCTGCGGCGCCGACCATTGAGCCGACGGAGAGATCGAACTCCCCAGCTATCATCAACAACGACACTGGAACGGCGACGATGCCGAGCTGCGCTGCGATCTGGAGGTAGCTCATCGTCCCGCCAAACGTTAGAAACCCCTTGTCTCCGGCGGTGATCGCAAAAAACATGAAGACCAGCACCGCGCCAGCGACGGCGGCAAGCTCTGGCCGGGTCATCAACCTTCTGAGGAAACCTACGTCGCGGACCCGTTCGCCTGTATTGGTGGCTGATTGAGTCATGGAGAAGTCTATACCTCCGAAATTGTAAAGGGAGGGTACGTCGGCATCGACGTACCCCCAGGATTCCTACCGGATGCCTTCTTCGGAGAGGTTGATGACCTGCTCCGCATTATCTTCGGTGATAAACGCCGGGCCAGTGGGAATCGCCGTATTTACCGGACTCACCCCATACTGTATGTAATCGGTCAGCAAGACCACGGGAAGATACCCTTGCAAGAACTGCTGCTGATCTGTTGCGAACAGCATGTTGCCGTCGCGGACAGCCTCTAGCACGCTCGGAGAGAGGTCGAAGGTCGCGAAGGTTATCTCTTCGCTTCCGCCGGATTCTTCCAGCGCCCTGAGCCCCTGATCGGCCACGCCGGGGTTCAGCGTAAGCAGGCCATCGACACCCTCATTCTGCCGTAGTGCGGTCTTGATCCCGCTCCGTGCGGCGGTGGGGTCGGTAGTCACGGCGATCTGCTCAACATCGCCACCCAGACCCTCAGTGAAACCTGAGCACCTATCGTCCAGCGCCGCGTTGCCTTGCTCATGGTTGATGCAGAGGGCGCTCTGCACGCCTGCCTTGGCCATGCGCTCACCGGCAGCGACCCCGGCATCGAACTCCGTCTGGCCCACATATGTGAGCGCGCCGACATCCCTCCAAGTGTCCTCACCCGAGTTTAGGACGATGACCGGGATGCCGGCTTCAGTTGCCTGGCGGATCGAGTCGCTCAGCGCGTTGGGGTCAGGTATAGAGACAGCCATACCATCAGGTTCAGCGGCGATGGCAGATTCCAGGTTTCTCTGCAGCTCCGGTATGTCATACGATTGGAGCTCGCGATAATTGACATCTACTCCCAGGTCCTCTGCAGCTTTGTTAACGCCATTTTGGACCACTACCCAAAACGGATCCGGCGTGGCGTGAGTCACGAACTCGATGCTGATGTCCTCACGAGCAACCAGTCCTTGCCCGCCACTCCCTTGTCCATCCTGCCCTTGCTCCTCGCCCCCGCAACCCGCCAGGACGACTAGGGCTACCGCAAGCAGTACAGGGAATTTACCGACTCTCATTACGCCTCCTGTCTCTCGTTTTCCACCACATTGCGGCCATCTGGCGACTCGAAGCCAAGAGTCTGCCAGTCGTTTTTGGCTCACGCGCCAGATCCTCTCTCACGGTTCGTCTTCCATCTTCGCGTCCTGCATCGAGGCCACCTCCCGCAAACCGACGACCCGGGCGAACAGCGACATGTTCGGAAGGACGTGCTAGTCATAGGCGCCGACAACCTGCTGGTCATAATCGACGATGGCGCCGGTCATCAGGCCGGACTCCTCCGAAGCGAGGAAGACCACCGCTCCGGCGGCCTCCTTCGGGTCGATCAACCGTCCGAATGGACGGGTCTTGCCGGCTTCCTGGAGCCAGCCATCTGTGGCGCCATGGAACCTACGCTGGGTCCCGTCTTCGCCCGGGGTTGCCATCCATCCCGGGTTCAGGCCGTTCACCCGTATCCGGTAGGGTAACAGCGCGTGCGCCACGTTGCGGGTCATGGTCACCAGGGCGCCTTTGGAGGCGCTGTAGGTGGAGATGTACGGTTGTCCGCCGTGGCTCGAGATGCTGATGACGTTGACGATGGTCCCGCGTATTTCCTCCCGGCGCATGATCCTGGCCGCGCCCTGGATCAGGAAGTACGGCGCCCGCACGTTTACGGCGAACATGCGGTCGAAAAGCTCCGGGGTGCCGTCCCAGATCGTGTCCCGCTCCGGGTTCGCGGCGCAGTTCGCCAGTACGTCTATCCTGCCGAAAGCCCTGTCCGCCGCCTCGACGATCTTGAACGGGGCCTCTGCTTCGGCGAGGTCCGCGGCGACGAACACGGGTTTCGTACCGAGCTCGAGCAACGCGCCGGACACTTCTTCGCCGCGCTCCGCGTTGCGGCCGGTGATCACCACCCCCAAGGCGCCGCGCTCGGCCACTTGGAGCGCTACGCTCTCGCCGACGCCCTGCGTCCCGCCGGTCACGACGGCCACCTTGCCGTCAAACCTCCGCGGATCTCCGCTCATGCCAGGCACCCCAGATCCTGATCGTGCAGCAGGTTTCTTGTGCCCAAACGCACCGTTGTCCAGGATCTGGTCAGGATGCTATCAGAGCGAGCCCGCATCGCGTGACGCATCTCCCTGCACGCTCGCCAGTTCCCCTGGTGTCTGCAATGGACCGATGCAACCGAACCGGGAGCTGTCCGAACTTCGACACGCCTGACGCAACGTTCGAGGCCGCCGGACAAGACCTCCGGAGGGATATACGCTGGCGGCTTCACCGGTCTCCGCCCACCTGTGCGGGTCTTCCCTCGCGGGCAGACACCCCACAAGCCTCCGCTATCGACAATGCCGCACGCGCGTCCTCCGGGGTACAGGGGCTTGGGCGACGGCCGTGCGCCACGTCCACGAAGACATCCATCTCCGCACGGTAGGCGTGCTCGAACCTCTCCAGCCAACCGACCGTGACCGGATGGGCCGGCGGGGGAGAGCCCGGTTCGACGGACCTTATCGGCGTGTGCGGGTTCAACCCGACCGCGACGCTATCCCTGGTGCCGAAGACTTCCATCCGGATGTCGTAGCCCAGCGGGTTCCGCCGCGTACCCGACAGGATAGCCAGGGACTCGTCGTCCATGTGTGCGAGGACGGCAACGGTAGCAAGGTCATCGTATCGGGCGAAGACCTCCATAGTGTGGTTCGAGCCCGTAGCGACCACCTCGACGGGCTCGGCCCCCGTTACGAAACGCAGGGCATCGATGTCGTGGATGAGCATGTCGTTGAAAACGCCCCCGGAGCGAGGGATGTAGGACTCGTGCGGGGGCGCGGTGTCGTGCGTGTGCGCCCTTACCAGCGTTACCTCGCCGAGGTCCCCGGAAGCCACGAGCTCGTGCGCGGCCCGGTATCCGGGATCGAACCTCCTCATGAAGCCCATCTGGACGGCGATTCCCGACTCGTTTATCGCCCCGATGGCCCGGTCGGTGGCGGCGGGAGCTCTCGCTAACGGTTTCTCGCAGAACGCGGGTATGCCCCTCTCGGCGGCCCGGAGGAGATAATCGACGTGCGTGTCGGTCGGCGAGGCGATGACCACTGCCTCGATGTCGTCGAAGAGCTCGTCCACGGACGATGCCGTTGCGACACCATAACGGGCCGCGAGTTTCCTGGCGGGCTCGGCTTCGTAGTCGGCGACGATCAACGATTCGACGTCCGGATGTGCTGCAAGCGCGCCCGCGTGGATGTTCCCGATACGACCGGCGCCTAAGAGGCCGACCTTCATGCTTCCTCCTTCGATCCTATAGCCCGCACGGCGCTCTTACGAAGCACTCGGCAGTTGTGCGACGGGTTCAGTTGGTCTCTGCACGGAACACTGCGCCTTTCGTCTCGCCCTCCAGCCGGACAGTCTCCTTTCCGGCAAGGTCGCTTGACGGCTCCGAGCAATGCCGGGCCGGCGATGCCGACGCCCCACCTTCGGGGAACCCCTGCGACTCGTTCCTCCCCCGTTCACGACTTCTCCTCCTGATCCCTTTCCCAAGTCCCCGCCCGGGTGCCCCTTGCCGCCAGCGTTTTCTCCCTGCGGTTCGCTTACTCCAGCCGTTGCCGCAGGTAGTCGAGGCTCTTGCGCACCTCGACGACGGGCCCCGCGCCCTCGCCCGGCTCCCGCCCGACCACGGAGTCCTGCTCCAGCACGTACCATCCCCGGTAGCCCGAGCTCTCTAGCCGGTCCACTACACCGCCGACGTCCACGTCGCCCTCGCCGAGAGGCCGGAACGCGTCCTTCTGCGCGGCCTCTTTAAAGCTGAGTTCTCTGCTAGCGAGCCTTCCTGCGACCTCAAGGTTCACGTCCTTGAGGTGGACGTGGTTGACCCTGGGCCCCGCGAGCTCGGCGATCCCGACGGGGTCGCTGCCCCCGATGACGAGGTGTCCGGTGTCCAGGCAGAGCCCCATCTCCGAGCCATCGAGGAAGCGTTTGAGCTGGTCGTCGTGCTCGACCACCGTCCCGTAGTGCTGGTGCAGGGAGACCGCGATGCCGTGCCGGTCGCAGATCTCCCCCACGGACTCTAACGATTGGAAGAGCTCCCGCCAGGAGTCGTCGTCGAGCTCGACGAACTCCCCGAAGCTCTCTGAACCAGACATCGCGGCCAGGACCACCACGTCCGCCCCGGCGGCGGCGAAGAACTTCGCCCGCCGCTCGACGAGCGCCAGCTCCGCCTCTCGTCTGGCCGGGTCGTGCAGCACTGCCGGCACGAAGCCGCCCACGAGGCCCAGACCGTACCGGGCCAGGAGGTCTGAGACCGCGGAGGGGTCCGCCGGCAGCAGGCCCTCGGGGCCGGCCTCGACCGCCCCGATGCCGAGCGAGGACGCCTCCTTGAGCACCCTGTCTGCGGGCATCTGGTAGCCCCAGTCCGGGATCTCGATGACCCCCCACGAGACCGGGGCGCCCGCGATGCGTCCGCTCACCGGGCCACCGATCCTTCCTTCTCGTAGAGCGCCGGCTTCTCGGGCACGGTCACGCCCTCGGGGTTCCCCGAGTGTATGGACGCGATGCAGGCCTCGGCCACCACGAGCGAGGCGTAGCCGTCCCACGCGTCGGGTGAGGGCGGCCTGCCGCTGTCTATGGACGCTATCCACTCCTGCAGTTCGAGGGTGTACGCCGGTTCGAACCTCCCGAGCCAGTCGGCCTCCACGTTCTGGGCGTAGGCCCGGTCCAGGCGCACGACCGCGCCGGACGGGGGGGCGGTGTGGGCCGTGCCGCCGACGCCCACGACCTCGACGCCCACCTCGTAGCCGAATTGCGCGTCGACGTTTACCTCTATGGTGGCCAGGCGTCCGTCGGCGAAGGTGAGCTGTATCAGCTGCAGGTTGAACTCGCCCCCCGAAGTCCCGCTCGTGTTCAGGCCGCGGACGAAGGCCTCCTCGACCTCGGCGTCGAGCATCCAGCGGGCCGAGTCGAGGTCGTGGATGGCCGCGTTGATAACGACCCACTCGGAGTCGACGCCGGGCGGGATCTGCGCGTTCCTGTGCCACCCTTTGAAGAGCACCGGCTCCCCGATGGCGCCAGAAGCTGCCACCATCTTGACGTCCACGTGCTGCGGGTCGTAGCGGCGCATAAAGCCGACCTGCACGAGCTTCCGGCCCACCTCGACCTCGGCCTCGACGATACCCAGCGCTTCCTCCGGGCTTGTGGCCAGCGGCTTCTCGCACAGGACCGGCTTCCCGAGGCGCAGGCACTCGAGCACAAGCTCGGCGTGCGTGGGGTCGGGTGAGGCGATCACGACGGCCTCGACCCGCTCGTCCCGGATCATCTCGACCGCGTCCCCGAAGACGGCCGCCCCCCCGCACTCCTCGGCGACCTTGCCGGCCCGGTCGGCGTCCACGTCCGAGACGGCCGCCACCCGCGCCCCCGCCACCTTCCGGTGCAGGCAATGCGCGTGCATCCCGCCCATGCCGCCGGTCCCGACGACGCCCACCGGGCTACTCCCGTCTCCCCCGCGCCCCTTGAGATCCTCCACCTGGGCCTCCTTCTTTTCGGTGTGCTCGCCCGACGGAACCGTCATCGCGCCGCGCCTTCCCGCGCGGGTTGTTCGTTCCTGCTCTGCCAGAGCGCGTTCATGCGCCCGTACCTCCCGGCCACGGAGGAGACGAGCTCCTCGTCGCCTATCTCGCCGGCCAGCCAGCGGCGGCCCAGCTCGCCGTAGATCGAGCGCCCGATGGCGAACCCCCGGCAAAGCGGCTCGGAGGCCGCGGCGGCGAAACTCTCGGCGAGCTTCTCCTCTTTCATCGCCTGCCCGAGGACGAGCAGCCCCGCGCAGTACGGGTCGTGCTCCCGCACCACGTCCCCTATCCTCGCCCAGACCGCCGGATCGGGATTCGGCGGTATCTTCCACCACTCGGGACGCACCCCAATCTCGTAGAACCGCCCCAACAGGCGCGCCACGCTGTCGCCGTCGTAAGTGGTGTCCGGCGTGGCCTGAACCTCCAGCAGCAGTTGGCGGTCGTTCGCGAGGCACGCGTCGAAGAGCTGCAGGACCCTCTGCTCCTGAACCTCCCTCGTTTGCGCGTCGTCTTCCGGGTGCATGTACAGGTTGCACTTGACGACGTGCTCCTCGGGCCAGGCGCGCAGGGTGGCGGCGAGGTTCGGCCCGCCCACGAACTCGACGGGCCGGCTCTTGGCCACCTCGACGGCGCGGGAGATCCAGGCCCCGCTTCCCGTAAGCTCCTCCAACGCTCCGTCCCCGTAAACGTCGTCTATCAGTACGCCGGCGGCCTCGTCGTTTTCGGCTACCCGCCGGAACGCCCGCCCTAGCAGCACCTTGAGCTCTCGCAAACGCCCGCGGTCCACCCCGAGCTCGTCGGCCGCCTCCTCGAGCTGCCAGCGGTGGTCCACGGCCAGCACCCGCAACTCTTCAGGGTCGTTGCGCGTCGTCGCCCGGTGCAGGTGTTCCAGCCAGACGTCGTCCCGCAGGCGCCGGGGCTTCTCCTCCAGCGCCAGGAAGTACTCCAGTTCCTCCGTCGTCGGCATGGCCGGGGAGCACCCGTGCCGGGAGACGACGATGGCGCCGCAGGCGTTGCCGAGGCGCAGGCACTTCTCCAGCGGCTCCTCGCGCAGCCAGCCGCTCAGGAACCCGCTCATGAACGCATCCCCCGCGCCCACTGAGTTGAACACCTCCACGGGGAAGCCAGGAACCCGCACCCCGTCTTCGAGTTCGTCCGGTATGTTCCCGGGAAAGACTATCGCCCCCATCGCGCCGACCTTGAGCACGATGGTCGCCTCGGAAAGGCCGCGGATGCTCAGGAGCGCCTCGCGGGTGTCCGTCGAGCCGCCGGCGATCCTGACCTCCTCCTCGGTACCCACGACGAGATCACAGTCCGGCAGCACTGATCGGTAGACCTCCGTGACCTCCTCGCTGGCGACGAACATCTGCCCGCCCTGCCCGTGGGAGGCCACGCCCCAGAAGACGGGGCGGTAGTCCAGGTCGAAGACCACCTTCGTTGCGCCCTGCCGCGCCGCGTCTATGGCCTTGACGGAGGCCGCCCGGGCGCCGGGCCGCGAGAGGGGCGTTCCCGTTACGAGCAGGGCTTTAGCGGAGGCCACGAAGCTCGGGTCCACGTCGCCCTTCTCGACGGCGAGGTCGGCGGCGTCGCCGTAGGCGAAGATCCTCGGGAAGTCCTCTATCGCCCTGACGGCGAGCAGGACGTAGGGGGTGAGCTTCTCCGGGTCAGACCGGACCTGGCTGATGTCCACCCCGTTCTCGGCCAGGGTCTTGCGCACGAAGCGCCCCATGTGCTCGTCCCCGACGCGGGTGAGCATGGCGCTCTTCACACCGAGCCGCGCCGTGCCGACGGCGATGTTCGTGGCGCTGCCGCCGACGTACTTGCGGAAGGACTGGACGTCCTCCAGCCGGGACCCGCCCTGCTCGGCGTAGAGGTCCACGCTGGTGCGCCCGATGCAGACGAGGTCGGGACCGTTCACGCGCCACCCCCGACCCGGTGCTCGCCGGCCGTCGCGCGCGAATCGGACGCTTCGGCTGGCCCCCCGACGTTCTCCCAGCGACCCGTGTCGCAGGAGCGGTCCATCGCGTCGACTACCCGCATGGTCGAGACGATGTCGCGGATGCTCGCCGCGCGCTGGCGGCCGTCTGCTATGGAGGAGAGGAACCGCTCGGCCTCGGCGACCTTCAGGTCGTCGTAGCCCATCGAGATGCCAGCTCCTGGTTGAAAGTTGGCGAAATCCCCCATGCCTGGCGCCGCGTAGACGGTGCGGTAGCCCCGGTCGCCCGTCCCCTCCATCCGGTACAGCTCGAGCTCGTTGAGGCGCTGGAAGTCCCAGGAGAGGGCGCCGCGCGTGCCGTTGACCTCGAAGCTCATCCTGACGTGCGGGCCTATGCAGGTTCGGCTGTTCTCTACCGTCCCCCTGGCGCCGTTCCCGAACCGGAGGAGGCCGCCCACGTAGTCCTCGTTCTCCACCGCGCCTATCTCCCCGTCCTCCACCGTGAAGTGGCCCGTGCCCATGCCCTCCGGCACCTCCGGCCTCTCCCGGATAAAGGTCTCCCTTTGGGCCGAGACGCTCTCGATGGGGCCGAGAAGGTTCTGGGCCATATCTACCGTGTGGGGCATGATGTCCCCGAGCACCCCGAGGCCCGCGCCGTCGAGCTTGTAGCGCCAGGTAAGCGCCCCGTTGGGGTCGGCGGCGTAGTCGGCCAGAAAGTAGCCCCTGTAGTGCGTGATCTCCCCGAGCTCCCCGGCAGCGATGAGCTCCTTGGCGTACTCCACCGCCGGGACGTGGCGGTACATGAGCCCGATCATGCTCTTGACCCCGGCCTCTTCGACCGCCTCCCCGATGTCGTACGTCTCGGACGGATACCGCCCGCACGGCTTCTCCAACCAGATGTGCTTGCCCGCCCGCGCCGCCGCGACGGCCACCTCGCGGTGCAGGTAGTTCGGCGCCGCGATGCTTACCGCCTCGACCTGGGGGTGTTCGACGACCTCCCGCCAGTCGGTGGTCCAGCCCTCGTAGCCGAGACGCTCGGCGGCGTCCCGCGCCCGCTCCTCGACCGCGTCGGCCGCGATGACGAGCCTCGGCCGGAGTTCGCATTCGGGGTAGTGGTCGAGTAGGCGACGGTACGCCCGCGTGTGCAGTTGGCCCATCCATCCCAGGCTGACCGTTCCGATGCCTATCTCTCTTGCCACGTTTCCCCTTCCTCCGGCCGGCTGAGGCCGGACGGACCTTTTGCATTACGTCTCGCCACGCCGGGTCCCCACCCGGCGTAGATCTCCTGCTTACAGATCAACCAGCATCATCTCGAACCAGTAGGACTCGGCCGGGTAGCGGTGAGCACCGTACTCTATGGGCCGCCCGGTGGTGTCGTAGGCGATCCTGGTCACGGTCAGCACCGGGTCTCCCGGTTCCATCTCCAGCAACTCGGCCTCCTCAGCACCGGCCTTGCGGGCCCCAACCCGCTGCGTCGCGACGTTGGGCGCGATCCCGCCCCCCCGGAAGAGCGCGTAGAGCCCGGTCCGCTCAAAGTCCTCCTCCCGTATCTCCACCAACCCGGCCGGCACGACGTTGTGCATGAGCGCGATGGGGTCGGACCCCGCCGCCCGCAACCTGTCGAAACGCAGCACGGGGGCGTTGGGTTCGAGCGCCAGGTGCTCGGCGACATCGGGCGGACAGGGAACCCTCTCGAGCGAGAGAAGCCGGGTCCGCGGATCCCTCCCCGCCTCCTTGAGGTCGTCGTACAGGCTGGTCAGGGCGACGGCCCGCCTCACGGGCCTGGGCGCGACCATGGTCCCGATGCCCCGCCTACGGAGGAGCAGGCCCTTGTCCACGAGCTGCTTCATCGCCGCGCGCATGGTAGGGCGGCTGATCCCCAACCGCGTCGCGAGCTCCACCTCGCCCCCGAGCTTGCTCCCCCGCGGCAACCGACCGTTCTCGATGGCCGCCTCCAATGCCTGCGCCGCCTGATGGTAGAGCGGTACCGGGCTGCTGTGGTCCAAAGTTACACCCGCAAGGGCATCGGTCATCTGATCCTCTCTCGCCTTTACACCGTTAATGTAAAGACATTATGAGTTTAAGATAATAGCACCAGACCTTTGTGTCAAGTCCCGCGAGAAAAGTCTGGTGTTATTGGGCGCCGGGTCTCCGTGGCACCGCTCTTTGCGGTTGCTACCGGTCCTCCGGTGGTCGGTTGCGGCGGCCGAGGACTCCACGTCCCTCTTCGTGTTACTCGACGGCGGTACGGGCGACGGGGTTGAGGGACGCGGCGGCGATCAGAGGCCGATGCCGGTGAAGGCATAGAAGACGGTTAAGAGCTTGCCAGCGGCGGTCTCGGGGGGAGCTCGCCGTAGCCGACCGTGGCGAGGGTGATGGAGTTCAAGCAGAAAAAGTCGCGCAGGTTCCACCGCTCCACCCGACAGTACAAGATACGACCGCGACGTATGGTACGTTCCTGCGTCGGTCGGCGAAAGCGCCGCCGCGAGGCCTTGTATACGCTTTCGAGGGCTTGGGGGTGATGGCCTCGTAGAGAGCCCGGAGTAGCTGCCGGACCAAATTTCGAACCTGGACTAAGTGATTCAGAGATGACCTTGTCACCTTCACCGCTGTCCGCCGGTTTTTCATAGACCGCTTACATGGACCAAATTCTCCAGATCTATGTTGCCCTGCAACCGACGGCGTTCCCCTCGGTAACTGTCAGCGTACGTCCGAGTTAAACCACCGGGGGTGAATACGTCGTCGGAGCCTTCCTCCGAGCGAGTGGGCACGGTAAGCTCGCGAGCTAGGGATATCATCCACACCGGAGGTGGCCTTGCTCGACGTGTGCCTGCTGGGAACCGGGGGTACCCTTCCGCTGCCGAGCCGTCGGCTCTCGTCGACCCTCGTGCGCGCGGGTGGGGGCCTGGCCCTGCTCGACTGCGGCGAGGGCACGCAGGTGGCAATGCGCGAGCGCGGCTGGGGTTTGAGGCGCCTGAAGGCCATCCTCCTCACGCACGCCCACGCCGACCACGTGCTGGGGCTGCCGGGCCTCTTGCTCACGCTCGCGTTCTCCGGCAAGGGCAAAGACGAGCCGCTAACCGTCTACGGGCCGCCGCCCGTGGAGGACGTGATGCGGGGCTTGCTCGTCGTGGCGCCCCGCCTTCCGTACCCCTTAAGCTTCGTCGCGCTCTCCGGTGATGAGACCTTCCCGTTGGAGGGGTTGGGGGGCATAGAGGCCAGCTGCTTGCGCGTGGAGCACGACGTGCCCTGTCTGGCCTACTCCCTCTCCATAGGGCGTGCCCCCGCTTCGACGCCGAGCGGGCTCGCGCTTTGGGCCTGCCGGTCGGCCTGTGGGGCCGATTGCAGGACGGCGAGTGCGTCGCTTTCGGCGACCGCCTCATCGAGCCCGAGGAGGTGCTGGGCGAGAGACGCCGCGGCCTCAGGCTGGCATTGGTTACCGATACGGCGCCGACGGCCGGGCTGGTAAGGTTCGTGCGGGCGGGGTGCGAGGGTACGGACCTGCTTATATCCGAAGGGATGTACGGCTTGGAGGAGGACAAGCCGGCGCGCTGGAAGTCTTTGCACATGACCTTCGCCGAGGCCGCTGCCTTGGCACGTGACGGTGGGGCGAGGAGGCTGTGGCTCACCCACTTCGGACCGTCCTTGTCCCGCCCCTCGTCCCACCTGGGTCGCGCCAGGGCCGTCTTCCCGCGGACGGTCGTCGGTCACGACGGACTGACGGAGACGCTCTCCTTCGAGGGCTAGCAGATCCGAAAGTCCGGCCGTACCCGCTACTCCGCGAGCCACCCAAGATACACCCTCAAAAACCCAACGCAACCGACGACGAGCAGGGTCTTCGGCATCTTTCGACCTTCGTGGTCGTCGGGTCGTGCGAATGGAGAAGCCTAGAATTTGAGGGCGAGCGTGTCCAGAAAAGGCACCCAAATCGCCGTCATGAGCGTTATCGCCGTCACATCGGCGGAGGAAGCCGTCAAGCTGTCAATCTCCCCTCCCCGAAGCCCGCGATCGTTATGTAGCCTCGGCCATTCGCTCGATCAGGCCTAGCGTGGCTCGTGCATCCCCAAGAGCCGTATGGTCGCCACCTGGCAACTTCTGGTTCTTGTAACCGCCCCTCTTTGACCTCTCACCCACGTAAGCCGCGAAGGCGCGCATCACGCACTCCCAGGGCGCAAGCTCCCCGGCGAGCGCCGCCCGGGCCCCCAGACGTCCCACAGCCGCATCCCACACTCTGCGGTCGTAAGAAGCATTGTAGACGACAACCCGCTTATCCCACAGTACATCGAGAAGATCCGCGTAGATCTCGTGAAAGCGCCTCTGGCTGGCAAGGCTCTCTGCGGTGTGGCCGTGGACGCGGGATGCCCCGGACTCTATGGGGCAAGAGGGATTGATCAGCGAATCAAAGAGAGGCACCCCCCGACAGGAGACCACGCCAACTTCTACGAAATCTATCGGGGTGCCAAGGCCGGTGGTCTCCGAGTCCAAGATTACAAACTCTGCTCCCGACAAAAGAGAGCGCGCCCACCGGATGGCGTCCTCCCTGCTGCCTATTCGAGCGGGTGAAGCTGCGGCGAGTATGCTGTTCGATCTTCCCATCCTCTTTTCATCTTCGCACGATGAAGGTGCCCTGGCCACTTACTCGTGCGCTCCAACAAGCGGCCACCATGCCTCACTGCGATATCGCCTAAGATATGCGGACATTTCCCATATCTGAGGCTGAAGATCGCCACAATCCTATACCTCAAACAAGGGTTCACTTTACGCACATCACACCGGAAGCGCCCAGAAATGCGCACAAGACGGCCAGTCATTGCAGCGATCGTTTGAATGCCGTTGAGAATCTACCCGGTAGTCGTGCAGGTTCCGATAAGGCCTAGTCGCTTTAACCCAGTAC
>CADCUZ010000040.1 GCA_902806015.1 uncultured Rubrobacteraceae bacterium
AAAGGGGGGAGGCCGGCGGCCTCGCCGTTCCGGTCGCCGAAATCTATGAGGAGGCGTTCGTAATCGTTGAAGATTCGTAACCGCACGTCTTCTATCCGGTCGGCCGCCCCCGCCTCACCGCCGCTGCTCTTCGCCGACGCGACGAAACCGTCGTCTTTGGGCTCCAGTATCCCGACCCCACTCCCACCCTCCGAGGTCGTGGTGTCGCCCGGTGCGTCCGCTGCGGCCGGACCTTCGGCCATCTCCGTCGCGTTTCCCCCGCCGGCGTCGCAGCCCGCCACCGACACGAGCACGGCCACGAGCACGGCCGCCGCGACCGTCTTGAGCGGACGGTCGCCCGATGCGGGTCCGGCGTTCGCCCGGGGTATCCCGCGAGGGTAGGGACGTTTACCGCCGGTGGCGGCGGGCATCTCCGCGCGGTCGCGGACGGGCCCGGCGTGGGTCTCGGGGACGAAGGAGGCAACGTCCGCCGAAGCCACCGGCGGACGTTGCGGCAGGCACCGGATTTTCACCCGCTCAGTCTTCGGTGAATCGCTCGGTGGGCATATTACGGAACCAGCCGTCCACCGCGCGGTCGTAGGCGTCGCCGGGGACCACGCCCGGCCCGACGAGCAGGCCGACGAACATGGCGGCCGTGCACAGTACGACGGCCAGGGCGCCCAGCCTCCTGGCGCCGAGCGCGTAGCCCGTGATTCCCATGAGAATCCCTACAGAGCCAGTGGCTATCGAGACGAACAGGGCTCCGATAGGGACGCAGAAGACAAGCGCGACGACAGAGAGCAGCCGCCCGGCGTACAGCTTCAAGACCTCCGGGTTTTTCTCGGGTTTCGCGGCCATCGTCTACCTCCTCTCCTCGAGCTCGACCGTAAACTCGCGAGCGTTCCCGTCGCCCGCGACGGTGATCTCGACCGGCTCACCCGGGTCGAAGCGGCGCAGGGCCGCGAGCAGGTCGCCGCTGCTCGTGACCTTCTCGCCTTCCACGGCTGTCACGACGCCGCCCGGCTCGATGCCGGCGTCAGAGGCGGGGCCGTCCGGGTCCACGCCCGTGACGATCGCCCCGGACTCCACGGAGGCGTCGAACCGGCGGGCGATCTCCGGGGTCAGGTCGACCAGGGAGACGCCGAGGTAGGGATGCTCAGCCGTACCGTCCTCGATGATCGCATCGGCGACGTCGGTCGCGGTGGCCGAGGGTATGGCGAAGCCGAGGTCGACCGCGCCCGTCTGTGCGGGCGGCAGGTAGGCGGCGTTGATGCCGATAACCTCCGCGTTCCGGTCCACGAGCGCCCCGCCGGAGGAGCCGGGAGAGATAGCGGCGTCGGTCTGTACGAGGTCGACCAAGGCGCTCTGCTGCGGGCCGCCGGTGATCTCCGGCGGTATCTCGCGGTTGAGGCCGCTCACGACGCCCGCGGTGACGGTGGACTGAAATCCCGACGGGCTGCCGGCGGCCACGGCGAGCTGGCCGACGACGAGGTCGCCGCTGTCGCCGAACTCGGCGGCGGGCAGGTTGCCCCGGTCCACCTCGACCACAGCGATGTCGGTGTAGGGGTCGCCGCCCACGACCTGGCCCTTCTCCACCGAGCCGTCCGCGAAGGCGACGTTGACCGTGTCGGCGCCCGCGACGACGTGGTTGTTGGTGATGAGGTAGCCGTCCTCGCGGTAGATCACGCCGCTGCCGAGCCCCTGCGCCTCGCGCGGCCCGTAAGGCGACGTTTGAATGGACGACACGTTGACCTGCACGACGCTTGGCTCGATCCGGCGCGCCACCTCGGCCACCGGGGAGACGTCGGCGGCCGGCGGGTCTTCGGCCGCCGCGCGGCCTCCCTGCCCGGTCTCACCCTGCGCGCTTTCGCAGCCCGCTGTTAGCAGGCCAGCGACGAGCAGGATCGCTCCCAATCTTTTTCGCGGCCGTGGAACACCTCTGACAGCGAAATTCCTTCTCATCTTTGTGCCTCTCATCTCGGTAATCTCCCTTTGCTCTTCACTAATATCCCGACGGCCTACCGCACCGTGGTCTCGTCCTCCCGACAGGCGGTCCCCCACTCCGGTAGCACTTCCGTGGTCCCCTCACTCGTTAGGATCGGCCCGCTTCTTCGCAGAGGGATCCGAATGTCCGCATCAGTCCACGACCGAAACGAGGACGGCCAGGGCAACGTGCACGATCACCGCCTCCGAGGGGGACGCCATCGTTCCACCCCCCTCTCGGTGGTGCGCAAGAAACCATTCTCTCCGACGCCGCTTAACTTCCGGTAAGCCCCGGTTAGCCTCCCGTAAAGATTGGGTTAAGCCTCGCCTGGGCCGGACAGCCGCGACCGGGTGGCCCCTGCAGGCGCGGGTGGTCGGTAGCGTTGGAGGCGCGCTCAGCAAACCGTTCGGGGCGCCCTGGAGGGGCCGGAACGCCACCCCGAACTCGGCCGCAACCAGCCGCCCCGGGCGACGCTTATCCAACAGACAGATACCGTTGCTTCCCCCTTGTTCCAGTGCCGGCCTCCTCGAAGGCCCCGTTTTCCCCGCGAAGGGGCGCCCTCCCGTGCTAGGGTTTTGCCCGGGGATGGTCCAGCGTCCGTAAGGCCTCGGTAAAGGTCTCGTAAAGGCTCCGTAAAGCGCCTAGCTTCCGCGAACAGCGCGGGCGCGCCCCTGCTACCCTTGGAGCCTGACGCGGGCCGAGAGGGCGGGCTCGAGAGAGAAAGTTATTGTATCGAGGTGTACAATTTGCTCGCGGGCCTCAGGAGGTTGCGCATCTGGATGCCGCTGGCCGCGGTGCTCATCGTGTTGCTCTCCATCGCGCTGATCTTCGTCTACGGGGTTCCCGTCGTCGGCACGCGCCTCACGGATTACGCCGAGAGCCGCACCTTCTCCCAGGCCGCCGCCGTGGCCGAGGCCGTCCCCGACGCCGAGGGAGCGGAGCTCGGCGAACAGCTCGACCTCTACGCCGAGACGACCGACGGGGAGATACTCGTCGTCGACGTGGGCGGCAACGTCCTCGCACGGGCGGGATCCGTCCCGGACTTCGAGGCCTCCCAGGAGCTGTTGCAAGAGGCGGCCGCCGGAAACCGGAGGTCCGAGCAGCTGGGCCGGCTCAACGTGGCGGTGGCCCCGGTTGTGGGCGGGGGCGGGCTCGCGGGGGGCGTGGTGTTCGCCTCCGGCGAGCCGGAGAGCACCGCGTACCAGCTCTTCTTGCGCAGCGGCCTGGAGGCGGCAGGCGTCGCGTCGATCCTCGGTGGCGGGCTGATGCTCCTGCTCGGCACCCTTCTCAGCCGCAGGGTCGAGCGTCTCACTCTCGGCGCCCGCTCCGTAGAGGGCGGCGACCTCTCCTACCGCATAGAGCCCGGCTTTAAGGACGAGCTCGGGGAGCTCGCCGAGACCTTCAACACCATGGCCGCCAGGCTCGAGGACTCCTTCGCCAACCTCGAGAACCGGGTTGCCGAGCGCACCGCGGAGCTCGAAGCCGAGCGGGCGCGCTTGGAGGCGGTGCTGCAGCAGATGCCCTCGGGCGTCGTCATCGCGGAGGCGCCGACCGGAAGGCTCGTGCTGGGCAACGAGCAGGTGGAGCGGATCTGGCGTCACCCTTTCCGATCCGCCGCCAGCATCGACGAGTACCAACAGTACCGGACCTTCCGCCGCGACGGGCGACCCCACAGCCCCGAGGAGCGGCCGCTGGCGCGCTCGATCCGTGCGGGCGAGGTGGTGAAAGAAGAGGAGCTCGACTTTCTGCGCGGCGACGGTACCCGCGGCACCATGCAGGTCAGCTCCGCCCCGATACGCAGCGGCGACGGGCGCATCGTCGCGGCGGTTGCGATCTTCAACGACGTCACCGAGCGCAAGCGGGCCGAAGAGAAAATCCGGCGGCTCAACGAGGAGTTGGAGCAACGCGTCGAGGAGCGCACCTCCCAGCTGGAGCAGGAGCGGGCGACCCTCGACGCCATACTGAACAACCTCACCGAGGGGGTGCTTGCGGCCGATGGGCGGGATCGCGTCGTCTTCGCCAACCCCGCCGCGCGGTCGATGCTAGCCCTCGACGGCCAGGGGCGGCTCGGGGTACTGCCCAACCCCTGGGAGGACTTCGACCTCGCGGAGGCGGTCGCCCGTTGCGCGGAGGAGGGGGGCGGGTGCATCGAGGCCAGGGTGCAGGGCCGGGGCGGCCTGTTGCAGGTCAAGCTCGAGCACCTGCCCGAGTTCGGCGACCACCGCGGCGGGACGCTCGTCGTGGTGCGGGACCTCTCGGAGAGCCGGCGCCTGGAGGCTCGCCAGCAACGCTTTCTGGCCAACGCCGCGCACGAGCTGAAGACCCCCATCACCACGATCCTCGGCGCCGCGGACCTCCTGCTCACGGAGGAGGAAGACGACCCCGAGGTCAGGCGGCGCTTCCTGAACCACATCTTCGCCGAGGCCCAGCGCATGCAGCGCCTCTCGGAGACCCTCTTGCGGCTGGCCCGGGTCGGGTGGGACCTGAGGGAGCCCGAGATCGGGGTGGTCGACCTTGACGCCACGGTGCGCGAGGTGCTCTGGCGGATGGCGCCTCTCGCCGAGAGCGCGGGGGTAGAGCTCTCCTCCTCGGGCGAGGGGAAGCGCGTCCGGGCCGACGGCGAGTGGCTGGAGCAGGCGCTGATGGTGGTCGTCAGTAACGCCGTGAAGTACTCGGGCCGCGGCGGCCGCGTTCTGCTGCGCCTGGAGCCGGGGCTCGTGGCGGTCGAGGACGAGGGGGACGGCATCGCCGAGGCCGACCTCCCGCACGTCTTCGACAGGTTCTACCAGGGCGAGGACAGCTCGGGCGGGTTCGGCCTGGGCCTGCCGATCTGCAAGGAACTCGTCGAGAGGATGGGGGGCGCGATCTCGGCCGCGTCCCAAAAAGGGATCGGAACGACGGTCAGGATCGAGTTGCCGGAGGTCGAGAATGGCTAAGGTATTCCTGGTGGAGGACGATCCGGCGGTGCGAGACGTCGTCGAGCACGCCCTGGTCCGGGAGGGGATGCAGACGGAGGTGATCGGGGACGGCGAGGCGGCGCTCGAGCACCTGCGGTCGGCCGATCCTTACGACCTCGTGATCCTCGACGTGATGCTGCCCGGCATGGACGGCGTCTCGGTGTGCCGCGAGCTCCGGGGGGGCCAGGCGGGCCCCGCGCTCGTCGACGTGCCGATAATCATGCTGACCGCCCGCGACGACGAGACGAGCGTCGTGGTCGGCCTGGAGGTCGGCGCCGACGACTACATCACCAAGCCCTTCAGGCCCAGGGAGTTGGTCAGCCGCGTGCGGGCGCACCTCAGGCGCCAGCGGCGCAACGCCCGCGCCGGCGCCGAGCACAGCAAGCTGGAGTTCCCGGGTCTGGAGGTGGACCCGCTCAAGCGGCTGGTCCTCTCCGGCGGGGACCCCGTGGAGCTGACGGCCAAGGAGTTCGACGTGCTGGCGCTTTTGGCCTCCCACCCGGGGCGGGTCTACACCCGCGAGCAGATCATGCGCCACCTCTGGGACGGGGACTTCTACGGCGAGCCGCGCGCCGCCGACGTCCACGTCCAGCACATCCGCAAAAAGATAGAGCCGGATCCCAACAAACCCCGCTACGTCCAGACCGTGCGCGGCGCCGGCTACCGCTTCGCCGACATCTAGGGGAGGGCCAGGCCCGCTCCGAGAGGGAATCGCCCGCCGTTTCAGAGAAACCGGGGCTCGACGTCGTGAAGGGCAACCCCTGAGACGATGTCGACTTCGTGGCCGACGGACACGCGGACACGATCGACTGCGGGAAGGGCGGGAAGGACCGATGCACTTCGACCGAGACCTCGACCTGATCGTCGACCGCGGGATCAAGAACAAGGGCGTCTAAGCGTCCCGCCTGCCAGCCATCTTCGACCGTCGAACGCCAGAGACAGCTACCCGATCCTACCTTCTTACGTCTTCTCCTCGTAGGAGCGCCGGCCAGCGACGTCGGAGAGGGCGGACTGTTGGCCGAGGCCGCCACGGGGCACGACGGTCACGCTGCCGTCGGTCTCCAGCACCGCCGCCCCGACCTCCTCGAAGCCCGCGATGCCCTGCTGGCGCACGGACGCCTCGACCTCTTCTTCGGTCATCCGTTCCGCTCGCATGGCCTCCTGCAAGAATCCGCCGTCGTAGAAGAGCAGCTTGGGCTCGTTCTTGATGAACCCCCGGAACGTAGCGGATCTCACCGAGATCCAGGTGACGGCAAACTGGAGGAAGATCAGCAAGGCCAACGCGAGCAAGCCCTCGGCTAGGGCGACGCTCGTGGAGAGGAGTATCGTGGCCAACGTGGAGCCGAGGGCAACGGTCACCACCAGGTCGAAGGCGTTCATCTTCGAGAGCGTGCGCTTGCCGGAAATCCTCAATAACAGCACCAGTGCCACGTAGGCCGCCGTTCCTACCACCGCCACGCGGACCAGCCCCGCCCAGCCATCGAAGACCAACTTGCCTCCTAAATTGTATCTCTGCAACGGAGGCTAGGCTCAACGCCCCGCCTTGCCCCACCGCCGAGATAATAAGCTACGGCCACGAGCTCCAGCGGCCGAAAGGTACCAATAATGGGAGCATGCGCATCGCCCGAGACCTTTCCCTTGCCGGCTCCCCGAGCGTCAACCGGGGGAGGCTCGAGGGTAGGCGGATCGTACGAACCTACGGCATAGCCCTTTCGAAGATGTCTTCCACTTTCCGCTCTATTCTATCGGCGAGGCCGTCGAGGGTGTCCTCTCCAGGTGCGGTATCGTCAGCCCTTGAAGAGGAAGAGCCAGCGGCGCCGCTCACCGTCTGCGAAGACCACGACATCGAGGAGAAAGAGCCGCCCCCGCCGTAGTTCAAGCTCACCGAGCCTTTCGCACCCGCGAGCCGCTGCACCGAGTGGACGTTCTCGCCGCTGAGCACGACCTCGAGCTCACCGCTTTGGCTTCCCCGCTTGCCGATCTCGCACGAAAGTTTTCGCCCCTTCAGGTCGAACTGGAAGCTCCGCGGTGTTTGCCCGGCGATCTTGCGCCGCTCCCCTCCGACCGTGCATGCGCCCGAAAACGGCACTTTTTGGTCTCCCTCTATCCTGAGCGTCACATCCCCCTGCCCGCCGCGCTCGCCCTTCGCCTGGTCTTGTTTCGCCTGCGTCAGGCCCTGACTCGTCCAGTTACCCAGCAAAAAGACTGTCGCAACCGCCACCCCCAGGACCGAAAACCTCCGGATCAACATAGCCTCACTCCTTCAGAGCGTCCGCTTACTACTGCCGTGCCCGTTTGCGTAGGGCGTCCCACGCTCTCTTGATACCCCGTCTTCATAAAGGGTCGGTAACGAACGAGTTAAGGGAGACACGACCACTGCAAAGAAACCGTTAAGGGACGCGAGCCGCCCCCGTACGCGTCTCGTAGAGCGGACCCCTACCCCGCGACGACATCTGGGGCACCCTATGCGAGGGGCCCCTCGTCGGGACCACTTCCGTCATGCGGAGATCAGGCGTAAGAAAGGAACCAATACCATATCTTTTTAAAGCGAGCCGGGCATCCTTCGGGGTCCCGCCCTTTACCCGGCCTTAACCGAACCCTTACCGCGCGTTAACCCGATCCTCGCGGGCCGGTGGTAGATTGGTTCCAAGAGGCGAAGGCAGCCAGAGTCCCCCCTCCGAGGCCCGCCTTTCCTCGACGACTACCTACGGCCGGGGTCCTTCGGGGTCCCGGCCTCTCTCTTCCGCGCCGGCACGGTACGAACGCGACGCCGCCCCACCGGCATGGGTAGCCGGCATGGGTAAACGGCGACGGGGGGCGCAAATGTAGACGACAAGCGAACCACCACAGCCCGCAGGAGCATCCCCAACGGAGAGGAAACACCCCATGACGATCAGGACCCTAATTCTGGCGGCAGCCGCGCTAGTGGCGCTGCTCGCCGCCTCGCCGGCGATGGCCCAACAGGTAGACGAGGGCTGCACCGCCGAATACCCGATCCCGACGCCCGACGGCTGCAAGCAGCCCGGCGCCTCTAAGGGCAACCCTTGCGGGATGCTTACCGGGCAGGAGGCGGAAAATTGCTACGTGGATTTGGGCATAAAGCCCATCCCGGCTAGCCCCGTCGCCAGCGCCAGCGCGGCGGCCGAGCAGTACAGCGCGCCAGCCGCTGAGCAGTACAGCGCGCCGGCCGAGCCCGAGCCGGTAGAGGCTGCGCAGTTGCCGGCAACCGGGGGCGCGTCTGTGCTCGTCCCGGTGGGGGGCGCGATCCTGCTAGGCGTCGGCTTACTGATGGCGACGCGTTTGCGCCGCTCCTAGCCCCCGATACCGCCCTATGTGCCCCGCTCCGGCGTTCCGTGCCGGGGTGGGGCTTCGTCGTCGCGTCGGCGGGTCGGTGCCCGCCCGCGAGACGGCCGGCACGCACCCCTATTGGAAAAACCTAATCTCCCTCAAAGGCCATCCACATCACCTGGCCCCACACTAACTTCCGAGAGCGGCCCAACGCGAGAGACGACGCGAGGCGCGGTCGGGTGGCCAACGGCTCGGGCGAAGCCGTGGCCGGTGGTGCGATGGTTTCGCGGTGGAGTCAGCGCCAGCCAGGGACGGGCGAGAGGAAGGGCACGGGGCATGATTAATCCGGCGGATTCCTGGTTCATGGGACGTCACAAGGAGCTGCTCCGGGAGGCCGGCCAGCAGCACCTGGCTCGGGAGGCGCGTCGCACACGAAAAGGACGATCCCGCGCGCAGGAATCCGAGACGTGCACACCTCCGGCACGCGCCGTGAGGCCCGATGCGCCCGCGAGGAAATACCCCGTAGTGCGCCTGGAGCGTGCGAGAGATGCTCCGCGAATCGCGGTGCTTCTAGAGCTCAACGGCATGCCCCGCTGGGTGGCCTTCGAGGAGCGGTTCATCGTCGCCGAGCAGGAGGGCCGGCTCGCGGCGGCCGTGCGCTTTCGGGAAGGTTCGGAGGGCCTCCATTTGGGCCTCCTCGTCACCGACCCGTGGGCCGGGGAGGGACCGCTAGTGGCGGCGCTGTACGCCGAAGCGCGAGCTATAGCCGTAGCGCTTGGGTTACGGGAGATCCGGGCCCGAACCCGCAGGCACCAAACGCACCTTCGCGCGGCGGGGTACCGCAGACGGAGAGGAGGTTGGTGGCTGGGCGTGTCCGACACGGCCGGCTGAAGCGGAAGCGGTTCTGGGCAAGCAATCTGCAGCGGCCGCCCGCCGCGGCGGCTCTGTAGCGAGCGCGTGGGTTTAAGCTCCCCCGCTCGTAGAGCGACGCCGCCCTCACTCCGGGCCCGGCACCCTCGGCGCGACGCCGGACGTATCCGTACGCCCACCCGTCGGGGCATCGAGGCGGGCCTCCAGGAACTCCTGGAGGGCGGAGCGAGTAATCTGGGAGCCCCACCCGCCCCAGAGGAAGTCGAAGGTGTGGTTGGCCCAGGGCAGCTCGACGAGACGGTACGGCACGCCGGCCGCACGCAACCGCCCCGCCAGGAGTTCGGACTGCCCCGGCGGAACTATCCGGTCTTCGCCGCCGTGGGCGAGGAACGTCGGCGGGTCGCCTGAGTCTACGCGGGACACGGGCGAGAGGAGACGGTGGCGTCCGGGTACGGTGCCCTGTGTGCCTCCGAGGAAGCGGTCGATACCGCCGAGGTAGCCCAGGGAGGAGAGACGGGCGAGGTCGGTGGGCGGGTAGAAAGCCGCCACCGCCGCCACCCCCGTATCCTGAACGTTACGCGCGTCGCAGCCGGGCGTCGGAGCGGCAGAGCCCTGTGAGTAGGCCGCGAGCAGGGCGAGGTGCCCCCCTGCGGAGCGACCCAAGAGGGCGATCCGTTCGGGATCCACACCGTATCGGGCGGCGTTGTCTTTGACCCAGCCTACCGCGCAAGCGACGTCGGCGGGGGCGTCTTGCCAGTTGGGCGGCGGCGAAAGCCGGTAATCGATGTCGAAGACCACATAGCCTGTATCGGCGAGCCAGGCGTTCCAGCTGGGGAAATCGCTGCGCTCCCCCGAGCGCCAGCCGCCACCGTGCACCACGATCACCGCCGGGCGTCTTTTCGCGGCGGCGACTTCCACACCGGAGTGCCGGCTAGAACCTCTGCTACCGTCGCCGGAGGCTTCCCAGACGTCGACCTTGAGGACCTCTCCGCCCGAATGGGCGTACGGCACGGTTTTTGGCGAGCGGTCCGCGAAGCGGTCCGGGACCGGAGAAAGGCCAGCGAAATACCCCGTAAGGGAGAGCGGTACGCCCTCCGCAGAGGCGGTCTTCATCGCCTGCGCCACGGGCGCGAGCGAGACCGCGCCGATCGCCGCGCACAGCAAGGCGGCGACAAGCGCGCTCTTGTGGGCCCCGGCGCGGCGCGCCAGGGCGCACAGCACCAGGCCGATGAGGGCGAAGCCGAAGAGCAGGAGGCTCGTCTCTTTGAGGAGCATGACGATGAACCGCTCCGGACGGGGGGTGGCCGGGATTCTGCCGAGTAGCTCTGCGAAAGACGGCGGCGGCAGGAAGGGGCGCGGGAGCTCGAGCGCTTGCGCCCACAGCAGCCCGAGGACGGCCCACGACAGGGCGGCCGCCGCGGCGAACCACTTCGTTTTTCGTGTCCCGCGTTCTGGGGACTTCATCGGGCGGTCCCCAAAGCACCTGTCCCTCCGGTAGGCCTCTCGCGGTATGGCGCCCGGTCCTTAAGCAGATCGACCCCTTTGGCGATTGGTTGGCCCGAGCGGTAGAGCGACCGCTCGGTGACGACTCACCGGTTACTGGTCTCGCTCGGTCCTCAGCGTCCGGTGAACACAAGAGGGGTGCTCGGCAGCAGGCCCCTCCCGGGAAGATTTTCAGGGCGATGATCGAGCTTGACCCCGATAGACCTTAAGACGACTTCCCCTATTAGTCAACCGGCCCGGCTAGTCGACCGGGCCGGCTCGGGCAACTGCTCGCCGAGCCACGGGGTAAGGGTTCTGACGTAGGTGCGCGTGAGGTGGGCGCCGTTGCGGTAGACGAGCACGTCGCCGATCACCGCCGGGCAGGTCTCTTCGGGGCACACGACGGCCGTCGGATCGATAAGGCTCGCCCCCTCGACCTCCGCCGCGGCACGGGCGTTGATCCGAGGTTGGCCGAGGGCCTCGCTCCTGGGAAACGCGCAATCTCTCAGGCGGTCGAGCGACTGGGAGACGCACTCGGGTATGTCCTTGTCCGGGCGCGGGACGTCCTCGATGACCGCGACAGGGGCCCGCGTGCCCCTCAGCGTCTCGAGGGTGGAGGCGTAGCCTTCCACCATCGCCTCGTTGCTCGCATCATCGGGGAGGCCCTTCCCGTCCTCCCTCGCCCGGTAGCGGTTGAGCATGCTCGTGACGACCAGGTCCGGGTTCTCCTTCTGCGTTATGCGCCCGAGCGTCCTCTCCCGCCACTCCTCGCACTCGCGGTACTCCCTGCGCAGCCCCGTGCTGTAGACGCGCACCTCGGCGGGCGGGCAGGCGCTCTTGGAGAACCCGAGGAGGCGCCAGCCGCGGTCCTTGGCGAGTTCTTCGAGGGCCGGGAACCACTGCATGGCGTGGGAGTCGCCGAAGAGCACCACGGTGGTATCGGAGGAGGGGTTGCCGTAGACGCACTCGGGGGATCTCGTCTCCTCAAGATCGAGGTGGCAGCCGTCGGCGTACATGCGGGGGCGGTTCTCTTTCTTCTCCGCTCCCCGCGGGGTGGGGTGGACGGCTTCGGCGCTCTCCTGCAGCGAGTAGCCGCCCCGCAGCGCCGCGGCGCCCGCGACCTCGGTCTCAGGCGCCTCGGGGACGGTCGGCGTTACCGCGAACAGCAGCAGGCCCAGCGCAACCGAGGAAGCCGTGCACGCCCCGCCGAGGACAATGGCCTTGCGAGGGTAGCGGCTGAGCGTTTCCGAGTGGAGGAAGGGCTTCTCGACGAGGCGGTTGGTAAGGAGGGCGGGAACGTAGGAGGCGGCGAGGACGGCCACGCCCTCGAGCGGGGAGAGCTTCCCCCAGATCGCGGCGGCGAAGACCAGCGGCGGCCAGTGCCACAGGTACCAGGAGTAGGATATCCGTCCTACGTGGCGCACCGGACCTAGCACCAGCAGGCGAGACGGGCCCGCGGGCATCGTCGCGAACCCTGCCGCGATGATCGCCGCCGTCCCCAGGGTCGGCACGAGCGCGGCGTACCCCGGGAAGAGGGTGTCGTCGTCGAACCGGAGGGTTGCGAAGGCGATCGCGCCCAGCCCCGCCCCCGCCATGACCCCTGCCGCCATCCGCGGCAGCCGACCGAGCCGGGAGGCGGGCACGAGGGCCAGCATCCCGCCCAGTGCGAGCTCCCAGCCGCGGGTCAGCGTGGAGAAATAGGCAGCCCCGGCCTGCTGCCCCGTAGAGTAGATGCTGTAGGCGAGGGACGAGACCACAACGACCGCGAAGGCCGCCCCAAGCACCGGCCTCAGGCCCCGGCCCGTGCGGCGGCTCCACCACGCGACGGTCAGGATCAGGACGGGCCAGACCAGGTAAAACTGCTCCTCGACGGCCAGCGTCCAGAAGTGCTGGACCGGACTCGCCTGCAGGCCGGCCGCGAAGTAGTCCGCGGCCCGGGCGGCGAGCAACCAGTTCATAGCGTAGAGTCCCGCCGCGACGACGCCGAAGGAGACCTCCTCCATGCGCACCGGGTCGAACAGCAACCCGGACAGCACAACCACGAACGCGAGCACGACCACCGTCAGGGGCAAAAGGCGCTTGGCGCGCCGCGAGTAGAAGCGCGCGAGCGACACGGTCCCTGTCTTCTCCAGCTCGCGGACCAGTAGGCCGGTGATGAGGAAGCCCGAGATCACGAAGAAGACGTCCACGCCCACGTAGCCGCCCCCCGCGAACGGCACCCCGGCGTGGTAGAGCAGCACGGCCACGACAGCGACGGCCCTAAGGCCCTCCACGTCCGGACGGAACCTGCCCTTCGATGGTTTCGGATTCGCTTCGGCGGACGATCCGTCGGGGGCGTCGGCTGGGCTGCCCGAGGCGACGATACGACCGAAGGCGCTCCGGACGGCGCGAAGGTACGGAGCTGCGCCGCCGATGATGCTCAAAGCGACCGCAACAAGCCCCGGCCGTGGTGACGCGCGCTCGGTCCCGGACGGAAGGAACACGGATTATCGGCGATCCAGTTTACGAACCTCTCCCGGCCTACGCTGACGAGCCCGATCGTCTCCGCCGCCATACCCGGCGAGGGGTCGAGGGCCACGCTCCTCACGTCCGCGCAGGGCCCGCAGAGAATCGAGACGAGCTCTCCAGCGGAGGTCTCCCTCAACCGCCAGTCGCCCATGCACGTGCCTGCGAGCCAAAGGAACATTTCCGCCTCGCCCTCGCCGCTAAAGACCGGCAGTGCGTGCCCGCCGCTACGGTCCACGACGAGCACCTCTGCCCGGAGATTCCCGTTCTTCACAAGCAGCCACCACTTCCAAGCTGGACGTCTTCCCGGCGGCCACTGGACCGGTCGCGCCTTCTTGTTCTCGATCATCACTCCTCCTTGTGTCTCGCCTTCTTGTTGCTCCCGCGTCCGCCGCATAGGGGGCGGGTACTCGCCTAAGAGGTAGTTGGGGAAGCCGCGTACCGGGACCAGACTCGGTTCTTCTTCCCCTCGGGATGTCCATCGCGGCTCGCCCCGCGAGCGCGGCTTTTCGGGAACCGTCGGTGGCCAGTAGGATCTTCCTTAGTGAAGTGTTCGTCCGGCGTAACTCCTTCGCGTCTCTTTGCTGGATCGGCCAGAGCACGCAGTGCGGCAGGTGGTCGGTGAGTACGGGGGTTCTTGGAGCGCAAGGCCTCGTCCGAAGGTGCCGTTACGGCACGGCCCGCTCCTCGACCCGCACGTCGCGGGTCCCGTACATGATCGCCGCCCTGTTGTTCATCCCTCCTCCTTCTCGAACAGTAGTGCCTTCTTGCCCGCGCCGTTGCGGACCTCCAGCCG
>CADCUZ010000041.1 GCA_902806015.1 uncultured Rubrobacteraceae bacterium
AATCATCGCCCGTGAAGACAGTCTACAGCGACGGTCAAGAGCATTGGCCCGGATGCATTCATGGATCCGGCTGCCAGCGATTACGTTCTAGCAGTGCGAGTAAGACATGTTGGTTCGATCGTTATGGCGCATGCTGTAGGTCAAGGGTTAACAAGCGGCCCGGGCCGGGCTTCTGACGCCGAAGGCGGGGGCGGCGGGTCCCACGGTGCGGGACCCGCAAGGCGGCCCGGAGTAAGTCGGGCCAAAGTGGGGCCTCCTTGGGCTGAGGTCGATTCTGTTGGGTTCTACGGGGTACGGGTTGCCGCCGCTACGGACGGTTGCGGGTCAGGGCGCTGTAGATCAAGCCCCATGCCGCGCCGTAGGCGGCGTGGTCGAGGGCGGGCAGCAGGACCTTCGGGGTCTGCTGCTTCCACGGGGGCGAGTGGACGCCCGCCAGCGGCAGCCAACTCGCCCACCCCACGCCCCAGGCGAGGATTCCAAGCGAGGAGCCCACGGCGGCCTCCTCGCCCGCCCCCCCGCTCTCCCTGCGCAGGAGGCCGAAGGCCGTCCCCGCGCCGACGCCGTAGGCTATGTGGGCCGTCGCGGCCAGGGCCCTTCGGGTGCCAAGCGAGAAGCCGTCTGGGGCGAAGAGTTCCTCGACCCGATCCACGACCTGCGTCGGGGCGGTGTCGAAGACCAGCCCCGCCTTATTCAAAACCCAGCGCAGCGCCGACAGGACGAGCGTGCCCCCGGCCCCGCCGAGCGCCCCCGCCTTAACCCTGGTCTTAGCGTCCATGCGGCGTCCTCCTCGTGTGCCGGACCGCGTCAATCCGGTTTGTACCCGGATACGCGGCATTCCAACGCGAGGACGGCGCCTGGCCCGTTCTGAGGTGCTACTCCTTGCGGTAGGGCTTGCCGACGGCGGCGGGGGCTATCGCGCGCCCGCCAAAGCCGGCGAGGACGACGATGGTGAGGACGTAGGGGATCATCTGTATAAACTCGTTCGGGATGGCCTCCGGCGGCACCCTGATGGTGAGCGCCTGCGCGAGTCCGAAGAGCAGGGCGGCGCCGAACGCGCCCAAGGGGTGCCACCGGCCGAAGATGAGCGCCGCCAGTGCTATAAAGCCGCGCCCGCCGGTCATGTTTTCGGAGAAGGCCGAGAGGATGCCCATAGAGAGGTAGACGCCGCCCAGCCCCGCGAGCATCCCGGAGAGGGCCACCCCGAAGTAGCGCATCCTGGCGACGCTCACGCCGGCCGTGTCCACCGCCTCGGGCACCTCGCCCGTGGCCCGCAGGCGAAGTCCGAACGGGGTTTTGAAGAGGACGAAGAAGGAGACGGGGACGAGCAGGTACATCAGGTAGACGAGCAGGCTCTGGTCGAAGAGGGCGGGGCCTATAACGGGTATCCAGGAGAGGACGGGGATCGCGACGGGGGCGAACTTCTCGACGTCCGGGGAGGTGCCGCCCTGGTTGAAGACTATGACCATGAGGAAGCCCGTGCCGCCGAGGGCGAGCAGGTTGATGGCGGTGCCCGAGATGATCTGGTCGGCCTCGAACGTCACGCACATCACGGCGTGGATGAGCCCGAAGATGAGCCCCGCCCCCAGGGCAGAGAGCAGCCCCGCCCACGCGCTGCCGCTCAGGAACGCGCCCACCACGCCGGCGAAGGCGCTGATAAGCATTAGCCCTTCGAGCCCGATGTTCACCACCCCGCTCCGCTCGCTGAACATGCCGCCCAAGGCGGCGAAGACGAGCGGCGTCGCGAATCGGATGGTGGCGGCGAGGACCGCGCCGACGGTCGCCAAGAGCTCCTCCACTACGACCCGAGCCCCTTCTCCAGGCGCGTCCCGGTCGCCAGATCCCGGGCGCGCTTGCCGAGGATGAGCTCGACAAGCTTCGTCGCCGTCACGAAGAGCAAGATCACAGCGAGCAGCACGGTCGTCAGGTCCAGCGGCACCCGCGTGTCGAACTGCATCTGCTGCGCCCCGGAGGCGAGCGCCCCGAAGACGATCGCCCCGAGCACGACCCCGACAGGATGGTTGCGCCCCAACAGGGCCACCCCGATGCCGTTGAAGCCCACGTTGCGCACGAACGGCAGGTCCATGTTGCCGTAGACGCCCATAACCTCCACCCCGCCGCCGAGGCCCGCGAAAGCGCCGCCGATGGCGAGCGCGAGGATGGTGTTCCGGCCGATGCCGATCCCGGCGTAGTTCGCAGCCCCCGGCGAGAGCCCGACCGCCCTGAGCTCGAAACCCGTCTTCGTCCGCCACAGGAGCAGGTACGCGACGACCGCCGCCAGCAGGGCCAGCAGGATCCCGTAATTCGCCAGCCCCAGGCCCGCGCCCAGGATCGGGATCTTGGCCGACTCCTCTATGGGCTCCGTGCCCGGAATCGGGCCCGAACGGGCGAGCGGCACCCGTGTCAAGTAGGAGGTGAGGAAGATCGCTATAAAGTTCAGCATGATCGTCGTGATGACCTCGTGAGCCCCGAAGTACGCCTTCAAGACCCCGGGGACCGCGCCCCACAGGAAGCCCGCCAGGGCGCAACCCACGAGGGCCACGGGGATCGCACCCGGTCCCAGAAACCCGAGCACCACGCCAAGCCAAGCCGCGGCCATCGCGCCCATGTAGAACTGCCCCTCGCCCCCGATGTTGAAGAGCCCCGCCCGAAACGCCACGGCCACAGCGAGGCCCGTGAAGACGAGCGGCGTCGTGTTCACTAGCGTCCGCCCGATGGCGGCGAGCGAGGCGGTGTCCTCGGGGGAAGGGGCCACGTCGGTGATCCTCAGCTCGTAGAGAAGAATGCGTACCAGAGAGGCCGGCGACCCGAACGCCCCCTCGAAGAGCGCGGTGTAGGCCGCGACGGGGTTGTAGCCGGTCGCCAGCATTATGACCGCGCCGATGGCGAATGAGATGAAGATGGCGACGAGCGGGAAGAGCAGCGACCCCCCGAGGTTGCCAAGCAGACGGCGCATCAGGCCTTCTCCCGCCCGCCCTCGGCGCCCCGGCCAGCCATGAGCAGGCCGAGCTTCTCGTCCGTGGCCTCGGCGGCGTCCAGCGCGCCGACGATCCTGCCGTCGTAGATCACCAGTATGCGGTCGGCGAGGGACCGGACCTCCTCCAGTTCCAGGGACAGGAGCAGGATGGCCTTGTCCTTCTCCCGCTCCTCGATGAGGCGCCGGTGGATGAACTCGATGGCCCCCACGTCCACCCCGCGCGTCGGCTGGGCCGCGATGATGACCCCTGGGTCGCCGGAGAGCTCGCGGGCGAGCACGGCCTTCTGCTGGTTGCCGCCCGAGAGCGACCCGGCCCTGGCGTCAGGGTCCGGAGGTCGGACGTCGTAGGCCCGCAGGTTCTCGGCGGCGCGGCGGCGCATGACCTTAGGGAAGATCCAGCCGAACCGGGAAAACGGCGCCTCGTCGTAGGTCTTTAGCGCGTTGTTCTCGTAGAGCGTGAAGTCCTGCACGAGCCCCTTAGAGCCCCGGTCCTCGGGGACGTAGGCTAGGCCCCTCTCCTGCCGGGCGCCGGACCCCAGGCGCGTCACGTCCTCGCCGTCCAACTCTACCCGGCCGGACTCGCTCTTGCGGGTGCCGGCCAGCGCCTCGGCGAGCTCGGTCTGGCCGTTGCCGTCCACGCCGGCCACGCCTAGGATCTCCCCGCCCCGCACCTCCAGGCTCACCCCGCCCACCGCCACGGCCCCGGTCGAAGACCGCACCACCAGATCCTCGGCCGCCAGGCGCGTCTTTCCGGGCTCGGTCCCGCCCTTCTCCACCCGCAGCAAGACCTCGCGGCCGACCATGAGGCGGGCGAGCTCGGCCTCCGTCGTGCCCTCCGTCTGGACGGTGTCCACGACCCGGCCGTCCCGGATTATGGTGATCTCGTCCGAGACACCCAGCAGCTCGCCGAGCTTGTGGGTTATGAGGACGATAGAGAGGCCGTCGGCAACCAGCTCCTTCAGTGTCGAGAAGAGGTCTTCGGTCTCCTGCGGTGTCAGGACCGCCGTCGGCTCGTCGAGCACGAGGATGCGCGCGTCCCGGTAGAGGGCCTTCAGGATCTCGACTCGCTGCCGCACGCCCACCGAAAGGTCGGCGACGCGCGCGCGCGGGTCCACCTTGAGACCGTAGCGCCCGGCCAGCTCCTCGGTCTCCCGGATCGCCCGGGCGATGTCCAGCGAGCCGCCCTTGCGGGGCTCCGCGCCGAGCACGATGTTCTCGGCGACGGTCAGCGGGGGGATGAGGGTGAAGTGCTGGTGGACCATGCCGATGCCCCGGGAAACGGCGTCTTTGGGGTCCCGGACCTGGACCTCCTCGCCGTCCACGACCACCGTGCCCGAGTCGGGCCTGTAGAGGCCGTAAAGGATCTTCATGAGGGTGGACTTGCCCGCGCCGTTCTCGCCGAGGAGGCCGAGGATCTCGCCCCTCCTCAGCTTTAGCGCGATGCCGTCGTTGGCCTTTACGGGACCGAACGTCTTGGTGATGCCCCGCATCTCCAGGACGGCCGGGGCCTCCGCGACCCCGGCCGTCCCGTCCGGCTCTCCGCCTGCGGTCACGCGGTCGTGCCTACTCGACGGTGTCCGGGACCTTGACCTTGCCGCTTATGATGTCCTGGCGGGCCTCGTCCACGGCGTCCTTGACCTCCTGGGGCACGTCGCCGTCGAAGCGCCCGTAGGGAGCGAGGGTGATGCCCTTCTCCTTCAGGCCGCGGTCCACCGTTGCCCCTCGCGGCGCGTCACGCCCGGCAGCCTCCACTATCGTGTCCCGTACGGCCACGTCCACGCGCTTGATGACGCTCGTGAGTATCGGGGAGTCCTTGAAGCGCTTGGCCTGGTCGGTGTCGACGCCGATGGCGAAGATGTCCTCCTCGGCGGCCGCCTCGAAGAGACCGCGGCCCGTGTTGCCCGAGGCGTGGTAGATCACGTCGGCGCCCTGCTCGATCTGCTGCTGGGAGATCTCCTTGCCCCTGGCGGGGTCGTTGAAGGCCTCCGGACCCGCACCCGCATACTGGGAGATGATCTCGCAGTCCTCGCACACGGATCTCACGCCGGCCTCATAGCCGGCCTGAAACTTCTGGATCAACGGCCCCTCGAGGCCGCCCAGAAATCCGACGACCTTCTCGTCTGAGGTCGTGTAGTCGGTGTCCTCTTGGGTCATGAGGCCCGCGACCACGCCAGCGAGGTAAGATCCTTCCTGTTCCCGGAAAACGAGGTTTATGACGTTGTCCGCGTCCTCGACGACGGAGTCCACGATGGCGTACTGGGTATCCGGGTACTGCGGCGCGATCTTGGCAAGGTCCTCGGTCATGAGGAAGCCGACCGCAAAGATCGGGGAGTTGCCGTTGTCCGAGAGCTGGGTGAGGTTGTTGCGGTAGTCGGTGGGCGCGGAGGACTCCAGGTACCGGCCCTTGAGCCCGAGGCGCTTCTCCGCGGCCTGCATCCCCTCGTAGGCGGAGTCGTTGAAGCCCTGGTCCCCGAGGCCGCCGACGTCGAGCACGAGAGCCGGCTGCTTTTTGGAACTGCCGCCCTGCTCTCCCCCACCGCCGCCTTGGTCCCCGCCTCCGCCGCCGCTGCTGCGACAGCCGGCGAGCACCAACGCCAGGGCCAGAAACAGCGAGACCAAAACCACGCTCTTACGCACGGGTCCTCCTTCTCCGCAAACCGCTCCCCGCGCGCAACCCGCCGGGCGTCCGCTCTTACATAACAGATCGTTACCCGGCATCATATAGAGTTGGGATCATCCGCGCAAAGGAGACGGAGACTGCAACCCCCACACAGCAACGACGCCTTCGCCCGCGAGTTGGGGTGGCTACGCGGGTTCGCCCCCGCCACCGCGGAGGCCGCCGCCGCCCTGCCCTCTCTTGATAACGAACGCCTGCTCGTGGTCTGCCACCTGGACCTCAAGATGGTCCCCTACTTCGAGGCCCTCCTCGCCGCGGGCGCCGAAGTCCACGCCTGCGCCGCCAACCCCGCCACGACCAGGGACGAGGTCGCCCGGCACCTAACGTCGCTCGGGGTGGAGGTCCCGGCCCGCAAGGGCGACCCTCCGGACCGCCACGAGGCCCACCTGCGGGCCGCCGTCGGGGCGGGGCCCACCCTGCTCTCGGAGATGGGCGCGGACGCCACGGCCTCCACCGAGGGCAAGCTCGCGGGCGTGCGCGGCGGCCTCGAGGCGACCGGCACGGGCCTTGGCCGGCTCCGCCGCCTCGACCTCGCCTACCCGGTCTTCGATTGGGACACCGCCCCCATAAAGCAGGGCCTCCACAACCGTCACCTCGTCGGCCTGATGGCCGCAAACACCTTCCTCAACGTCACGGGCCTCTCCCTCTACGGCAAGACCGTCCTCGTCGTCGGCTACGGCCCCGTCGGCCGCGGCGTGGCCGACGCAGCCCGCTCCTTCGGCGCCGTCGTGGAGGTCTGCGACCCCGACCCCGCGGCCCGCCTCGCCGCGGCCCACCTCGGCTTTCCCACCCCCGGCCTCGAAGCCTGCCTCCCGCGCGCCGACGTCGTCTTCACGGCCACAGGCCGCGACGGCGCGATCCCCTACGGGGCCCTCTCCTCCTGCAAGAGCAACGCCTTCCTCGCCAACCTCGGCCACACGGCCGGCGAGCTGCCCGTCGAAGAGCTCCGCCAGAACGTCGTGGACCTTCCGCGCGCGTACGTCGAGCGCGTCGACGTGGACGGCAAGACGCTCCACCTGCTCGCCGGCGGCGCCATGTTCAACCTGGCGGCCGGGCCGGGGGACCCCTACGACACCTTCGACCTCGTCACCGCGCTCATGATCGAGGCGACCGCCTTCCTCGCAGCCGAAGGCGTCGGGTACCCGCCCGGCGTCCACCCGCTGCCCAAGAAGGTCCAGGACCGCGCCGCCCGGCGCTACCTGAAGCCGGGCGCCTGAGACCTACTGAAACAACTTTTTCAGGTTGTCTTCGAGGTAGTCGGCGGTGACGGGGCCTTCGGGGTCGTAGGCCACGGCCTCCTTGCAGAGGTGGTAGAGGGCCAGGGTGCGCGTCGGGGTCAGCCGGCGGCTCCCGGCCTGCTCCAGGACGAGCCGCATAAGGTCAAGGGCGACCTCGGCCTCGCTCTTTTGTGGCTCCATGCGTGCGTCTCCTCCCCCTCGCCGGCGGGGGAGATTATATCGGCCGAGGGCGGCGCTATGGTAAACTTTCTGACGCTTTGATCCTACCGAACGGCCCTAGAACGGACCCGGATACCTCACCCCAGGATGCAAGCGAGGCGGGCGGCGTTCGTGGGTAGATCCGGCCCGAACCACGTCAGCTGCCCCGTCTGCGGGTACGCCTTCCGGGCGTCCCACGTGGGCACCTACGTCACCGTGGGCAGGGAGTCGGACTTCTGCCCCAAGATCCCGGGCCGCCCCTCGGACGGCGCGCGCCTGATCCGCGGCGGCATAACGATGTGCCCGGCCTGCGCCTTCGCCGCCGGCGAGGACTTCGGCGACCTCCACCTCTCGTTCGACGAGCGCTACGACGTAGAAGCGCGCCTGGAGGAAGATGGCCTGCTGAAGGTCTTCCGGTCGAACTCGCCGCCGTGGCTCGCCTTCCACGCCGCCGAGATCTGCGGCAAGGCCCGCGGTTTTAGGTCCCGCGAGCTCGGCGACCTCTGCCTGCGCGCCTCCTGGGTGTGCCGCAAGGAGCGCGAACAGCCCTTCGAGAGCACCTTCCAGCTGAGGGCCGTCCGCCACTTTATACGCTCCCTCCAGGACGAGAACCTCGTCGGCCGCGAGCTCTCCGTCACCGCCTACCTAGTCGGCGAGCTCAACCGGCGCCTGGGCAACCACCGCGAGGCCCTGAACTGGTACGTCAACGCCGGCCGCACCACGGAAGGGGACCCCCGCAGCGCCTGGCTCGACCGTCTCATAGACAAGCAGAGAAAGCTGGCGGAAGAGCAGGCAGCGTAGCAGCGCGCTGTCCGCTCGTCCTGTCCGAGGGCTTAAAGCACGCAGCCTAACGACGACCCCCATCGCCCCGGCCCCAAAGCGGCAGAACCTGGCGGCGAAATGCTGCACGGCAGGGGTTGTGGGATCGCCGGCGAGGCGGAAGCAAGAGCGGCCGACGAACTGTTCCTAACCCCCAAGGCCCAGACCGACCCATCGAAGCCTGAATCCTATTCAAGCGTTTGCGCAACGACCTCGTCCCCGGCCTGCCCGTCCGGCACCCAGTAGGAGATGCCTCCTATGTATTGCGGGGCTCCGGGGTAGAGCTCGGCCTTTTCTATGCCGGAGAGACGGGTGCGTATGGCGAAGCGGGCGGCCTCCAGCAGGTTCATGTTCGTGTCGATGTTGCGCCAGGTGGCCCGGACCGTCGCCGGCAGGTGGAACAGGTTCGAGGGGGAGGTGGACTCCCGGGCCAGTTCCCGCAGGAACTTCTGCTGACGGCCGATGCGGCCTATGTCGGCGGTAGGTCCTCCCCGGTAGCGGACGTAGGCCAGGGCTTCGAGGCCGTCGAGCTCGCGGGTGCCGGCCGGGATCGAGACGCGTCGGCCCTCTATGCCGACCTCTATCGGCTGCCCGACCTCGAGCGTTATGCCGCCCATGGCGTCCACTATGTCCTTTACGCCGCCGAAGTTCACAACCACGTAGTTGTCGACCGCTACGCCGGTGAGGTTCTCGACCGTCTGGACGGTGAGCTCGGGGCCGCCGGCGGCGAAGGCGGCGTTGATCTTGTCATCCCCCACCCCCGGTATCCCGACGAGGGTGTCGCGCGGGACGGCGAGCATCCCCCCGCCGGCCTTGGTCACCACGATCGTGTCCGCGCGCGACGCCTCCCCGGCCCGCGCGTCGCTGCCCAAAAATACCGCCCGCTGTTGCCCGAAGGGGAGGACGAGGTAGACCAGCAGGAGGAGCGGTAACAGCAATGCGGCGAGCAGCACCAGCCGCAGGACGCCGCGGCGCTTGCCCCCCACCCCGCGCCCCGCCTTGAAGACCTTCATGCCCATGAGGCCAACTTCTACCACACGCGCGGACGCCATCGACGGACGCCGCCGGCGGGCACCACCGGTGGGCGCCATCGACGAGACCGCGGCGCGTGTCCGGGTGATATTTCACCCAACTCCGGAGCCCGGCATGTGGGTATACTGGTGGCCGTGGAGAAGCTCAAGACAGCGTCGTTCGGGCTCGAGGAGGAGCGGGTGGCGTGGGAGGGCCTGGCGGCGTCTTGCGCCGGGCCGATCCGGCGCCTTGGGGCTTTCCTGCTGGTCGGCTTCGTCTTTTTCGTGGCCGCCACGACCGCCGTGGTCCTCTTCTACAACCTTTTCGGCAAGCGTTACGTCGCGGGGGCGGGCGTTTCGGTCCCGCAACAGGCGTTCTACGTGACGATGCTCCTTGGCTTGGCGCTCGCCGTCGGCGGCTACCTGGTCTGGCTCTTCAAAAGCCTGCGCTCCTACCGGGGGTTCAGCCGCGTGCTGCTTCGCGGCGGGGTGGACCCGGAACGCCCAACGGCCCAAGGCCTCAAGGCCTACTCCGACGAGCAGCTTTTGGAGTTGCGCTCCCGCCACGAGCGGATGCCCCCCGGGGGGCTCAGGGACCGCCTCGAACGAACCTTCGGCTTCCACGAGGGCGACTCCTTCTCGTTGGGCCCCCTGAGCGTCCTGCCCGGCACCTTCGAGATGGGCACCTTAAGGATCGAGTGGGAGACGCAGGCGATCTTGCGCTCCGGCGAGCCGATGCCGCCCATCGGATGGTGGACCGAGGGGCGCCGCCGCCTCTTGCCCCGCAAGCCGGACGAGATCCGCAAGCTCCTCTACACGCTCCGCTACACCGACGCCTCCGTGCGCGAGCTCAAGCGCCGCTACGGCTACCGGACCGAGCGCTGGCACGCCACGGTCCCCGAAGGAAAGCTCTTTGACGCCGTTCGCGACCTAGAGACCGCCCAGCGCATCCACGTCGCCCTCGGACGCCGCTCGCTGGTCCCCTAACCGAAACACCCGTACCGCGTCCCCGCGCGGACCCGCGGCCAGGGAGGCTGCTAGAGTACACGAATGGAAGACGCTTTCGGCGCGGGAACGCCGTACACCGTTGGGGTCGAGGAGGAGTTCCAGCTCGTCGACCCCGCTTCGCGCGCCCTGGTCCCGGCCGTCGACGGGGTGATCGCGGCCGGCGACGGCACGAACCTCGTCACCCCGGAACTTTCGCGGTCTTGCGTGGAGATGGTCTCGCCGGTCTTCGAGACGGTCGCGGAGCTCGCGCATCGGTTGCCCGGGCTGCGCCGGGAGGTGGGCGGGCTGGCGCGAAACGGCGGGGTCGAGATCGTCGCCGCGGGCACGCACCCTTTCTCCGAGCCCACGGAGCAGCCGCTCTCGGCGGGCGCCCACAACGCCAGCATAGACGAGGAGATGGGTTGGATAGCGCGGACGCAGGCCATCTACGGCCTGCACGTCCACGTCGCCGTGCCGGATGGGGAGGCGGCGGTCCGGGCCGTCAACGCGCTCGCCCGGCGGGTGCCGCTCCTCGTGGCGCTCTCGGCCAACTCGCCGTTCTGGCGCGGGTCGGACACCCGGCTCGCCTCGACCCGGGCCAAGATCTTCGAGATGTTCCCCCGCTCGGGACTGCCGCCCGCGTTCCGCGAGTGGGAAGGTTTCACCCGGCACGTCGAGACCCTCGTCGCCTCCGGCAGCATCCCGGACTACTCCTGGTGCTGGTGGGACGCCCGCCCCCACCCCAAGTTCGGCACCGTCGAGCTTCGCGCCCCGGACGTGCAGACGGACGCCCCCCGCACCGCCGCCCTCGTGGCCCTCGTCCAGTGCCTGGTCGCGGGCGCCGACGACCGCGCGCCGGAGGACCCGCTCTTGGTCTCGGAGAACAAGTGGCGGGCGGTCCGTCACGGCATGGACGCGACCTTCTACGACTTCGCCGCCGAACGGTCCGTCACGGCCCGTTCGGCGGCCCGCGAGCAGGTCGAGGAGCTGCACCCGATCTCGCAGGACCTCCGCTGCGAGGCCGAGCTCGAGGGCATACTGGAGATCGTGGAGCGCGGCAACGGGGCCGACCGGCAACGGGTGGAGTTCGAGAAAGACGGTTCGCTGGGGAACCTGGTGGACCACCTCGCCCGCGCCACCGTCGCCGTCG
This sequence comes from uncultured Rubrobacteraceae bacterium, assembly GCA_902806015.1. Next base: position 11,054 of record CADCUZ010000041.1, read on the forward strand.
CTGGTTGACCGGAACATCGGGTTCGGTGGCCCTTCGGCCAGGCGCCGACGGGCTCCTAGCCGCCGATGCGGGACTCTTCCAGGTCGTGGTCGCGTCCGATGCGGCGCATGGTCTCGGGGCTGATCTCGCCCCCGTCGCGCATGCGGATTATGGCTTCCCGCTCGGCCTCGATGAGGTCTCGTCGCCAGTTGCGCCAGGCGGCGGAGCTCTCCGCGTACTCGTCGGTCATTCCGCCAGCCTCGATGCCGGCCTCGTAGTACTCGCGCATGCCCTGCTCGTTGCCCGGGGAGAGGCCGTTCTCCGCGCAGAGCTGATCCAGCCGGTCCAGGGCCGCCCGGGCGCGTTTGAGGCGCGCCTGCAGCTCCGCGATCCTGCCGATGTTCCCGTCTTCTGTGATGCCGAGCGCCCTGATGAGCGGCGGGAGGGTGAGCCCCTGCAGGACGAGCGTGGCCAGGATCACGGCGAAGGTGATAAAGAGGATCAGGTCGCGGCCGGCCAGCGGCTCCCCTCCCCGCCCACGGTGGTCAGGGGCACGGTGAGGGCCGCCGCCAGGGAGACCGCGCCCCGCATGCCGGACCAACTCATCACCAGGTACTCCCGCCACGTGCCGCGCGAGTACCTGCTGCGGAAGAGCCGATCGAAGATGGGGTGCAGGTAGGGCACGCTAAAGAAAAAAAGCACGCGCGCCCCCAACACCGCGCCTAGACGAGAACGGCGTAGAGCAGGAGCTGCGGCACCGTGTACTCCCCCAGGTTGCCCAAGATGGACGGGAGCTGCTGGCCGAGCAGGACGAAAAGCATCGCCTCCAGCACGAAGATGAGCACGCCCCAGAAAGCCTGGGCCTGGATCCGCGTGGAGGCGTCGGCGAAGAGCCTGGGGGCGCGCCATCCTTGGGTGAGGCCGTAAGCAACCACGGCAAGGATGCCCGAGACGTGCAGGACCTCCTCCGCGAGGATGTAGACGCCGTAGGGGATCAGGACGGAGAAAGTTATCTGGATCGAGGAATCTTTCAGACGGGCCCAGAGGGGCAAGATGGCGAACGCGAGGAGCAGGCCGACGACTATGCCGCCGCCGCCGCCGCCGAGGAGAAGATTCAGGCCCGCGTCGGGGAGCGAGAAGGCCGCCGTTCCCGCCGCGACCCCCACGGCCACGCGGAAGGCCACGACGCGGGCGAGCTGCGCGAGCAGCGCCGCGACCCCAAGCAGGAAGATGAGCGACTCTATCTGGCCCATGCATTCTTTCTGGACGTTCTGCGAGCGTTCTCGAGAAGCATCTTACGATACACCCGCGGTCGGCATCCGGCCCGCGCCCAACTTAGGGCGCGACGGGCCGCAGAAGCGCTATACTGCGCTACAGGGTAGGGAGGCATGTCTCGCGCGAGGGGGGAGCATCGTGACCGAGGACGTAAGACCGAGCGGCACTTACAAGACGCTCGACGAGCAGCGGGAGGTACTCACCCCGGCGGAGCAGCGGTTCGAGAAGGCGCGCCAGACGATAGGGCTGTTTCTCGGGCCGGCGGTGTTGCTCATAATGTACTTCTTGCCGCTGCCGCTGGAACGCGACCAGCAGACCCTGGCCGCCATACTCGGTTTCACCATCGTCTACTGGCTGTCGGAGGCCATACCCATCCCGGCAACGGCGATCCTCGCGCTGGCCCTCGCCGTGTTGCTCAACGTCCCGGCCCTCGGTCCGAATGCCGACGACGCCCCGGGCGACATCATCTACGGATCGTTCGCTTCGGACATCATCTTCCTGTTCATCGGGGCGTTCATCATCGCCCAAGCGATGGTCACCCACGGCCTCGACAGGAGGTTCGCCTTCCGGATACTCTCGCTTCCGGGGGTGAGCAGCTCCACCTACGGGGTCATCATAGCCTTCGGCGCCATCTCAGCTTTGCTGAGCTCAGTCATCTCCAACACCGCGACCGCCGCTATGCTCCTGCCGATAGGACTCGGCATGATGGGGGCGCTCGGGGGCCTGGTGCAAGAACAGGCCGGCACCGATAAGGACGTGAGCCGCTTACGCTTTGGGACAGCCCTCATGCTCATGATCTCCTACGGCGCGGGCGTGGGAGGACTCCTCACGCCGATCGGCACCCCGCCTAACCTCATCGGCATCGGCTTCATCGAGGAGGAGACCGGCATTACGATAACCTTCTTTGCCTGGGTTCTAGCCGCGCTGCCCATCTGCCTTCTCATGTTCATAGCCCTCTGCGTTATCCTGATACTCCTCAACCGTCCGGAGGTGCGCAGGCTCTCGGGCGCCGGAGAGTACGTCAACGAGGAGCGCGCCAAGCTCGGTCCGCTCTCGAGGGGCGAGCGCAACACCCTTATAGCCTTCGGCGTCGCCGTCACCCTCTGGATGCTCCCCGGCTTCCTCGCGCTCATACTCGGCGACGAATCATCCGTTTACAGCCTGGTAGGCAGCAGGCTCGACGAAGGGACCGTGGCTATTATCGCCGCGGTACTCCTCTTCATCCTGCCGATCAATTGGGCCGAGCGGCGCTTCACCATGAACTGGAACGAGGCTTCCAGGAGAG
>CADCUZ010000042.1 GCA_902806015.1 uncultured Rubrobacteraceae bacterium
GGTCCTCTACCCGGCGATGGAGGACTACGCGATGGACATCGTGCTCGGGCAGGGGCCTTCGGCGCGCACGATCCGGATGGACCTGGAGCGCTTCACCCTCGTGGGCGCCACGACGCGCACGGGCCTGATGACCAAGCCCCTGCTCGACCGCTTCGGCGTGGCTGAGAGGCTCGACTACTACGGGGCTGAGGACCTGGAGAAGATCGTGGTCCGGGCCGCGAAGATACTCAAGATACCGGTAACTCTAGAGGGAGCCCGTCAGCTCGCCAAGCGGAGCCGCGGCACGCCGCGGGTGGCGAACCGGCTGCTCAAACGCGTGCGCGACTACGCGCAGGTCGTCGGCGACGGAAACATAGACGAGCCCACGGCCAACGCGGCGCTGGAGATGCAGGGCGTGGACGTGCTCGGACTCGACCGGGCCGACCGCGACTACCTGGGGCTCATCGTGGACAAGTTCGACGGCGGCCCGGTGGGCGTCGGCACGATCTCCGTCGCCCTCGGCGAGGCGCGGGACACCGTCGAGGAGGTCTACGAGCCTTACCTGCTACAGAGCGGCCTCATACAACGCACCAGCCGTGGCCGCATCGCCACGCACCGGGCCTACGACCATCTGGGCATTCCCTCCCCGAACGGCAGGTAACGGCCCGTACTCGCTAAAGCCCTACCGCAAGGCTGGCGATGGTGCTGCGGTGTGTAAGGCCGGCGAATAGTAACGGCGGGAAGACGAGGCGGGGGATGACCTCGCCTTTGTGGCGTTCACCTTTTTTCACTCTCCTTGTGGCTGCGACGTGATCGAGGCGCGGCTCGGCATAGGGTTGCTGCTGGGGTGGCCCACCGCGTGGGTCGACGCGAGGATCTTCGCTGCCCGTCGCGCGAGGGCGCTTCGGGCTGGGCGTGATCCCTCCTGCCCTCGGAGACGCAAGACGTGAACCTCCCCCGTCGAAGCCACGAGATTGGGCGTCGGATTACTTTGTGCGGTGCGGGGTACACAGGGCGGAGATAATGAACCGAGCTACGACCACTCAGCGGCAGGCCGGCGCAGGGAACTTCTTGGATCAAGCCCTGCGGGTTGCGCGTGCCTTGCAGATAGGCGTAAGCGTCTTTGCCGCGACCTGGAGCGGCGCAACATCCTTGGCATGGTTTCAGACCGGGACGCTGCCGGGCTTTTGTTGGACCTCAGGGGCGACGAGACCGATGCGCTGGGATACACGTTTTTGCCGAGGTTCAGCGTGGAGCAGGTAGACATCCCTGAAGTGGCCCACCGGCAGGTAGAGTTCCCTGACAGTTGACGGGTCAGGCAAGAGCGGGCGGGGCGGTCCCGCCGGTAACGACGGGGCTTCTGGGGCCGAGGTTCTACGGTGACGTGGCGGTGGCGGACTACATGGGCTTTGCAGGACGCGGAAGATTGGTTCGATCGCGTCCGCTTTCGGTTCAAACGCCGCCACGGGCTCCTGGACCGGTTCGAGATCCTGCCGTACAGGGGGCACGGCACGGAGCGGGAACTGATTTTGCGGGGGAGGGTCCTCGAAGAGAAGGGCGTGACCCGCTCGACACAGGACGACACGCTATGGCAGAACCTGCGCAACATGGCCCGCCGGTTCGCCAGCGACGAGATCGGCGGCGCCAGGGTGCGCGCAACGTTTCGAGGCCTGGTTGCGTACGCCAAGGCGGACGGGGAAGGTTTCTTCGACGTCAGGTTCGAGCTCGAGGCGCCGTTGGGCGGTCCGGGCGGCTGGCACGAAATCGGGTTGGAGCTCGCGCACCCGCCCTCGCCCGGGGGCGGTCCTATACGTTCGACGGCGCAGGTTCTGGTTCCTTGCGGGGCCAAGTTCGCGGTCATCAGTGACCTCGACGACACGGTGGTTCGGTCGAGCGCCACTAACCTGCTGAAGATGGCCTGGATCGTGCTGCGGAACAACGCCCACACGCGGCTGCCGTTCGAGGGGGTCTCGGCCTTCTACGAGGCCCTGCGGCGCGGCCCCGGTGGCGAAGGGTACAACCCTATCTTCTACGTCTCGAGCAGCCCGTGGAACATATACGACCTTCTCGAGGACTTCATCGAGGTACACGGGGTGCCCGCAGGGCCGCTGTTCTTGAAGGACTGGAGCCCGACCACCCTCGGGAAGCACCACGACCACAAGCTGGGCATCATCCGTACACTGCTAAAGACGTACCCTGGCTTGCCCTTCGTCCTGATAGGGGACTCCGGGGAGGAGGACCCGGAGATTTACCACCAGGCCGCCATCGAGCACCCGGGGCGTGTAAGGGCGATCTACATCCGGGACGTGACCTCCCCCGAGCGCGACCGGGAGGTCCACGCCATAGCCGAAAAGCTGCGCCGTCACGGCGTGGAAATGGTGCTGACGGGGGACACGGGTAGGGCGGCCGAGCACGCCGCGGGCATCGGCCTGATCCCGCCGGAAGCAGTCGACCGGGTGCGCGCCCGGCGCGACGCCCCCGGCTAGGTAGGCCCGTAAACCGGGCCTGCAGCTTTTACCGACGGGGGCTGCCGACGACCGAAGGCTCTTACTGGGGTTCTCTTGCCGTAACGGCCGACCTAAGGGTTCGCGAAGCGACTAAAACCCACTCGCGAACCCTTAGGTCGGCTAAAAGCGGCGGCTGAAAGCTAACCCGCTCCCAGCGCCGCGTCGGTGACGGCGCCCCGGGAGGCGGAGGAGACCAGCGCGGCGTACTTCGCCATGACGCCGGTGGAGTAGGCAGGGGCGGGTTCGGTCCATTGGGCGAGGCGGCCCTCAATCTCCTCCGCGGACAGGTCCACGTTGAGGGTCCGGCCCTCGATATCGAAGGTCACGGTGTCGCCGTCCCTAAGGGCGGCGATGGGACCGCGGTGGGCCGCCTCGGGGGCGACGTGGCCGGCCATCAGGCCGCGGGTGGCGCCGGAGAAGCGGCCGTCCGTGAGGAGGGCCACCGTCTCCCCAAGGCCCTGACCGACGAGGGCGGCGGTGACGCCCAGCATCTCGCGCATACCGGGGCCGCCGCGGGGGCCCTCGTACCGGATCACGACGACGTCCCCGCCGGAGATGCCGCCGGCCTGCACGGCGGCCATCGCCTCTTCTTCCGAGTCGAAGACGCGCGCCGGCCCGCTGTGGTGCAGGCGGGTGTAGCCGGCGACCTTGACGACGCAACCCTCAGGGGCAACGTTGCCCTTGAGGATGACGAGCCCACCCGAAGCACGCAAGGGGTGCTCTACCGTGGCGACCACGTCCTGGCCGTGGTCCTCCTCGGCCTCGACGACCTCTTCGGCGAGCGTTCGGCCAGAGACGTTCAACTCGTCGCCGTGGAGCAGGCCCCCGTCCAGGAGGTGCTTGCCGAAGAGGCGCGTCCCGCCCGCGCGGTCGAGGTCCACCGCCGTGTAGCGCCCGCCGGGCTTGAGGTCCGCGATGATGGGCGTCTTCTCGCTCACGCGGTCGAAGTCGTCTATGTCGAGCGGGATACCGGCCTCGCGGGCGATGGCGAGCAGGTGGAGCACGAGGTTGGTCGAGCCGCCGCTGGCGGCTCCTGCGGCGATGGCGTTCTCGAACGACTGGCGGGTCAGGATCCGCTTCGGGTCGATGCCGTTCTCCAGCAGGCGCATCACGAGCCTGCCCGCGGCGACGCAGGCCTCGTCCTTGCGGCCGTCGAGGGCGGGCGGGCTCGAGGAGCCGAAGGGGGAGAGGCCGAGGAACTCCAGGGCCATCGCCATGGTGTTCGCGGTGAACTGGCCGCCGCAGGCCCCGGCCCCGGGGCAGGCGCCTTCCTCGAGCTCCAGGAGATCGCCATCGGACATCTTGCCGGCGGCGTTCGCGCCGACGCCCTCGAACACGTCCTGGATCGTGACGTCGCGGTCCTTGAAGCGCCCGGGGGCTATCGAACCGGAGTATACGATCACGCCGGGGATGCCGAGGCGGACGTGGGCCATCGCCGCGGCGGGGATGGTCTTGTCGCAGCCGACCAGCGTGACGACGGCATCGAACATGTGCCCGCGGCCGACGAGCTCTATGGAGTCCGCGATCACCTCGCGGCTCACGAGGCTCGTCTTCATCCCTTGCGTGCCCATCGTGATGCCGTCGGAGATGGAGATGGTGTTGAGCTCCATTGGGGTCCCGCCGGCCTCCCTTATGCCCTCCTTGACCTTCTCGGCGAGGTGGCGGTGGTTGAGGTTGCACGGCATCGTCTCGATCCAGGAGTGCGCTACCCCCACTATCGGCTTGCTCAGGTCCTGCTCGGTGAAGCCCATCCCTTTGAGGTAGGACCGGGCGGGCGCCCGATCGCGCCCGTCCAAGATGGTGCGGCTCTTGTGACGGGTATCCGTGGTCTGCATGCTCTCTCCTGCCGGCCGGTGTCGTGTGCCCACCGAGTATAGAAAGCCACGCGGCTTTGCGCCAGCGCCGGCCGGATCTAGAGGTGGTCTGTAGACTAACCTGCGTGAAGCGGTCAAGGGATAGGCGTGTGCTACTCGCCCTCGGAGTGACCGTCCTGATCTGGGCCTCCGCCTTCGCCGGTATCAGGGCCGGGCTGGAAGCGTACGCCCCGGGGCACCTGGCGCTGCTGAGGTTCCTCGTGGGATCGACGCTGCTGGTCGTCTACGCGCTGCTGACGCGGATGCCCCCGCCGGCGGCGCGGGACTTGCCGGCGGTCCTGCTCGGGGGGTTCCTGGGGTTCACCGTCTACCACGTAGGGCTGGCCTTCGGCCAGAGGACGGTGGAGGCGGGATCGGCGAGCCTCATCATCGCCTCCGTGCCGGTCTTTACGGCGCTGCTAGCCGCCGGGTTTCTCGGTGAGAGGCTGGGGCTGCTGGGGTGGGTCGGCACCCTGGTCAGCTTCGCCGGGGTCGCGCTCATCTCTCTCGGTGAAGGCGGTAGCCTGAACGTGGATCCCGGGGCACTGCCGATCCTGCTCGCCGCCGTCTCGGAGAGCCTGTTCTTTGTCTTCCAGAAGCCGTACCTCGCCGGCTACGGCTCGCTCCGCTTTACCACCTACGCCATCTGGGCCGGGACGCTCGTCATGCTCGTGTTCGCACCAGGGCTGCCGGGGGCGATGGCCGACGCGCCGGTCGGGGCCACTCTCAGCGTGGTGTATCTCGGGGTTTTTCCGACGGTGGTCGCGTACCTAGCGCTCGGCTACGCGTTCGCGCGGATGCCCGCCTCGAACGTCACGAGCTTTCTGTACCTGGTCCCGGGGTTGGCGTTCCTAATCGCGTGGGTCTGGCTAGGCGAGGTGCCGACGCTGCTCTCCGTGATCGGGGGCGCCACGGCGCTTTCGGGCGTCGTACTGGTGAACGCGAAAGCCCGCTGAAGGAGAGGGTTTAGGTGGGGGGATGCTCTCCTTGGGTTGGCGGTGGGTCGGGAACTATCTTTCGGCCCTTGGGGGGTAGAATTGACGGGATTTCGAAAGGAGAACGATTTTTATGCAGGCTAGGAGTGACGTTCGGCGGATAAGCCCCGAGACGCAAATCGGGCACGTCCACCTGAAGGTGGCGAATATCGAGCGGGCCCTGGGTTTCTACCGGGATGTCCTCGGCTTCGAGGTGATGCAGTGGTACGGGGCGGACGCCGTCTTTCTCTCGGCCGGCGGTTACCACCACCACATCGGGCTGAACACCTGGATGAGCCGGAACGCGCCCCCGGCCCCGCGGAACTCGGCGGGCCTCTTCCACCTCGCCATCCTCTACCCGGATCGGCGCGAGCTCGCGAGGGCTTTGCGCTGGCTGATGGACGCCGGGCACCCCCTAGACGGTGCCTCCGACCATGGCGTCTCTGAGGCGCTCTACCTTCGCGACCCCGACGGCAACGGCGTCGAGCTTTACAGAGACCGGCCGCGAGAGGAGTGGCCGCGCATCCCCGACGGAGGCCTCGCCATGACGACCGTCCCCCTGGACCTCGGGGGCTTGCTGGACGAGCTGGACGAACCGGTGGCCTGAACCGTCCGACGTGGTGGCCCGGGGCCTCTGGGCGGGCGAAATCTCGGGCGCAGGTGGCCGGAAGGACGGACTAGCGTCTCTCGGCCAGAACGGCCGTCGCTTGCGCGGCGGCGTCCGAGAGCTGATCTAGGGCCGCCTCGTCGAGATTGTCTACGTCGTCGCAGGCCCGATGGTAGCATGGGTCGAAGGGTTCGCCCGCCTCGCCGCCGAACGCCCGGGCCTGCTCCCGGGTCTTCGCGCCCTCCGCGCCGGAGAAGAGGCCGCCGGTCGGGACGTCCTCACCCTGAAAAGGACCGTGGTCCGAGCGACCGTCGAGCGCCGAATTCGTCTCGGCCTCTATGCCCCTCTCCGCGAAGTAATCGTCGAAGACGTTCTCGACCTCGTCGGGGCCCTCGTAGACCATACGGACGAAGTTCGGGGAGCCGACCATGTCGAAGTTCAGGTAGGCGGAGATGTCCCCGATCTCACCTTCGTCCAGTTCCTCTACGTAGTGGCGTGAGCCGACCAGGCCGAGTTCCTCCGCCCCCCAGAAGGCGAAGCGGACCCGGTTACGGGTCTCCCCGTCCAGCCGGGCTAGCTGCAGCGCGATCTCGAGCACCGTCGCCGACCCCGAGCCGTTGTCGTTGATGCCAGGCCCTTGCGGCACGGAGTCGAGGTGCGCCCCCAACATCACGGTCTTATCCTCGTTCCCGCCGGGCGTCTGCGCTATGACGTTGGTCGTGCGGTCGGAGGCCTCGTCCCCCACGAAGACGCGTACCCCGGATGGGCCGTCTCCTGCCAGCAGGTCCTCCCCGACTGCCGCGCTCGTTCCCACCACCGGTATTCCGACTGCCGGACCGTCGAGCACCCCGAGCAAGACCTCCCCGGCGGGTTCCCCGTCGTTGAAGACGAGCGCGGCCGAGGCGCCCGCCTCTTCCGCGTTGCGGGCCTTGGTCCCGAAGGTGCAGGTGCCGCGGCGCAGGAGCGCGATGCTGCCATCGAGGAAACCCGCGAAGTCATCGGCCTCGCAGCCGCTCGTCGGGGAACCTGCGTCCACGGGACGCAGGGGGGCCTGCACCTCGCCGCCGGCCGTGCGCTCCATCGGCGCGAAGTCCGAGGTCCGCACGTACTCGCGGGCGTTGCTTACGCCCGTCTCCCGAAGCTCCGCGTCGAGCGTGGAAGCGGAGCTCCGGAACTCAAACCGCTGAACCGTCACCTCGTAGCCCGCGCGGCGCAGTTCGCCCGCGACGTACTCGGCGGAGGCCTCGTAGCCGGGAGTTCCGGCCGCCCGGTTGCCGCCGTTCTCCTCGGCGATCTGCTGGAAGCGACGGGCGTGTTCGAGGACGCCCTCGGGTGTGACCGCTTCGCGCAACCGGGGAGGCAGGCCGTCGGCCGCCGGAGCGTCGGACCCTTCCGCGGGACCCTCGGCAGGTCTCTGCGTCCACGCGAGACCCGCGAGCCCCAGGGCGAGAAGGAGAACCAGCGTGACTGCTGCGACGGGCCTGATCCGGGCCAAAACTCCTCCTGGGCCTGGTGCGGGCTGTAATGGGCTGACCCCCGGCAAATGTACCACGCCCGCGAGGACGTCCGCGGGGGCGGAACTCCAGCGGGCAGAGAAAAGGGGGACGGCCCATCTTGCGGCCCGTCCCCCTCGGGTGGTCCGGCGCGTCCCTTACGGGCCGGTGTACTCGAAGGCGTACAGCTCTCGACGTCGCGGCCGCTCGCGGCGACGTACTTTGTCGAAGAGGCCGAAGCCGTTCATGCGGTCGAGGGAAACAACCGGGATGACGCCCTCGACGTTAATGCCAAACCCGTCGCAGGCGCCCTCGGGGTTGACTACGACGGCGCCAGCGTAGCCGCCGGCGGCCTCCATGTTCGCCACCTTCTCGGTGAAGGCGCAGAGCCCGCGGGTCGCGACGGCGACGTACGAACCGCCGTCGGCGGGTGCGGCCGGGACCGCGGTGTCCTCGGCGCAGGCGCGGCCCACGACGTAGACGGCTTGGTTCGTCATGGTCTCGCCGTCACCGAGTTGCTTCGTGCCGCTGCCTTGGCTCACAGCGAGCCTGTTGGGGTTGTGGTCGGTGAAGAGTTGGGTACCGTTCGGGGGGAAGTCCTCGTCCGAGGTGAGGACGTATTCGTTGTCGAGGGTGAACTCCGACTGGTGGGCGTTGCCCTCGGGGTTCTCCGTCTTGCTGGTCTGCTGCAAGAGCTCGAGGTCGGGGTCATTGCCTGCTGACTGCCGATCTTCTTCACCACCACGTCGGGGTGAAAGACCTTGTTGAGGTTGTCTGGCGCTGCCAGCAGGATCTGCGGGAACTTTTGGGCGAGGTCCGCGACCTGCTTCAGGGACCTCGGGTCCGTGATGCCGAGTGTGTCTAAGTCGGTGATCTCGACGTTGTCGACGATCACTACGTACGCCTTGTCGCCTGCGTCCCAGGCGAAGGCGCTGTGGATGGAGTTGGAGCTCTTGCGCTTGACGCCGCTGGCGTCGTTCGTGTCGCCGGCGCCCTCGAGGAGGGTCAGGGACCTCGTCGGCCGGGTGACGTCGAGGAGGTTCACTCCGCCGTAGCCGGTGTGCTCGCTTGCACTTCTCGTTGTTGCCGAGGAGGATGCCGCCGGAGAACTTGGGCGCGGTGATGTTGACGGTCTGGATGCCCTCGCCCGGGTAGCTGCCCGGATTGGAGCGGATAAACTTCACCTCCCGCGGGTTCTTCGCGTCGCGGAGGTCGACGACGTGGACGCCGTTGTCCTCGCAGGTGACCGAGCCCCACGCGGCCAGGTAGGCATAGCCCATGTGGACACCGACGCCCGCGATCTTCTCCGGCACGACGTTCTGGAAAAAGGCGCGCGACGGGCGCCGTTGGACGTTGGGTGACGGGCTTATAGAATACGTTTATGGGTCTAGAAGGCTTGGGAAGGTTGATGATAGCCGGGGCGCTGGTGCTACTCGTGCTGGGCTGCCTCTTCTTGGTGCTCGGGCGGGTCGGGCTTGACCGGCTCCCGGGGGACATCGTCTTCAGGCGCGGGAACCTAACCGTCTACTTCCCGATAGGGCTCATGATCCTGCTCTCCGTCGTCGGCACCATCGTCTTGAACGTCCTGCTGCGCCGGTAGCTTGCTCACCTCCGAGCTGGACTACGAGCTTCCGAAGGCCCTGATCGCCCAGCGACCGGCCGACCCCCGCGACTCCTCGCGCCTGATGGTCCTTGACGCGGCCCGCGGAACGATAGGCCACCACGTCTTCCGGGACCTCCCGCGCTTTCTGCGCCCCGGCGACGCCCTCGTCCTGAACGAGACGAAGGTGCTGCCGGCGCGGCTGAGGGCGCGCAAGCCGACTGGCGGGGGGGTCGAGTTGCTCTTTGTCCGCGACCTCGGCCCCGGCCGGGGCGGCGCCTGGGAGGTGCTCGCCCGCCCGAGCAAACGCCTCAAACCCGGGGTGGGCCTCCTGGCCGACGGGGTCGAGGTGCGCCTCGTCGAGGACCTCGGCGACGGTCGCTGGGCCGTCACCGCCGCGGACGTCCCCGGGCTGCTGGGGAGGTGCGGCCGGATGCCGCTGCCCCCGTACATCGAGGCAACCCCGGAGGCGGAGGGCCGCTACCAAACCGTCTACGCCATGGAGGCGGGGTCCGTCGCCGCCCCGACCGCGGGTTTCCATTTCACGCAGGATGTATTGGTGAGGTCGGGGGAGGCGGGGGCGGAGATACCACGCGTAACCCTGCACGTCGGGACCGGAACCTTCTTGCCAGTGAGGACCGAGCGCTTGGAAGAACACGAGATGCACGCCGAGCGTTACGCGGTGCCCGAGGAGGCGGCACGCTCGGTCGAGGGGGCGGGGCGCGTCCTCGCGGCCGGTACTACCGTCGCCAGGACGCTTGAGACGTGGGCGGCGACGGGGGAGCGCACGGGGGAGTCGCGGCTCTTCGTGTACCCGGGCTACCGGTGGCGCGCGGTCGATGCGCTGCTGACCAACTTTCACCTTCCGAGGTCCACCCTGCTGGCGATGGTCATGAGCTTCGGGGGACGGGACCTCGTGCGCGCGGCGTACCGCGTCGCCGTGGAGCAGCGGTACCGCTTCTACTCTTTCGGGGACGCCATGCTGATACTGAATGGCGGGAGGATACTATAGGCTCCCCGGTCTCCATAGGGATCGTCGCCAGGGACGGGGGGGCCCGAGCCGGCGTGCTCGACACCCCGCACGGCCCCGTAGAGACGCCCACCTTCATGCCCGTCGGCACGAAGGGAACGGTCAAGGGGCTCACGCCGTCCGACCTGCGCGGGGCCGGGGCCGGCGTGGTGCTGGGCAACACGTACCACCTCTACCTGCGGCCGGGGGCTGACCTCGTTCGCGAGGCCGGCGGCCTGCACGCCTTCTCCGGCTGGCAGGGCCCGATGCTCACCGACTCCGGCGGTTTCCAGGTGTTCTCGCTCGCCAAGACGCGCAAGATCTCCGAGGGGGGCGTGCGCTTCGCCTCCGTCTACGACGGATCCCTGCAAGAGTTCACGCCCGAGCTCACCACGAGGGTCCAGGAAGATCTGGGCGCCGACGTGGCGATGGTCCTCGACGAGTGCCCGCCCGCCGACGCCGCCCGCGGGTACCACGCGGACTCGCTGCGCCGGACCGCCCGGTGGGCGCGGAGATGCAAGGAGGCCCACACGCGGGCGGACCAGGCCCTGTTTGGCATCGTGCAGGGCGGGCTCTACGAAGAGCTCAGACGGGAGAGCCTCGAGCGCACCCTGGAGATAGGGTTCGCCGGCTACGCGGTAGGAGGTTTGTCGGTCGGCGAGTCCAGAGAAAAGATGCTTGAGACGCTCGCCGCCACGGCGGGGATGCTGCCGGAGGACAGGCCCCGGTACTTCATGGGCATCGGGGACCCGGTCGGCATCCTCCAGGTCATCTCCCTCGGGGTGGACATGTTCGACTGCGTCCTCCCTACCCGTCTGGCCCGCCACGGCGCGGCGCTCACCCCCGAGGGCCGCCTCAACCTCAAAAATGCCCGCTTCCGGCGGGACTTCGGGCGGCTTGACCCGGAGTGCTCCTGCGAGACCTGCGTGGGCTACGCGAGGGCCTACCTCTCGCACCTCGTCCGCGAGGACGAGCTGCTCGGCCACCGGCTTCTCACGCTGCACAACGTCCACTTCACGGCGAACCTGTGCAGAGAGGCGCGGCTGAAGATCTGCGCCGGGGACTTCGCGGGTTGGTCGCGGGCCTGGATCTCCCGCTACGAGGGGAATTAGTGGGGTTCCGGGGTCGGGCCTTCGCCTTTCGGGATCGCCCGGAAGCCATGGGGTATCTGGCTCATTTGGGTGATGACTGGTGCGGGCCGGCGTTTGCTAGAATTGGGCTCCGATCCTATGGGTAGCGCGCGCAACAACCTCATCGTTCTCGGGCTCGTCGTCGTCCTGCTCGGGGTGGCCGCTTACCTGATCTTCGTCCGCGAGCCGGTCACGCAGTCCACGCAGCTCGGTTTGGACCTCCAGGGGGGTGTGAGCGCGCAGCTCAGGGGGTCGCAGACCGGCGGGGGGAACGTCTCGCGGGAGGAGATGGAGCAGGCCTCCGACCTGATCCGCCAGCGCATCGACCGGCTCGGGGTTGCAGAACCGGACGTGCGGGTCCAGGGGCAGGACCAGATCGTCGTCCAGATCCCGGGGGTGGAAAACCCGAAGGAGATCATAGACATCATCGGGCGGACCGCCCAGCTCGGCTTCTACCAGGTCCTCGCTTTCGACGGGCGCCAGGGCCTGCCGCAGGGAGAGATCGAACCCACAAGGATAGAGATCGAAGAGGACCTGAGGGACGATGAAGACTTCGAGCCCGGCAAGACCAAGGTCCTTTTCGAAGAGAGCCCCTCATTGACCGGAAATGGAACGGACGTTACGGGCTACGTGGTGCGCAGCGAGCCGGACCTTACGGGCGGTGCGCTCCGCCAGAACGGGGCCAACGTCGAGTTCGATCAGAGCAACGAGCGGGTGGTCTCGCTGCAGCTCACTGCCGAGGGCGGCGACAAAATGGCGGAGCTTACCCAGGAGATGCTGAACGAGTCGACCGTGAGCGGGGAGCCGCCCCTGCTCGCCATCGCCCTCGACCAGGACATCCAGAGCGCGCCGGAGGTGCAGGGCGTGCTCCAGGATCAGATCTCGATCTCCGGCGGCCAACCCGGAGGACTCCCGGAGGACGAGGCGCGGCAGCTGGAGACCGTGCTCAACAGCGGCGCACTCCCGGTGAACATGGAGATCATCTCGCAGACCACCGTCGGGCCGACGCTTGGCCTGAGCTCCCTACGCAGCGGCCTGTTCGCCGCGCTCGTGGGCTTCGCGCTGGTGCTGGTCTTGCTGGTGATCATCTACCGCGCGCTCGGGGTGGTCGCGGCGCTGGCGCTGCTCGTCTACGCGTTCTTGATGTGGGGGATAGTCGTCGCTGTGCCGGTGACGATGACGCTGCCGGGGATCGCGGGGATAGTCCTGTCCATCGGTGTTGCGGCGGACGCCAACGTGGTCATCTTCGAGAGGATCAAGGAGGAGGTCAGGCGGGGCAGGACGCCGCGCGCGGCGATCCAAGCCGGCTACGACCGGGGCTTCCGGGCGATCCTAGACGGGAACGTCACCACCCTGATCACCGCGTTCATACTCTTCGCCCTCTCCACGGGATCGGTCCGGGGATTCGCGGTCCTGCTGGTGATCGGCGTCATCTTGAGCATGTTCACCGCCGTCGTCGTCACTCGCGCCCTCCTGGGCCTGCTCTCCGGACGCGGGGTCCAGCTCTCCCCTGGCATGATGGGCGTCGCCAAGAACACCGTCTCTGCGCAGCGGCCCGCGGCGGGGGCGAGGTAGGCCGTGTTCCCGAGCGTGGACTTCGTGGGGGGATACCGGCGCTGGTTCGCGATCTCCGGCGTGCTGCTCGCCCTGGGCGTCCTTGCAATCGCCATCGGCCGCCTGGACCTGGGCATAGACTTCCAGGGCGGCGCCCAGTTCACCGCGACGGGGGCAGACCGCCAGCTGAGTGAGCGGGAGGTGACAGACGCCCTCCCGCCCAATATCGCGGAAGAATCGGTGGTGACCACCCTCGGCAACAACGGCTACGAGGTCCGGACGCCGGTCCTGAGCGAGGGGGAGAGCCGGGAGGTCGAGGGCGCGCTGTCGGAGGCGCTCGGGGCGGAGGTGAGCGCCACGAGCGTGAGCCCCGCTTTCGGGGAGCAGCTCAGGAACCAAGCCCTGCAGGCCGTCGCGGCGGCGCTGCTCATCATAGTGGCGTTTATCAGCGTCCGGTTCGAGTTCTCGTTCGCCATCGCGGCCATGGCCGCCCTGATACACGATGTCCTGCTTACCATCGGCTTCTACGCCATCTTCGGCCGGGAGGTGAGCCTGGTGACGGTGGTCGCGGTGCTGACGGTGCTCGGGTACTCGCTCTACGACACCATCATCATCTTCGACAGGATCCGCGAGAACGCCCCCACGGTCGGGTACAACCGCCGCCGCTTCGACGAGATGGTCAACACCTCCATCCGGCAGGTCGTCAGGCGTTCGATCTACACCTCCATCTTCACCCTGATCCCCATAACCGCCCTCCTCGTCTTCGGGGAATCCACCCTGAGCGACTTCGCCTTCGCCCTCCTCGTCGGCATCCTCGCCGGCGCC
>CADCUZ010000043.1 GCA_902806015.1 uncultured Rubrobacteraceae bacterium
AAGGGGTACATCGGGGCGGGGGGGACGGGCCGGAACACGGCGATCATTCGCTCGAACTACCTCACGCCGGAGGGCGTAAAGTTCTACGACGAGAGCATCCGGCTGTTCAAGGACCTGTCGAACGATTTCGACCTCAACCTGTTCTACTCCGAGCGCGGGCACTTCACGCTGGCGCACAGCGACTCCTCGATACGGACCATGCGCTGGCGGGCCGAGGTCAACAAGCACATGGGGGTCGACTCGGAGTACGTCGAGCCGGAGGACGTAAAGGCGGCGTGTCCCCCGATAGACCTGACGTGCGGGGGGGACGCCCCGATCATGGGCGCCCTTTACCACCCGCCGGGCGCCATCGCCAGGCACGACGCCGTCGCGTGGGGCTACGGGGCGGGCGCCGACGAGCGGGGCGTGGAGATCCACCAGGGCACCGAGGTCACCGGCATAGACGTGAAGAACGACCGGGTCGTCGGGGTGCGCACCAACAGGGGTTACGTGAAGACCCTTAGGGTGCTCTCGGCGGTGGCCGGGTGGACGCCCTCGATCGCGGACATGGTCGGGCTGCGCACGCCGCTCACGGTCAGGCCGTTGCAGGCGTGCGTGACCGAGCCGCTAAAGCC
The DNA here is from genome assembly GCA_902806015.1 of uncultured Rubrobacteraceae bacterium. Next base: position 615 of record CADCUZ010000043.1, read on the forward strand.
CTTCCTCGACAAGATCATAGTCTCCGGCAGCCTGCACGTGTACGTGAGCCAGTCCTCCCGCGGGGAGCTCGTGATGGGCGGGTCGACCGACCCGTACGAGCTGAACTCGATGCGCTCCACGCTGGAGTTCGCCGAGGGGCTCTCCGGCCACATGCTCGACCTCTTCCCGTTCCTGTCGAACGTGAAGATACTGCGCGTGTGGGCGGGGTTGTGCGACATGACGCCGGACTTCGCCCCGATCATGGGCAGGACCCCGGTGGACGGGTTCTACATCGACGCCGGCTGGGGGACCTGGGGCTTCAAGGCCACCCCTGTTAGCGGCAAGACGATGGCCCAGACCGTCGCCACCGACCGCGAGCCTGAGCTTATCCACGCCTTCAGGCTCTCCCGTTTCGAGAACCTGGAGTTGACCGGCGAGAAGGGCGCCGCGTCGGTGGGGCACTAGGTAGGGGAGACACAGAGATGAAGATACTGAACTGCCCGATAAACGGCCCGCGGCCCGTCCAGGAGTTCGTCTTTGGCGGCGAGCTGCGGGAGATGCCGGATCCCGACGTCGCCACGGACGCAGAGTGGACCGACTACGTGTACAACCGCAACGGGGCGCCAGGACTCAGGCGCGAGTGGTGGTACCATCTCGCGAGCGGTACCTGGTTCGTGGCCGAGCGCGACACCGGCACCAACGACGTACAGAAGACTTACCTGTACGGGGACGAGGTGGGGCATGGCTGAGCGCCTGGCCCCGCAAAGAGGCGAGTGGATCGACCGCAACAGGCCGCTCGAGTTCTCGTTCGAAGGTAAAAAGCACACCGGTTTCGCAGGGGACACCATAAGCAGCGCCCTCTGGGCCTCCGGCCGGCGGCTGCTCGGACGCAGCTTCAAGTACCACCGTCCGCGCGGAATCTTCAGCTTCGCCGACCACGACGTGAACGTCATGGTGCAGGACCGCTCCCTCTTAAACATCAGGGCCGACGTGACCCCGCTCGAAGGGGGCCAGAAGCTCAGGGCGGTCAACACCGTCGGCGGGCTCAAGATGGACCTCGGGCAGGTCAACAACCGCCTCGCGCGCTTCCTGCCCGTCGGCTTCTACTACAAGTCGTTCCACAAACCGGCGAAGCTCTTCCCATACTACGAGAGGCTCATACGCAAGGCCGCCGGGCTGGGATACGTCACGCCCGACGAGGACCGGCGTCACTGGGGCAAAGGCTACGGCTTCGCCGACGTTCTCGTGGTGGGCGCCGGCCCCTCGGGGCTGGCGGCGGCGGCGGCGGCCGGTCAGGCCGGGGCGAAGGTCGTCCTCGTGGACGAGAACGCCCGCCCCGGCGGGACCCTCACCTACGCGGAGGGCGCGAACGGGAGGGCGGACGGGATGCTCGCCGACCTGTTGCGGAGGGTCGAGGCGAGCCCCAACGTGGAGTACCGGGCGGAGACCGTGGCGAGCGCCCACTTCGAGGAGCATTGGGTCCCGCTCGTCCACAGGGAAGACGGGATGACCAAGATGCGGGCCGGGTCCGTTGTCGTGGCGGGCGGGGCGATGGAGCAGCCCGCCGTGTTCAGAAACAACGACATGCCCGGCGTCATGCTCGGGTCCGCGGCGCTGCGTCTGATCCACCGCTACGCCGTCAAGCCCTTCGATAAGGGCGTCGTCCTCGCGGCCAACAGCGACGCCTACGGGGTGGCGCTCGACCTGCTGTGGGCCGGCGTCGAGGTCGCCGCCGTGGTGGACCTGCGCCACGACGGCGAGGAGTCGGAGCTCGGGGACGCCGTACGCGAGGCGGGGGTCAGAGTGTATACGGGTCACTGCGTGTACGAGGCCAGGGCCGCGAAGAAGGGCCTCGGGGTCGGGGGGGCGATCATCGCACCGCTCGACGTGCAGAACAACCCCATCCCGAGCAGGGCATTTGAGGTTGGGTGCGACGGGATCTCCATGAGCGTCGGCTGGGCCGCGAACGCCGCCCTGCTGGCCCAGTCGGGCTGCAGGCTTGGCTACTCGCATGACCTGCACCAGTTCGTCCCCGTCGAACTCGCCGATGGGATCTTCGCCTCCGGCCGCGTCAACGGCGTCTACCGAACCGAAGACAAGGTCCGCGACGGCGAACGCGCCGGTATCCTGGCCGCCTGCCACGTCGGAGAGGGCAAAGCGGCGGACGTACCGGCGGAGGTGGCCCGGCACCCCGGCCCGGCGCCCAGCCACCCCTACCCGGTCTACGACCACCCCAAGGGCATGGCGTTCGTCGACCTCGACGAGGACGTGCAGCTCAAAGACATAAAGAACTCCATCCAGGAAGGGTTCGACAGCATCGCGCTCGTCAACCGCTTCGCCACTCTGGGGATGGGGCCGAGCCAGGGCAAACACTCGAACACCAACGGCATCCGCATCGTGGCGCGGCTGATGACCAAGACCGTCGAGGAGACCGGCACGATCACCTCCCGCCCCTTCTTCCACCCGGTGCCGATGGGCGTGCTGGCCGGGCGCAGCTTCCACCCCGCCCGCCGGACGCCGATGCACCGCCGCCACGAGGAGCGCGGCGCGGTCTTTATGCGCGCCGGGGACTGGTTCAGGCCGGAGTACTACGCGACGCCCGGGAGGCGGCGCGAAGACGCGATACTCGACGAGGTCCGGGCGGTCCGGCTGGGGGTCGGCCTCATAGACGTCGGGACGCTGGGCAAGCTGGAGGTCGCGGGGCCCGACGCGCTGGAGCTCGTCGAGCGGATCTGCACCGGGAAGTTCGCGAAGCTCAAGGTCGGGATGACCCGGTACGCCCTGATGACCGACGAGGCGGGAACGATCACGGACGACGGCGTGTGCGCCAGGCTCTCCAACGAACACTTCTACCTGACGGCGACCACCTCGGGCGTCGACGCCCTGTACAGGGAAATGACGCGGTGGGTCAAGGTCTGGGGCCTCGACGCCGAGGTCACTAATTACAGCAACGCCTTCGCCGCGATGAACCTCGCAGGCCCGCGCTCGCGTGAGGTGCTCTCCGGCCTGACCGACCTGGACCTCTCGGAGGAGGCGTTCCCGTACCTCGGCGTGCGCGAGGGCGGGGTCGCCGGCGTGCCCGCCCGCGTCATGCGCGTCGGCTTCGTCGGCGAACTCGGCTACGAGGTGCATGTCCCCGCAGACGGCGGGCTCCACGCGTGGGACGCCATCACGGAGGCCGGGAAAGCCTCCGGCATAAGGCCGTTTGGCGTCGAGGCCCAGCGGCGTCTGCGCCTCGAGAAGGGGCACGTGATCGTTGGCCAGGACACAGACGGCCTCACGAACCCGTGGGAGGCGAACATGGGGTGGGCCGTGAAGCTCGACAAACCCTTCTTTATCGGGCAGCGCACCCTCAAGATCCTCGAAAAGAGGGGCCGGGAAGAAGAGCAACGCGGGGGCGAGGACCGGCGCCTGATCGGGCAGAGAACCCAGGACCGCAAGCTCGCCGGCTTCGCGTTGGTGTACGGAGACGGGGAACCAAGACCCAAGGAGTGCCACCTGGCCATAGAGGCCGGCGAAATCATCGGCCGGGTGACCAGCATCGCCTACAGCGAGGCCCTGGGCAGGGTCATAGGGCTGGCGTTCCTGCCCGCCGATAGATCTGTCGGTTCGCGTTTCCAGATTCGGGCCGACGGCGGCGCGCTGGTGGACGCCGAGGTGGTGAAGGTCCCGTTCTACGACCCGGACAACTCCCGCCAGAAAGGCGGGCAAAGAGAGGTCTCCTACCAGGGAGGGCAGGCGTGATGGAAGGCGCCGTCGTCACGCGCAGCCCGGTACACGACGCGCTCGAACGCCTCGATCCCGGGTGGGGCCGGATCGGTACCACGCCGGCCGCACTCCATTTCGGAGACCCGACGGGCGAGGCCGGCCTCAAGGAGCGGCTCGCCCTCTGCGACACGAGCGCCCTCAAGCGCCTCGGCGTCAAGGGCCCGAACGCCCACCCGTGGCTCGAAGATCACGGCATCGGCGTGCCGGAGCCGGCGAACAGTTGGTCGTACCTCCCCGACGGGCGGGGGCTGGTCGCCCGATTGGGCAGGAACGAGTTCCTAGTCGAAGACGGTCCCGAGGGGACCGTCACGGAGGGGCTGGGGAACACCTTGAACTCGGGCGCGCGGGGCATCTACCCCGTGCTGCGCCAGGACGCGGCCTTCGCTCTGACGGGCGAGCGGGCCGGGGAGGTCATGTTGCAGGTTTGCGGCGTGGACTTCGGCTCCCTCGATCATGATGCGCGCCCGGTTGTGCTCACGCGCGTCGCCGTGATCTCGGCGGTGGTGCTGCCGCGGGTGGAAGAGGGAACCCGAACGTTCCGGATCTGGTGCAGCTCGCCCTACGGCATGTACCTCTGGGAAGAGCTGCGGGAGATCATGGACGAGTTCGGCGGCGGGGTGGTGGGGCTCTCCGCTTTGTACGGCGGGGGGTAAGGGACGACCGTGGAGGCATCCATGGGAAAGGAGGACGGATGAACCTGCAGGAGGCCAAGGACTTTCTGGAGCAGAACGGCGTGCGCTACGTGCTCGCGCAGTTCGTCAACATCCACGGGGTTTCGAAGACCAAGGCCGTCCCGGTCGAGCACTTCGAGACGGTGGTGACCGAGGGGGCCGGTTTCGCGGCCTTCGCCGTCGGCGGCCTCGGGCTTGGGCCGGAGACGCCCGACTACATGGCGGTGGGAGACCTCTCTACGCTGTCGCTCGTGCCGTGGATGCCGGGTTACGCCCGCATCGTGTGTGAGGGGCACATGCGTGGAGAGCCCTGGCACTACGACCCCAGGGTCGTCCTGAAAAAACAGGCCGAACGCCTCAAGGAGCGCGGCTGGACCCTGTACACCGGGCTGGAGCCCGAGTTCTACCTGCTGTCCCGGGAGAACGGGAAGCTGAGCCCAGCCGACACGACGGACGACCTGGAGAAGCCCTGCTACGACTACAAGGGGCTAGCGCGCCAGCGCAGCTTCCTGGAGAAGATCTCGGAGAGCCTAGGGCAGGTCGGCCTTGACGTTTACCAGATCGACCACGAGGACGCCAACGGGCAGTTCGAGATAAACTTCTTCCACAAGGACTGCGTTTCCTCCGCCGACAACATCGTGTTTTTCAGGATGGCGGCCGTGGAGGTGGCCCGCGAGGCAGGCATGGTCTGCTCCTTTATGCCCAAGCCGTTCTCCAACCGCACCGGCAACAGCATGCACATCCACCACTCCATAAACGACGACAGCGGTGTGAACCTCTTTACGGACGAGAACGATCCGAAGGACATGGGCCTGTCGGACCTCGCCTACAAGTTCCTCGGCGGACTGGTGGCTCACGCGCCGGCGCTCACAGCGCTGGCGGCGCCCTCGGTGAACTCGTACAAGCGGCTCGTGGTGGGACGCTCGCTCTCGGGGGCCACGTGGGCGCCCGCCCACGTAAGCTATGGCCCGGACAACCGTTCGGCCATGGTCAGGGTGCCTTTTGGCCGCCTGGAGTTGCGCCTGTCCGACTCGGGGTCCAACCCCTACCTCGTGACGGCCGCGCTGATCGCAGCGGGGCTCGATGGCATCGAGCGCGACCTCGACCCGGGCGAGCCGCGCACGGAGAACCTCTACGACCTCTCGGGCGAGGAGCTTAAGGATAAGGGCATCGACCTGCTGCCGCACACCCTGAACCAGGCGTGCGACGCGCTGGAGGCGGACGGCGTCATCTGCAAGGCGCTCGGAACAGAGTTCGTGCAGGAATACATAGAGATCAAACGCCAGGAGTGGGACAACTACAACCGCCACGTCTCGGACTGGGAAGTGGAACGGTACCTGGAGTTCTGGAGCTAGGAGGAAAACCATGTGCGGCATTGTAGGATTGCTAATAAAGGACCCCGACAAGCGCGAGCTGCTCGGCAGGCTCGGGACGGAGATGCTCGAGGGCATGGCCACGCGCGGGCGCGACTCGGCGGGCCTGGCCGCCTACACGGACGAGGTCGAAGAGAAGGATGCGCGCAAGTTCAGCCTGTACGCCCCGGAAGGCGGCCTCGACTGGCACGCCTTCGCGGACGGGATGCGGGACCACCTCGACCGCGAGGTGACCTTCGAGGCGAACGACAACCACGCCGTGGTCGTGCCGCACGGCTTGGCCGAGGCAGCGTGGCGCTGGGTTGTCGAGGAGCACCCGGAGGTGAGCCTGCTCTCCGTGGGCCGGTCCATTGAGGTCTACAAAGACACCGGGCACCCCGCCGACATAGCGGAGCGCTACGGCTTCCGGGACCTCGTGGGGAGCCACGTTGTGGCGCACACCCGCATGGCAACGGAGTCGGCCGTGACCTGGGCGCACGCCCACCCGTTCACGGTCGGCGAGGACTTCTGCCTCATACACAACGGGTCCTTGTCCAATCCGAACAACCTCAGGCGCATGCTCCAGCGGCGGGGCATGCACTTCGACACAGACAACGACACGGAGGCGGCGGCGCGCTTCCTGGAGTGGCGGCTGCGCGAGGGCGACGATTTGGAGGCGGCCATAGAGGCCGGGTTCGAGGAGCTCGACGGCTTCTACACGTTCCTGATCGGGACCAAAGACGAGCTTGCGCTGGTGCGTGACCCCTTCGCCTGCAAGCCCGCCGTGGTAGCCGAGACCGACGACTACGTCGCCATCTCGTCCGAGTTCCGTTCCCTGGCCTACCTGCCCGGTATAAACGACGCCGACGTCTTCGAGCCGGGCCCCGAGGAGATCTTTGTATGGAACAAGAAGTCCGTAGCCGCAAAGCGCTAGAGTGGGACCTGAGCAAGTCCCCGGTACGCGAGCTCAACAACTACCTGCACCACAGGGTGGCCAAAGACGGCTTGGAGGAGGTCCGGGTCCTAAACCCCGACGGAGCCCACCACATCGCGGTGGGGCTGGACACGCCGGTCAAGGTGGAGGTCATGGGCAACGCCGGCTACTACGTCGGTGGGATGAACAAGCAGGCCGAGATCACGGTCCACGGCAGCGCCGGCTGGAGCGTAGCCGAGAACATCATGTCCGGCGTGGTACGGATTGAGGGATACGTCTCGGAGTGCGCCGGGGCCTCGGGCCACGGCGGCCTTGTGGTGATAGAAAAAGATGCCTCGTCGCGCTGCGGGATCTCCATGAAAGGAAACGACATAGTCGTGGGGGGCGACGTCGGCCACTTCTCCGCTTTTATGGCGCAGAAGGGCCACCTGGTCGTCTGCGGTGACGCGGGCGACGGGCTGGGCGACTCGCTGTATGAGGCGGTAATCTACGTGCGCGGCGAGATCAAGAGCCTCGGCGCCGACGCCCAGGAAGAACCGATGTCCGAAGAAGACTACGTGGTCCTGGCGGGCCTGCTGGAGCGCGCGGGCTTCGACGACCATCGCCCGGAGGAATTCAAGCGCGTCGCCTCTGCCAGAGAGCTCTACCACTGGAACTCTGAACACGACCAGGAGTATTAATTGATGACGGATAAGCCAGACGATGAGGTCATCCACGCCTTGCAGGAGAACGACGCGGTCACCCACGGCGGCCAGGAGAGCCACCTGTACAACCGGGACGTCCAGGCCTGGGTCCGAAAGGCCGCCAACCGGGGCATCTACGACATCCGCGGCATGGGCGCCAAGCGCAAGGTGCCACACTTCGACGACCTCGTCTTCCTGACTGCTTCCGCTTCGCGCTACCCGCTCGAAGGCTACCGCGAGAGGTGCGAGACGAGGACTGTGCTCGGCAGCCGCAACGCCAGGAGGCCCCTGGAGCTAGACATCCCGATAACCATCGCCGGCATGAGCTTCGGTTCTCTTTCGGCGAACGTGAAGGAGGCCCTGGGGCGGGGGGCCTCGGCCGTCGGTACCTCCACCACGACGGGCGACGGCGGGATGACGGACGAGGAGCGCCGGGCGTCCAAGATGCTGGTCTACCAGTGTCTGCCCTCGCGCTATGGCTTCAACCCAGACGACTTGCGTAGGGCCGACGCCGTCGAGGTGGTCATCGGCCAGGGGGCCAAGCCTGGCGGCGGGGGCATGCTGCTCGGGCAGAAGATCAGCGAGCGCGTCGCCTCCATGAGGACCCTGCCCGCGGGGATAGACCAGCGCTCGGCAAGCCGCCACCCGGACTGGACCGGCCCCGACGATCTGACCATAAAGATCGAGGAGCTGCGCGAGATAACGGACTGGGAGATCCCCATCTACGTCAAGATCGGGGCGACCAGAGTCGAGAACGACGTGAAGCTCGCCGTGAAGGCGGGGGCCGACGTCGTGGTCGTGGACGGGATGCAGGGCGGCACGGCCGCGACCCAGGACGTGTACATAGAGCACGCCGGCATCCCCACGCTGGCCGCGGTCGTGCAGGCGAACGCCGCCCTAGAAGAGCTGGACGTGAAGGGCGAGGTCCAGCTCGTCGTCTCAGGCGGCATACGCACCGGCGCGGACGTGGCGAAGGCCATAGCCTTAGGGGCGGACGCAGTCTCCATCGGCCAGGCGGTGTTGCTGGCCCTGGGATGCAACGATCACGTCTGGTATAAGGACGGCAAGACCCCGGTCAGCGCCGCGGAGGACTACGAGAAGCTCGGGACCAGGCCCGGTGTGTGCCACCACATGCAGACGGGCCGCTGCCCGGTCGGCATAACCACCCAGGACCCTGAGCTCGAGAAAAGGGTCGACCCCGGGTGGGGGGCTAAGAGGGTCCGCAACTACCTGCAGGTGCTCAACATGGAGGTGGCGACGCTCGCGCGCGCCTGCGGCAAGTCCGACGTGCACCATCTGGAACGGGAAGACTTAGTGGCGCTTACCATCGAGTCAGCCGCCATGGCGAAGGTACCCTTGGCCGGCACCGACTGGATCCCGGGGCTCACGGGCTTCTAGAGCGTGACCCTACCGTCCTATCGGCGGACCCGAAGGCACCGAACCTGGCGGAGGGGCACGCCCGACCCGCCGACTTTAGCCGGTACGCAGGCCGGTGGTAAAGTGATGGGGGCACAGATTCGTCACGACGTTGCGGAGGCGACCATGGGGCGGGCTCGCGGTTTATGACGATGGCCAAAGAAGACGGCGGTGCCCCGAGCGGGGAACTTACCCCGGATCAGCACCTGGGGAACTTCGTGCGCAAGTACAGGTTGGAGCAGCGCCTGACCCTCGCGGACGTCTCGGCCCGGGCCGACATCAGCCGGGGGATGCTCAGCAAGATCGAGAACGGGCAGACCTCCGCAAGCCTAAGTACCCTGACGAAGGTGGCGAGAGCTTTAGGCGTTACGCTCTCGACCATGTTCAGCAACTACGACGTGCCCGTCGGCGGGGCCCAACTGGTCAAGGCCGGTCAGGGCATAGAGGTCGTGCGCCGCGGGACGAAGAAGGGCCACACCTACCATCTGTTGGCCTACGACAAAGGGCCTACCCCCCAGTTTTTCGAGCCGTTCCTCATAACCATAACCGACAAGAGCGAGGTGTTCCCGCGCTTCGAGCACTCGGGGATCGAATTCTTGTACGTGATCGAGGGCAAGATCGAGTACCGTCACGGGCAGTTCACTTACCTGCTTGAACCGGGCGATTCGCTCACCTTCCGTGGCGAAACAGCCCACGGGCCGGAGCGGCTGGTGGAGGTGCCGATCCGCTTCCTCGCCATCATCAACTACGGTAACCAGGACGCCATAGGGGAGACCGGGCAACCGAGCGGCACCGGCCGGTACACGACGATGGACGGTTCCTAAAGGAAGGGCGCGCTGAGCAGGGGAGCACCGCCCGGGCGTCCGACTTGAAAAAGCCGCGTACCAAAGGGGCGCCCGTTCACCATCCGCGGGCGCCCCTCTGGGTTTGGATCAGCCGCCGTTGTGTTGGCAGTGACCGTTCGAGGGCGGGGGCACGTCGAGCGCGGGGTTCTCGTCGAAGAAGCCCACAGGCTCGAGCTTGAAACCGGCGTGCTGGACCGGCATTACCGGCCAGTCTTCGAGCCGCACGACGTGGTGAGCGCCGAGGGTGTACCAGACGACCACGTCCTCGCCCTCTAGCGGGCGGTCTTTCTCGGTGTAGGCGGGCAGGCCGTCCCCCGGGTTCTGGTTGGGGTAGGCACCGGCCGCGTGGCGTTCTTCGGGCGTAAACTGGGTCGCCCAGAAGTGTTTCGTGGCGAAGCCGGCCCTATCGGCGATCGGGCTGTCTGGCTGGAAGAATGGGAGGACGTTGGTCTTCGGAATCAGACGGTAGGCGCACGGGTCACCGACCTTGTTCGTGGTCTCCGTGCTCTCGATTCGCCAGTGGCGCGCCGATGTGGAGTCGACGGTCTGCCGGGCCTCGGACTCGCGCCCTACCAGGGTGGACTTCGAGAAGAACGCGTTGCCGTGCGGGTTCTCGTCGCCCGGCGGGATCGCCTCGGTGTGCACCTCGTATATCTTGTTGTTCTGGCCGTCCACGTCGAGGTCGAGCCGGAAGTTCATGAAGTGCTGGTGGATCGGAGCGTACAGACCCTCACGGTTGAGGAGCTGGCCGTGCTTGGGGTTCAAGTCCGGCCCGACCGCGCCGGTGGAGACGATGCCTGTGAGCTTGGCCTCGAACTCGACCGTGCCGTCCTGGTAGAGGTTCCAGTAGAAACCGTACTCGTAGTTCGCCACGGTTGCGATAAACGAGATCACCAGCCGGCGAGAGCGTCTTACCTCGGCCGTGTCGGCCCGCATATCGTAGTGCTTCCAGCCGAGACCTGCGTCCTCCTCGTGCAGGCAGACGGCGTTCTTTATGACGACCGGGTCGCCCGCGCCGTTGACCATCACGGCGTCGAAGTAGCGGATCTCGCCGAGGCAGTCGCAGCCGAGCTCGAGCGAGTTGGCTAAAGCCCCTACGTTGTACTCGCCAGCGTCGAAGGCGTTCTTGCGCCACTGACCGGGGCGCGGGTCGCCGTAGGGGACGACCATCTCAGAGAGGGAGGCGCGGTAGAGTACGGGCCTCGTCTTCCCGCCGTCGTCGTAGCCCAAGGTGTAGAGGACGAGCCCCTCGCGCGGGGTGAAGCCGATGCGGAAGCTCCACTTCTGCCAACGGATCTCGTGCCCGTCCACCTCGAAGCTCGTGCCCTCGGGCTGGGTGATCTCCAGCGGCTTCAGGTCCGCGCGCGCCGGCCGCCCGTTCGGCTCGTAGGCCCCCGACTCCTGCGGGATGGGCACGACGCCGTGGTCCTCTACCCTGACGACCTCCATCGTGTTCAGGTCCACGATGGTCACGAGGTTGTCGACTGGGTGCGCGTAGGCGTTGTGGTCGTCCTCCACGTATACCCAGGTCAGCGCGCGGGAGAGGCGCCGCCCCTCCTCATCGCCGTAGCTCCCGGCCGACCACGGGTCGACGAGTACGCGGTCCATGTCCTCGACGCCGCGTTTGCGCAGGGCCTCCTGGAACTCCGGGCTCTCCTTACAGGCCGCCTCGCACTCGTCGAACTCCTCGAGCACTATGGGCGGTTGGATGTCCGGGACGTGGGTCCATGAGGTGACTGCGCCCTGCATCAGCGAGATCACCGCCTCGTACGTCGAGCCGTCGTTCCCGTCGAGGATGACCGCGAGGGCCTCGCGCTCGAAGGGATCCCCCGCCTTATAGGCGAGCACCTCATCCTTCGGCGGCTCGTTGAGGGTGAGGCCGGCGAAGCGGTGCTTCGGCCCGAGGGCGCGTTCCTCGCGTACGATGCGTACCGCGGTTTGGACCTCGTCGAGCGAGAGGGGTGCCAGCGGGTGGTCGGCCACGGCGGCCGGCCTTTGGGATATGGCCACGGTCTACTCCTTTCCCGTCGTGGTTGTGTTTTTCAGTTTACGGCCTCGCGGGGTCGACCGCATGGTCGCCTCGGCCGTCGTCGTCGAGGTCGGTGTCGGGCCGCTCCATGGTCTCCTCGTAGATGATCCGTCCGATCAGCGCGTACTGGTCCGGGCGCCTGGAGCGCAGGTAGAGCGCGAGGGCTATCCCGGCCAGGAAGACCCCCACGACGATCCAAGGGATCAGCTTAAAGAGCAGGGTCTCGGAGGCATCTCCCGCTGCGACGCCGAGGTTCAGGATCAGCAACACCACCACAACGGCCATCCCGATGCCCCCGATCAGTGGGGCCAAGAACGTGCGGAACCAGTGCCGCGCCTCGGGGTGGTTCTTGCGGAAGTAGCCGATGACCGCGAAAGAGCAGAGGGTTTGGACGATGAGGATCGCGAACGTTCCGAGGAGGGCCATCAACACGTAGAGGCCGAGATAAGGGTCCTGTCCGGTGGCCCAGAAGAGGCCCACTATCACTACAGTGATGGCGGTCTGGGTGAACGACGCTATGTAAGGCGATCCGTGCGTCGGATGGGTGCGCCCGAGGTTCCGGTTGATAAAACCCTCGCGGCCGATCGCGTAGAGGTAGCGCGAAGCACAGTTGTGGAAGGCCAGGCCGCAGGCGTATGAGCCGGTGATGATCAACCACTGGAAGAGCACTACGGCCCACCCGCCGACGAATTCGCGGGTCGGGCTGAAGAACAACGCGAACGGATTCTCCTGCGAGAGCGTGACCGACTGGCTCAGGCCGGTGCCGGCAATCGCCATCCAGGATACAAACACGTAGAAGAGCCCGACCCCGATCACGGCGATGAACGTCGCCCGCGGGATGACCCTCTTCGGGTTACGCGACTCCTCGCCGTACATCGCGGTCGACTCGAATCCTACCCAAGACCAGAAGGCGAAGAACAGGCCAAGCCCGGCGGCGGGTCCGGTAAAGGCGTTTACCGGGTTGACGGGGGACAGCGGTATTCCGTCCGGCCCACCCCCGGCGAACAACACCCCGATAGCCATCAGGGCCAGCATCGCTATCTCGGTTATAAGGACCACGGCGAGCACCTTCGCCGTGAAGTTGATGTCGAAATAGGCGAGGACCGCGTTCAAGACGATCATGAGCACGGCGAAGACCTGCCATGGCACGTTGACCCCGAGCTGATCGTTGACCGTAGTCT
>CADCUZ010000044.1 GCA_902806015.1 uncultured Rubrobacteraceae bacterium
GCCGGCGGCCCGGATCGACCCGGCCGGCGAGTTCAACACGGCGGTCACCTTCGTGGTCGAGGACGGCCGGATCGCCCGCATCTACGCGATCCGCAACCCGCACAAGCTGGGGCGGCTGGAAAAGGTGGCGGAGCTGCGGCGGTGACGGCCCTACGGTTGCGGCATGGCAGCTGATCCCTGGGAGATCGACCGGCTCGACCTGCGGACGCTTTATGACCGTGCGCTTCCCCCTATACGCTGGGCAACGCAGATAGGTCTCCTGCTCCCACCGAGGCTCCCCAACGCATCCTCCCCGGAGCGAGCGCCGCCACATCCTACGCAATTCACCCGAGTGCGTGGACTAGAAATTCTCCGAATTCCGCATGCGCCTTTGTGAATAGTCTGTGGCTCAGGAGGGAGGATACATACGGAGCATTATCATCCACCGTGGATCTTCGTCACCACATGTGGTGGGGGCGGATAAACGCGCGCCATCGTGCAAGTCCGACCCGTGAGATGCGTTTGGACAGTACCGAAGCACCAAGCCTGCGTCGGCGAATAGTTACGCTTCTTGAAGGACTGATGCAACTCGGTAACCGTCGCCTACCTGCGCAGCAACCGTGCAGCAACCCGAGTAAATCTCCTGAAATACCAGGAAAAGCGATAGAGTAGAAATGCGCTTGTTTGCAGCGATTTTGCAAACCCCGGAAATGTCAAGCAAAGCGTCGTGCCGCCTTTGCACGGCGGAGGTCAGGGGTTCGAATCCCCTCGGCTCCCCTGTAGAAAATGCTTCTCTACAGGAGAAGCGCGAACCAAGAACCAGCTCACCAACCGTTAGCCAAGCCTTTGTGCAAGGACCAACATATATACTAGTCGTCGGCGTTCTACCCCGTTCGGCACTAGCGCACCTCACTGAGCCCCGGGGCGCGCGAAGGGGGCGCTGGCGGCGGACAGCGCGTAGTCCAAGTCCGAGATCAGGTCGTCGGCGTACTCTATGCCAGTCGAGTACCTCACGAGCGACTCGGGTATGCCCATCGCCTCGCGCTCGAGGGCACTGGACTCGACGTGGCTCGTGGTGGCGGGGGGTCCCACGGTAGTCTCGAGAGCCCCGAGGTTCGCCGCGCGGTGTGCGAGCTGGAGGCGCGGTAGGAAGTCCCTGACCGCCTCGTACCCGCCTACGAGGGAGAAGCTCAACATTCCACCGAAGCCCCTCATCTGCCTCTTGGCGAGCTCGTGCTGAGGGTGCGACTCCAGGCCGGGGTAGAAGATCCGTTCTACCGACGGGTGCCCCTCCAAGAAACGAGCGACCTTCATTGCGTTCTCATTGTGACGTGTGACGCGGAGCTCGAGAGTCTTCAGGCCACGAAGTAGGAGATAGGCGGCGAAGGGGTCGAGTGCTGCGCCATTGATCTCGCGGTAATGGTACACCCGCCGCACGAGCTCGTGCGGGCCGCAAATGACCCCGCCGAGGGCGTCCGCATGACCGCCGAGGTACTTTGAGGCGCTGTGGAGCACGAGGTCCGCCCCCAGGGCGAGCGGGCTCTGGTTTATCGGCGTCGCGAAGGTGCCGTCGACCACGACGACCGCCCCGGCCTTATGGCCGGCCTCCGAAAGGCGTTCTATGTCGACCAGCTTGAGCGTCGGGTTCGTCGGCGTCTCCAAATACAACAGATCGCACCCTTCGGCGACCTCCTTTTCGATGGCGCCGTGGTCCGTGGTATCGAGGAGCCTCACCTCCACGCCCGTCCTGGGAAGGAACTCCAGGAAGATCTTGTTCGTCCCACCGTAGGTGTCCTTGACGGAGACGACCCTATCACCGGGCTTCAGAAAGGCGTAAAGGGTGTTGCTGATGGCCGCCATCCCGGTGGCGAAGCTCGTCGAGTCCTCCGCCCCCTCCAGCGCCCGGACCTTCTCCTCAAAGGCCCGGGTCGTGGGGTTGGTGTTGCGGCTGTAGATGTGCCCCTCGCGCTCGCCGAGGGCGACGCCCATCCATTCGTCGAGGTCGTCGTAGCCGAACGGGATGCTTTGCACGATCGGCACCTGCGTAGCACCTTCGGCAAGGTAGCCTTCCTCGCCCGCCCACACGGCCTTAGTGGCGGGATGCTTCGCACCTGACAGGTCCCTCATGGTTTTGCCTCCCTCGGGCGCGTTTTTCGCACCGGACGTGGTACCTCCGTTGGACCCCCGCATCGCTGCCCTCGCCGCCGAGCGAGGCGGTCCCCGCCGGCATGGTCAGGAGCTTAGGTTGGTTCCGCGCGTCAACCACAAAGGGGGTTCATATTTCAGGGCCAGCACGTTCGCCCCATAAGGCGTACCGCGGTTAGTGCTTAACCACTATACATTGGTTCCGACCACCCGCCATGGAGATCCGAGGCGTCGTTCCCGATCGACGGCAAAGTTGGTTTTCCGGTCCGCCTCCCGTTCGAGGCGTCTATTGACATGGACGGGTCGGGGCCTGTGGAATGTGGGGATGGAACGTGAGATATTGCGCATACCCGCGCGGGGAACGGGGGTATGACGCTCAGCCCTGGGGGTCGGGATGCAGGTCTGGAGTGGGGCTCGGGGGGATGCGCGGGGGGTGCGGCCCCCGCGCGCGGAGAATCCGCGCCGGCCCCCCACGGGCACCGGTGTCTGGACTCCGAAGGCATTCGTCGTGGCGGGTCGAGGAGCCCCTCGATCCTCCTTATCCTACAGAGCAAGGGGGTCAGCATGGCTACCGAAGTAAGGAGCGCTGGCAGCGCCGAGGGGCCGCGCCTGCGGCGCGAGCTGCGACTGTGGGAGGCCGTCGGGATCTCGCTCGCCCTCATGGCGCCCTCGATGGCCGCCAACATAAACCCCCAGGGGACCGCGGGCACCATCGGTCGGGCCGTCCCGCTCGCGTTTGCGCTGGCGACGGTGGGGGTGCTCCTTATCGCTTGGACATTTGTCCGGCTGACCCAGCGCTTCAACCACGCCGGCAGCGTCTACGGCTTCGTCGGCGCGTCGCTGGGTCCACGGGCGGGCGTCGTCTCCGGGTGGGCGCTCATGGGAACCTACACCTTCTACGGGGTCGTGACGGCCACGGCGTCCGGGATCTTCGGCGCGGACTTTCTGGACAGCCTCGGCGTCTGGACGGGCCAGCCGGAATGGGCGCCGTACGCTGTCGGAGCGGTGGCCTTCGCGGGCGTGTGGGCGCTTGCGGCCTCGAACATCCGGGAGGGGACCAGGGTGCTGCTGGTCATCGAGGCCACGACGGTGGCCCTGATCCTGATAGTCAGCGTCATCATCCTCGTGAGGCTCGCGACCGGCACGGCCCCAAACGGGAATACCCTGGACTTCTCGGTCTTCACCGTGCCCCAGGGGACCGGCGCCTCCGCGGTTTTTCTCGGGGTGGTCTTCGGGTTCCTCTCCTTCGCCGGGTTCGAGGCGGCGGCGACGCTCGGCGAGGAGGCACGGGAGCCCCGCCGGGACATACCGCGCGCGATCCTGGGCGTCGCCATCTTCGGCGGCCTGTACTTTGTCTTTGTCACCGCCGTCGAGGTGATGGGCTTCGGGACCGACGCGAGGGGCGTCGAGAACTTTACCTCCTCGGGCTCGCTGCTCGGGGACCTCGGCAGCCAGTTCGTCGCCGGGTGGGTTGGTGAGCTCATCACGATCGGCGCAGCCGTCAGTGCCTTCGGCTGCGCGCTGGCGTGCGTGGTGGGGGCCACGCGGATGCTGTACGCGCTCTCTCGCGACGAGGTGGGCCCGCCCCCGCTCGGAACCGTCTCGGCCCGTAACGGCGTCCCGGTGCGCTCCACGGCCGCCGTCGCCGTCACCGTCTACGTCATAATCGTCCTCGGCTGGTCGGTCTTCGGCGTGGCGCCGTTCGACCTGTTCGTGGCCTCGGGGACGATCGGGACCCTAATCCTGCTCCTCGTCTACGCCCTCGCCACCATCGGCGCCGCAAAGCTGCTGTTCTTCTCCGGCGAGCGGCGGGTCGCCGCGTGGGAGGTCGTCGTGCCGTTCCTGGCGCTGCTCGTCATCGGCTACACGCTCCTGCGCAACGTTTACCCTTACCCGACCGACGCCGCGGCGTGGTACCCGATCATCGCCGCCCTCTGGGTGGTCGCCGGCGTCCTCGTCACCTTCGTCCGCTACGCCGCCACGCGCCGCGCCGGCGAGAGGCTGATGGCCGAGGAGGGCCTTGCCCCGTCCCCGGGGCCCCGGACGGGGGCCTGACGACGAGCGGAGATGTTGTAGAGCTAGAACGTGGGGCCTCGGCGTGAGATATTGGACGCCGTCGTTGCCGGACGATACCGCTAATCGTTCTAACGCTTGATGTGCACAGACAGAAGGGAGGCGCGACCGGTTGAAAGGTCCGATCACCGCTAGGGGAGACCTCCTCCCCGGTCCCGGGGACTTCGCCCTGCTGCACGAGCGCGAGATGCCGCAGAAGGACCAACTCTGCGGCGCGTTCTGGGGGGCGCTGACCCTCTCCGCCGCCGGTCACCTAACGAGCCAGGAGGAGGTCGCGCTGCTAGCCGGAACGACCCTCGCGGAGGGGGACCCCGCTGAGTGGCTCCCGCCCGGGGCCGCGCCCCGAAACGACTACACATCCGACCTACCCCTCGCGCCCGACGGGGCCTCGGCCGGGACGTCCGCGGCGGGTGTAGCGCGGGGCATAGAGGAGCTCTCCGGCGACGCGCTCGCTGTCGTCCCCGTCGCGGGACCGTGGACCGTGGAGACGACGATCTCGCTCATCGAGACCACCGTCGACAGCGCCCCGGAGTGCGTCCTCATCGCCAATTTGCGCACCGGGCGGCTGTGGGGGTCGCACGCGCCGGCGAGGCTGCTGTTGGATCACCTGGCCGGACGAACGGTGGAGGCGCCACCGCCGGACTGGGACTGCGGGCACTTCTTGTCCGTCGCGGCGTGCGTCTGCGGCCCGGGCGGCGTCCTCGTCGCTCTCCGCGACACCTACCCGCAGCTCGGCCTGGGCGGCTACCACCTGCAGCCGGTCGGGGCCTTAGCGGCGGCGCTCGAGCGGGGCGACGGGCTCGAAGGCGGGGTGCTCTGCGCCTGCGACGCCCGGGCCGCGGAGGCCCTCGCCGCGCGGCTGGGGGAGGCGGGCTTCGAGCTGCGGCACTGGGACAACGGTTCGCCCGCCCGCGGAGGGGGTGGGAACCTTGTGGGGTGAGGCCCTAGTCGGCTTTCTTCACTGCGACCTCTCGGGCCTGAACCGGGGGCGCTCGGTTCCGGCCCCTGAGGTCGAGGGGCGGATGGGGGCGGGCGTGGGATGGGTGCCGGCGGATCAGGCGCTCACCCCCTTCGGTCCCATCGCCGAGCCGAACCCCTTCGGGTCGCTCGGGGACCTGCGCCTCCTGCCCGACGGCTCCACCGAAACTAGGGTAAACCTCTGGGACGACGTCTCGCCGCTGCACTTCTTTCTCTGCGACGCCGCCAACACCGACGGCAGCCCCTGGGACTCCTGCCCGCGCACCCTTCTCAAGGACGCGCTCGCCCGGCTCGAAAGGGAGACCGGGCTGCGCCTGGTCGCCTCATTCGAGCAGGAGTTCCTGCTGCGGAGCCCGGACTTCAGGCCTGGGGCGGGCTTCTCGTACGAGGCCCAGCGGCTCGTCGAGCCCTTCGGCCCGCTGGCGATGGCCGCGCTGCGGCAGGCCGGCCTGGAGCCGGAGGTCTTCCTGCCGGAATACGGCCCCGGGCAGTTCGAGATCCCTTGCGCCCCAGCGGATGGCCTCGCCGCCGCCGACAGGGCCGCCGCCTTCAGGGAGGTGCTCCGCGAGGTGGCCCGCAGGCTCGGCTACCGAGCTAGCTTCGCGCCGATGGCGGACCCCGGGGGCGTCGGCAACGGCGTACACGTGCACATGAGCCTGGTCGACCCCGACGGCGTCCCCGTCCTCTACGACGCCGGCAGGCCCGGCTGCCTCAGCCATACCGGCGCCAGGTTCGCCGCGGGCATCCTGGAGCACCTGCCGGCGCTCTGCGCCATAACCGCCCCGAGCGTCATCTCCTACCTGCGCCTCGGGCCCCACCACTGGAGCGCGGGCTTCGGCTACATGGCGGAGAGAGACAGGGAGGCGACCATCCGTATCCCGCCGCTCGTGCGTCTCGCAGGCGGCGACCCCTCCCGCCAGCTCAACCTGGAGTTCCGCGCCGCCGACGCGGCCGCCTGCCCGCACCTGGCCCTCGCCGCCCTGGTCCTTGCCGGGCTGCGCGGCATACGGGAAGGCCTCCCCGAGGCGCACCTCATGGCCGGCGATCCCTCCGAGCTCGATGAGGGGGAACTGGAGCGTCTGGGCCTGCGTCCCCTGCCAGCTTCGCTTGAGGAGGCGCTCGGGGCCCTCGAAGCAGACGGGGTCGTCCGCTCCTGGTTCTCGAAGGATTTGCTGGACTGCTACCTGGCCGTGAAGCGGACCGAGATCTCCCTCCTCGAAGGCGCGAGCCCCGAGGAGGCCTGCGAGCGGTACCTGAGTGCCTACTGACCTCCTCCGGGCGCTGCTCGGTTCCCTAGAAGACGAGCTTCCGCGGGCCACGGCGCTGCGAGAACGCCTGCACGCCAGCCCTGAGCCGAGCCACGAGGAGCGCGCCACGGCAGGTCTCGTGGCAGAAGACCTCGGGACGGAAAGCATGGAACCCGTGGCGGGCACGGGGTTCGTCGCGCGCGTCGGCCCGTCGGGGGACGCCGTCGCGGTGCGGGCCGAGCTCGACGCCTTGCCGATAAGGGAGGAGACCGACGCCCCCTTCGCCGCTGCGAATGGCCTCATGCACGCCTGTGGCCACGACGTGCACATGGCGGCCCTCGCCGCCGTGTTCCGGGCTGCGGGGCGTATGGAAGGACGACTTCCGAAGCCCCTCGCCGCGCTCTACCAGCCGAGCGAGGAGACGTACCCGTCTGGTGCGGACCTCGTCGTCAAAGGTGGGACGCTGGCCAGCGGGACGGCCGCGGTCGTGGCCACTCACGTCCATCCCAACGTCCCCTGGGGTTCGGTTAGCGTGGAGCCCGGCCCCGTTAACGCCTCTTGCGATTACCTGCGCATCGTGGTTGAAGGGTCGGGCGGCCACGGGGCGTATCCGCACCGCGCGCGCGACCCCATCCTCGCCCTCTCCCACGTCGTCGTCGCGCTCCAGGCGCTGGTGAGCCGCCGGACGGACCCGACGCACGCAGCAGTCTTCAGCGTGGGCTGGCTGCGCGCGGGGGCGGCCGAGAACGTCATACCGGGCCTCGCGGAGGCAGGTGGCACGCTGCGCGCCCTTCATCCCGAGGACCGGGAGCCGCTCAGGGAGATGGCCCGCGAGATCGTGACCAATACCGCCAGGGCGCACGGCTGCTCGGGAAGGGTGGAGGCGACGGTGGGGGAGCCGGCGACGGTCAACGATACCGCCCTGGCGAGGGCGGCGCGCTCGCTGCTCCCGGAGGCCGGCTTCGGGCTGGCGCCGGCGATGCGGTCGTGCGGGTCGGACGACTTCGGCTTCTACGGCCGCGTCGCGCCGACGCTCATGCTCTTCGTCGGCATCGGGGGCGCCCCGAACACCCCCGACGTGCCACTCCACCACCCGCGGTTCCTCCCGCCGGCCGAAGCGGTAGGGGCCGTCGCCCGCTCCCAGGCCGTCGCCTTCGCCGCCGCGGCGACGGTCCCTCCAAAACCGGGACCAGAGACCTGATGGGCAGGCTGGCGGGCAAGGTCGCCGTCGTGAACGGCGGGGCGCGGGGGATAGGGCGCGGCATCGTGGAGGCCTTCGCCGCCGAGGGCGCCGACGTCGCCGTGGCCGACGTCCTGCCGGAGGGGGAGGCCGCGCCGTTGCTGCCGGGGGTGGAGCGCCTGGGCCGACGTGGGCTCTACGTCCGGACCGACGGTCTCGCGGGAGGGTGAGGTGCAGGGTATGGTCGGCGAGGTCATCGAGGCCTTGGGGAGGATCGACGTTCTCGTCAACAGCGCGGGCGTGCTCTCCCGATCGCCCCTGGAGCAGATGCCGGTCAAGGAGTGGGATCGGGTGCTCATCATCAACCTGCGCGGCAAGTTCCTGTGCTGCCGCTTCTCGTTGCCGCACATGCTGGGGCGTGGGGAGGGCAGGATCTTCAACGTTGCCTCCCAGCTTGGGCAGGTAGGGGCGCCGGAGCTCGCCCACTACTGCGCGAGCAAGGGCAGGGTCATAGCCGTCACCAAAGCGCTCGCCAGGGCAGTGGCCGGGCGGGGCGTCCTGGTCGATGCCGTGGCGCCCGGGCCGATCTCGACCGGTATCATGCCCTCCGAGAGCGAGGAGCAGGAGGAAGCCCTCAAGGCCGCGCTCCCGATACGGCGCTTCGGCGCGGTTGAGGAGGTCGTCCCGACGGTGGTCTTTCTCGCCTCAGACGAGGCCTCGTACTACGTGGGCCAGACCCTCGGCCCCAACGGCGGGGACGTGATGCTATAGACGGAGGTGGCCCATGGAAGCCGTAGATCTCACTCATGTACCCGTCGTGGACAACCACTGCCACGGGGTGACGACGGACCAAGCCTTCGGGGACGTTGAGGCCTGGAGGCGGGCCTTCACGGAGTCCGCGGACCCCGGGATGCCGCGCGAGCACCTCGCCACGACGGCCTTCTACCGGCGCCTGATCCGGGCCCTCGCCCCCTTCCTCGGCTGCGAGCCTACAGAGGACGCCGTCTTCGCCGCCCGCACCGCCAGGGAGGGCAAAGGGCTCACCGCCGAACTGCTGCGCGCCGCCAACATCGATACCCTCCTCCTCGACACGGGCTTCCCACCGCCCGAAGAGGTCTTCCCGGTGCCGGAGTTGGGTGAGTTGGGCGGCTGCCGCGCGGAGCCGATGCTGCGCCTTGAAGTCCTGATGGAGAGCCTGCTCACCATGCACGACACCCTCGCCGCGACGGAGGAGGCGCTCGCTGCCGCCCTCGAGGACGTGCGGGCCGGGGGCCACGTCGCGCTCAAGAGCATCGCCGCCTACCGCACGGGCCTGGACATCCGAGAGTGGTCGCGTGAGGAGGCGGAGGCGTCGTTCCGGGAGTACCGCAGATCCGCCCTGGAAGGTTCCGCGCGGCTCGTCCACAAGCCCCTGCTCGACACCCTGCTGCACGTCGCGTTCGCGCTGGCCGCCGATCAACAGGTCCCGGTCCAGTTCCACGTGGGCTACGGCGACGCCGACACCGACCTCCTGCTCGGCAACCCGCTGCACCTGCGCGCCGTTCTGGAGGCGCCCGAGTACCGTGGCATGCCCGTCGTCCTGTTGCACGAGTGCTACCCGTACACCCGTCAGGGCGGCTACCTCGCCGCCGTCTACGAGCACGTCTACCTCGACCTCTCCTACGGCATTCCCCTCCTGGGCTACGGCGAGATGCTAGCCTTCACCCGGCAGGCGCTCGGCGTCGCCCCGATCTCCAAGCTCGTGTACAGCTCAGATGGCATAGTGGTGCCCGAGTTGCACTGGATGAGCGCCATCGATGGCCGGCGCGTGATCGGCGAGGCTCTCGGGGAGCTGGTCGCGTACGGAGAGGCGAGCCTGACCGAAGCGGAGGCCGCCGGCGAGAGCGTGCTGCGCGGGAACGCGATCCGGCTGTACAGACTCTAGCCTCGTGTCGAAACGCTCCCGCACCCTAGAATCAGGAGGCGGTAGCCCCGGGTCGGCTCATTTTCCGGACCTTCGTTGTGACTGGCGTCGTCCGGCGGCAAAGGGAGAGCGCCCTGTGGTGCCGCACGCCGACACCCGTTTACACCAGTAGTACACCACAGCCCACGCGAACGGCGGCAAACAACCACGAAAGCCTTCAGCTACGAAGTCCCTATTTTGCAGATGTTTCTGAACAATGGCGAACCGACGCAATAGTAGTACCTTGACTTTGCACGGCGGAGGTCAGGGGTTCGAATCTCCTCGGCTCCACTCTGGGAACGCGACGCGTTGCAGGTGAAACGCGAGGGACAAGAAGGGACCAACGACAGGTCTGATCTTCTTGAGCACTCTTAGTACACCAACGCAGCTGTCTAAAGAGGACCAGCCTCCTGCTCAAGCACGGGCTGATATTTCCACGTACTCGGGTGAATAAGGGCGAGCAGAAGGGAGGGCCGGAGCTTTGTATCAGCTCCGGCCCTCCCTCTGAGCGAGTAGAAAGTCTACTATTACATGACCGAGTGCCGCACCAAGGCGATCGCCCCGACCCCACAGCCAACAAGCGCCAGGGCGGCGGACAAGGCCACCCCTGTGCCGACACCACCGCTGTCGGGGAGCTTCTCCACAGGAGCGCTGGAGGTGGCGCTTGCGGAGGGGCTCGCAGAAGGACTGGCCGTGGAGCTGGCTGCCGCACTAGCGTTAGCGGTGGCGCTGGCCGAAGCGCCGGCGCCCGCGGCGTCGTCTTGCACCAGCAAGACGTTGAGGCTATCGGCGAAGACGGTGCCCACGGCGAACGCGCTGTAGACGCCCCCCGAGGCGAGGGTCGCATCCGGGACCGTCAGGGCCGTCTTGCTCGTCGCGGCGGCGTTGACGTCCAGGGTGTAGGTCCCTGCGGGGACCTCCGCGTAGGGCGAGGCCTCCGGGAAGGTCAGACCCGAAACCAGCGCCTGGCCGCCTCGCGGGACCACGTCCACGGGGCCGGCGTCCGGGGAGGCGTGGACGACGCGCACCTTGGCGTTGCCCGAAGCGGGGCTCCTTAGGTCATCCTCGTAGACCTGGGCGGTGAGCGAGCCGTCGGCCACCAGTCCCACGGCCGCCACGGTGTAGGCGCCGCCGGCCGCGACATCCACGGGCGCGTCGATGACGGGGGAGGCGGTGTCGCCGGCGGCGTAGACGGTCACCTGTTGGGCGCCGGCCGGCAACGATAGGTAGTCAGAGACGGTGGTGTAGGGGACGTCGGTGAGTACCGGCTCGCCGTTGACGTAGACGTCGACGTTGGGGGCGTCGGGGGCGAGGTGGGCCACCCGTACCTGCGCCTCTCCACTCCCCTGCGCGAGGGCCGGTGTCGCCAACGCGAGCGCCATAAGCAGCGCCAACCCCAAGACGAGTACCCTACGAATGATGTTGCTCAACGCTAACCTCCTCTTGGAACAGGTTTACAGAATGCGTGCTGTCGTATAGATCAAAAAAGGTCGTGTTTCACATGTTGCGTTGGTCGCGCATCACCCCTTTGTCTTTCAGCCGCTTATGCTGCTGCGCCTGGACTTGACGAAAATTCTCTAAGGCGCATGTTCAACAGCTGCGGGGTGATCATTATCGTGCGGTTGCGTACCTCTATGAGGCCCTCGCGCTGGAACTCGCTCATCACCTTGGAGACCGCCTCCCTGGTGGAGACGATCATGTTCGCCAGGTCCTGATGGGTGAGGCGCACCTTGAGAACCGTGCCCGAGCCGTTGGCCTCCCCGAAACGGTCGCCCAGGTGCGAGAGCAGCGTGGCCAGGCGCGCCGAGACCTCCCTATCCAAAAGGCTCTCGATCACCTCGTCGGACTGCCTGAGGCGCTCGGAGAAGGAGGAGAACAGCTTCAGGGCGAACTGCGGACGGCGCTTTATCACCTCGGTCAGGGTGGCTTTGCGTACCACGGCCACGCTGACGCTGGTGAGCGCTTCGGCGAAGGTGCTCTGCCTGGACCCCTCTTCAAGGCCCAATTCGCCGAAGACGCCGCCGTTCTTCAGGAGCGCGACCGTGGCCTCCTTGTATCCGCCGTAGATCTTGTACAGGCGCACCGTGCCCTCGAGAAGAAAGTAGAGCTGCCCGTCGGGATCTCCCGGGGCGAAGAGCGTGTCTTTTGCCGCGTAGCGCCGCTCCGCCACCCGGATGCTTTCCCCCTCGAAGTCGTCGAGGGAAAGGTGTCGCTGACCTGCGGCAGGCGGGAGGGGCTCGGCGAAGTGCTTGATCATGATGGGTGCTCTCCTCTCGAAACGTTAAGCGTCGCATCGCACATCAGGATGATTTCCCCCTTTTGTTCATCGACTGCGTTTGGGCAGGGCGATTCGCTGACGAGAGCCGGTTGGAGTGTGAAAGCGGTTCTCGAACTAGTTTAGAGGAAGAGAACCTAAGACGGTTGGACACACGCGGGAGGGGTATGGCCACGCGGCTTCGTCTACTCTCGGGTCCTGCACCGGCGCTTCGCCGGCAACAGGACCGGAGGATCGAAGGCTGCTGCTGAGTGTAAGCGAGAACGATCATTGTGTGGACGAGTATGCTCCGAACGCGTCCGGTCGCCATCGGGTTTTCCGACTACTTGTGACGGGGTCATTGCGGCTAAGGTTTTTGCCCCAGTTCGTTTCGGGGAGGTTCGTCAGATGCCGTGTTCGCGGCGCCGTTTCCTCGATTCCACTACCGGTCGTCGGGTTGGAGGTGCTTGCGCGGTAGCGACGATTATGCCTCTGGCGAGCGCCCGCTCCTAAGGTGTATAAAGTAGAGTGGCGCCGTATGGTAGGTAGTTTGATGGCCGAATCGTCGAGGGTGCGGTCGCAGATGAGGGCAATCAATGGACGGTCCCGACAAACTGCGTTTGCTCGATAGGGCGGTGACCGCCAGCACGAACTCCATCGTGATCACCGACCCGAACCAGCCCGACCAGCGTCTACCCCGTACGGGATGAGGAAGGGCGTATAATCTACTTCGTTGGGGTACAGAACGACGTTACCGAGCGCATCAATGCTGAGGAGGTCCTCTCGGAGATGCGTCGGGCCGAGCGTCACAGGATAGCCCGGGACCCGCATGACATAGTACTCCAGGACCTCTCGGGCGCCCTCCAGTCGCTGCGACTTAAACACCTGCGGGCCAAGGGCTTGGGGGTGGGGTTGGATCTTGAGGAGGAGCTCGAGACCCTCGGGCGAGCGAACTCGGGTTTGCGCGGTGCGATCTACGACCTCAGGCGCGAGAAGGAGCGGCCGTTCGTGGAGTCGGTCGAATCGTTGGCGGAGCTGAACCGCCAGGCGACGCCCAAACGCAACATACGGTTGGTCGTCGAGGAAGTATTCCCCGTGGGTCTCTCCGGAGAGGCAAACATAGTGCTCTTGCGCGTCGTGCAAGAGGCTCTCACCAACGTCAGGCGGCATTCCAAAGCAAGAAACGCCGAGGTGAAGCTGCGGACGGATGACGAAGCTGTTGTTGTAATAGAGCTCGCCGACGACGGGAGGGCGTTCGATCCCGTGTCCACGCGGGCCGGCGTGGGGCTCTCGGCTATGCGCGAGAGGGTCGAAGGCCTGGGTGGAGCGTTCGAGGTCAGTAGCCGGCCGGGTGAGGGTACGAAGGTTATGGTGAAGGTTCCCCTGGGGGGCGTTACTCGAGCTCTTCGACTACGATAACGCCCTAACTTATCGCGTAACGACGCCCTGGGTCCTGTCGAAGATGTGCAGCTTCCTGTAGATGTTCGAAGTCTGGTTGCGCACCGCCTCCGAGATACCGAGAGAGTGTGCTATCTGCCTGTCGCCCATACCCTAAGCCAGGGCCCTTATCACCTCGAACTTTCTTTCGGTAAGCGGCCCTCATTCACCTTCAACCTTGCTCTCCAGTAGT
>CADCUZ010000045.1 GCA_902806015.1 uncultured Rubrobacteraceae bacterium
GGGGCCGACAAAGCAGTGGCTGCCAACCGCCGCATCCGGGTGGACAACCGCGCCCGCCGCGAGCACGCTGCCGCCGCCCACGGTGGCCGCCTCAGAAACGTAGGCGAGGGGATGGACCGCGGTGAAAAATTGCCCGCCCAGACGCCGTAAGGCGTTGGCGACCCGCAACCGGGCGGCGTTCTCCGTTATCGCGACGACCACGTGCGCGGGCTCCACTGAGAGCATGCTCTTGAGCATCTCGACGTCCCCGAGCACCGGGTAACCCCTGACCCTCGCCGCCAACGCCGCGTGCGCGTCGTCGTAAAAGCCCAGCACCCGCTCCCCAAAGCCCCCCGAAAGCAGCACGTCCAGGGCCAGCCGCCCGAAGCCCCCAGCGCCCACGATCACAACCCTCATCTCTTCTTCGAAGCCCATTTCCTGCACCTCGATTTCCGGTTGAGGCGTGCTGGTGGCGATCTCGGGCTCTCTGATCTCGGCCTCCTCCCGGTGGCGTGGGCCCCGCGTAACCGTGGCAGTTTAGCACCGTCGCTGGCATCTTGCTCCGATCCCAGCATCCGAAACGCGGCGCGCACCACGCACGCCACCACACGGAAATCTCAGGCCTCAAAAGCCCCTTCGAGACGACGCCCGAGCAAGAAATCAGTTGCACGAACGCGCCTTCCGCCCGGCACCTGCAACTCCAACACCTCGAGCACCCCGACGCCGCATTCCACCAATAGACGCCGGTTTGTGAGCCGGATACGCCCCGGCGTGGTGCCCGAACGCCCCCTGTCCCATACCGCCGAGCGCCAGATCTTTACCGGCCTCCCCCCGTCGGGGTGAAACGCCCGCGCCCCGATCCCCGGTGCCAGAGCCCGCACGAGGTCGTGCACAGCCCCAGCCCCCCAACCCCACCGGACAACCTTATCCTCGTCCAGCAATTTGGAAGCATAAGTTGCAAAACGACTATCCTGTGCGGCCAGGGTTAGGCCTCCCTTTTCGAGAAGATTCAGAACCTCAACTACAGCGTCAGCCCCGACCCCGGCGAGGGTGTCGGTGAGCTCGCCGCCGGTGGTGTCGGCGGCTATGGGGACGGAGCGTTGGAGGGCGACGGGTCCGGTGTCGAGGCCCTCGTCCATCTGCACTATAGAAACGCCTGTCCTCTTCTCGCCTTCCATGATGGCGCGTTCTACGGGGGCGGCGCCGCGGTACCTGGGAAGGAGGGAGGCGTGGACGTTCCAGGCGCCGTGCGGGGCGGCGCGGAGCGTGTCGGCGCGCAGGATCTGGCCGTAAGCGGCGACCACGAGGGCGTCGTTCTCGGATATCTCGGCGGCAACGTCGCTTATTCGGGCGGGCTGCAATAAGGGAAGTTTCCTGTTACGGGCTAGGACGGAGACGGGGTTTGGGGTCCTTCTGCGGCCTCGGCCCCTGCGGGGGTCCGGCTGGGAGACGACGAGCCCGATCTCGTGGGTGGAGCCGTCGAGGCCGCGCAGTACGGTCGCGGCGAACTCGGGGGTTCCGGCGAAGGCTACCTTCAAGGGGCCCCCGGTCAGGCGTTCTGGGCGAGCAGGCGTTCGCGCCACTCGCGCAAGGCGGACTTGCGCGACTCACGATCGGTCCGGTCCAGTATGAGGACCCCGTTCAGGTGATCTACCTCGTGCTGAATGACGCGCGCGAGAAGGCCGGTGGCCTCCATCCATATGGGCTTCCCGGCGGTGTTCTGACCGGAGATCGTGACCGCCGTGGGGCGCTCGACCTCGACCTGAATGCCGGGAATGGAGAGGCACCCTTCCTCGCCGATCTGCGTCTCTTCGGAGGAGCGCACGATCTTCGGGTTGACGACCGCGTACTCCTCGTCCTCGACCGCGGCGACCAGCACGCGCCTGAGCCTGCCGACCTGGTTGGCGGCGAGGCCGACCCCCTCGCGCTCTCGCATGGTGGTCAGCATGTCCTCCGCTAGGCGCTGGAGGGTTTCGTCGAACTCCCGCACGGGGGCGGCCCGGGTCTTGAGGACGGGATCTCCGAACTTCTTTATCTGTAACGCCACGCTCTCTATACCTCCTCGGGGTCCACCTCAACGCGCGCCTGAAGCCCGGGCGTTCCGGCCGCCAGGCGGGCGATGAGCTCCGCGGCCCGGCCTACCGCGCCGAGGTCCCGCGCCCGGATCAAGACCTTCCAGAAGAGCGGTCCCCCGGCGCGCGCGACGCCCACGGGCTCGGACGCCTCGACCCCCGCTTCGAGGGCCGGCCGCAGCCGGGATTCTACCGCACGTAGGACCGTTTCTTCGCGCCCGTGCAAGCTCGCAACCGCCAGATGCGCGAAGGGCGGGTAGCCTGCGGCGCGCAGCCGCGGAACCTCCGCGGCGACGAGGGCCTCGTAGTCGCCACGCGCGGCAGCCAGCAGCGCGTGGTGCTCGGGTGTCCGGGTCTGGATCAGGAGCATCCGGGCGGCGACCTCCGCGGCCCGGTATACCAGACGGAAAGAGCGCTCCGTCGCCGCGAGGCTGCTCGCTTGCAGCGAGGAATCTACGTCGGGGATCAGGACGGCGTCCCACCCCTCGCGCAAGACGCACCGGGCCGTGCCGGCCACGACGGCCGCGTCGTCGAGCTCGCGACGGCCGGCCGTGATCAGACCGACCGGCACCCCCAGCGCCTCGGAGAGGGCATCGCGCACCCTCTCCACCGCGAGCCCGACGGGGCTAAGGCGGCCGGACCCGCACTCTTCGCACCGGCTCGGCTCCCGGCGCCCGCAGCGGTTGCAGACCAGAACGCGCGACCGCTCCTCGTGTGCGGAGAGGGGAACGTGGCACCCCTGGCAGCGCGTGACGGCTCCGCACCGGTTGCAGGCGACCACCGCCGCGTAGCCCAGGCGGTCAACCAGCACGCCGACGCGCCTCCCCCCGTCAGCGAAGCGGCTGCACGCATCGAGCACTTTCGAGCTCAAGACTGAGCCCGAGCCCCGCATGTCCACGATCCGCACGGACGGCCACCCCGCCGGCGGGAGCGCGGGCAGTTCCCTTACCCGCGCCCGGCCCCCCGCGGCGTACAGCCTCAGGGAGGGCACCGGCGAAAGGCAGACAATGGCAGCCCCTTCGGAGCGGCCGCGGGCGGCGACGACGTCCCGAGTATGGACCGGGAGCCCCTCATACCAGGCCTCAGCGCGGTGAGACCCGTTGGGCTCGTCAACTACGCAGAAGGCCCCCGGGCGGGCGAGAGGCAGGAGCGCCGCCGCGCGGGTGCCCACGACCACGTCCGCCCCTCCGCCCCGGGCCGCCGCATGAACTACGGCCCGGTGCCTTCCGAGGCCACCGTGGTAGGCGGCCACAGTGTGGCCCGGGGGCAGCGTGCGTCGGATGTGGAGGACCATACGGTCCACTGTCTCCCTCTCGGGGGCCAGGATCAGGGCTTGCTCCCCCTCCTCTACGACGGCCCGTGTCACCGCCGCGACAGCGTCCGGCTGTCCCCCCGTCGGCACGCGCCACACGAAAGCGCCGCCGCGACCGACCGCCCGCCCGGCTTCCCGGCGAAAGGGCCCGTCTCCCTCCTCCCCACCGCCCGAGGTCTCGAAAAGAGGGGCGGGCTCAGGCCGATGTACCAGCTGGACGGCACCCCGGCGCACCAGCTCCCGCAGCACGTTCCTGCCGGCCCCCGTCTCGGACAGGAGGGATGCCGACGGCAGCGCGCCGCCACGGTCGTTCAAGGCTCCGAAGACCGCGCGCTGTCGTGGCGCGCGCGCGAGGTCCGGTTCGGTGGCCCCACGGACCACTGACCACTCGACGGTCTTCCGGTTCGGGACGGTCGGGGAGAGCGAGACGAGGCCGCCGGCCTCCGCCGCCCGGAGCCCGTCCGCCCCGAGGCCCTTCTTGATCTCCGCGCGCGAGACGACCGTCCCGGCCGGCCAGGGCCATCCTGTATCGGGACGGACCACCAGAAAACTTCGTGTGTCGAGTCCGGGCGGGAGGGACGCCCGCAGGACCGTTGGTAGGGGTACGGCGTATGACTCCGAGACCCGCAAGCACGCTTCGAGGAGGTCTTGCGGAAGGGACAACTCGTGGCGCACGGAGGAGATCTCCTCCCGCGCCCGCCCCTGCTGGGGGTCGGGGCCAACGACGACGCCGAGCCTCGAACGGCCCGAGAGGGGCGCCACGACCACGGTCCCGGGACGGACGTCGGACCCCAAGTGGGCGGGTACGCCGTAGCTGAGCGGCGGCAGCGCGTGGGTGGGGATCATCAGGGCCACCCGCACGTGTTCTTGACCGCGGGCGACGCGCCCTGTTCCCTGACCGGTGGCGCGGGCCAACTACAACCCGGCGGAGCGGCGCAGCGCGTCGGCGCGGGTCGTCTCCTCCCAGGTGAAGCCGGGCTCGCGGCGGCCGAAGTGACCGTATGCGGCAGTCTGTTCGAAGATGGGATTGCGCAGCTTTAGGTCCCGGATGATGGCGCCCGGCCTAAGGTCGAAGTGCTCTATCACCAGCGCGCCGAGGGCGGCGGGATCCACCCTGGCCGTGCCGAACGTCTCGACCATGATGCTTACGGGCCTGGCGACCCCGATAGCGTAGGCGACCTGGACCAGGCAGCGCCCCGCTATACCGGCCGCCACGAGGTTCTTTGCGACCCAGCGGGCCGCGTAGGAGGCGGAGCGGTCCACCTTCGTAGCGTCCTTGCCGGAGAAGGCGCCGCCGCCGTGGGGGGCCGAGCCGCCGTAGGTGTCCACGATGATCTTCCGGCCCGTAAGGCCCGTGTCCCCCTGGGGCCCGCCGGTTACGAAGCGCCCGGTGGGATTTACCAGGATCTCGGCCGATCCCTCGTCGAAGAACTGCTCCGGCATGACGGGCCGGATTACGGCCTCGACCAGATCGTCCTTGATACGCTGCTCCACGCCTTCGCGGTGCTGGGCGGAGATCAAAACCTTCTCCACTCCGACCGGGGTGTCGCCTTCGTAGCGCACCGTTACCTGGCTCTTGCCGTCCGGGCGCAGGTAGTCGAGGGTCCCCGTTTTGCGGACCTCCGAGACGCGCCGGGTTAGGGCGTGGGCGAGGGTTATGGGCAGCGGCATGAGCTCCGTGGTCTCCTCGCAGGCGTAGCCGAACATCATGCCCTGGTCGCCGGCCCCGATCTCTTCGAGGGCCACATCGTCATCCCGGATCTCAAGCGCCTGATCCACGCCTTGCGCGATATCCGCGGACTGGGGGTCTATGGTCGTTATGACCCCGCAGGTTTCCGCGTCGAAGCCGAACTTGGCGCGGGTGTAGCCGATCCCGGCGATCTTTCTCCGCACGAGCGTCGGGATGTCCACGTAGGTCGTCGTCGTGATCTCGCCGGCAACCACGACGAGGCCGGTGGTGATGAGCGTCTCGCACGCGACGCGGCTCGAGGGGTCGTCGGCGAGCGCGGCGTCGAGGATGGCGTCGGAGATCTGGTCGGCTATCTTGTCTGGGTGGCCCTCCGTTACGGACTCGGAGGTGAACAGGTGCGAGCCCTTGAGCTTCTGATCGTCGGCCACATCCAGGGTGGTCGTTCTGCCCGTGCGCTCCGCCATCGCTATCTCTCCTCTTTTAACCCTGCCAGGACATCGTCCAGGATCTCGCGCGCTACCTCCGTCTTGGAGGCTCGGGGCACGAAGCGCTCGCCCCGGCGGGTTACCACGTGTACCTCGTTCTCCTCGGCTCCGAACCCGAGACCCTTGCGTGAGATGTCGTTGCCGACCACGATGTCGACGCCTTTTCCTCGAAGCTTCTCGCGGGCGTCGGCCACGGGGTCCCCGTGGGTCGCCGCGAATCCTACCACAAAGAGGTCCGGATTCTGCCCCCGCACGGCCCGCAGCACGTCGGGCGTCGGCTCTAACTCGACGCTGCGCACCCCATGGCTACGGCGGATTTTTTCCCGCGCCGGCGAGGACGGCGTAAAGTCCGAAACCGCCGCCGCCATTATGAGCGCGTCGGCCCCGCCGGCTCGCCGGAGAACCTCGTCCCGCAGCTGCTCCACGGTCTCGACGTCGCGCCACTCGACGCCCGGTTCCCGCGGCGCCACGTTCGCCGCCACGACCGTAACCTGTGCCCCAAGCCTGAGCGCTCCCCGCGCCAACGCGAGGCCCATCTTACCGGAGGACCGATTCCCTATGTAGCGCACGCTGTCAAGCGGCTCGTGCGTCCCGCCTGCCGTGACGAGCACCCTCAACCCGGCCATGGGACCACCCAGCCCGGCCAACACGCGCGCGACCACCTCCCCCACGCCCGCCATCCCCCCCCCGTCACCGAGGACGACGTGCTTGCCGTCCGCGCGCAGCGCCTCCAGGTTCGCCCCAACGGCCGGGTTTGAGGCAGTCGCAGCGTCGAGGTCGGGCGCGACAAAGACGGGGACGCCGCCTCCCAGGTAGGCGCCCGCGGGCCCGACGTCCAGGCCACGGGCCAGGCGCGAGAGCGTGCCGGCCGTAGCGGGGGCTAAGAGGACCACCCCAGGCACGTCGGAGGGCGCCCCCACCCTCGTTGGGAGGACGAAGGCGCCGGGGCCCACGAATCGTTCGGTTCTCGGTTCGAGGATTACCTGGACCTCGTGCCCGGCCGCCGTCAGGTCACGGGAGATCGCCGGTGCGCAGAGGGCGCCCGCCGTAGGGCCGACGGAGACCAGGATCAAGTGCGACCGACTCTAGGCCACGCCTTCCTCGTCGCCGGCGGGTGCACCTGGGTCGACCGAGGCGGCCTCGGGGGAGCCCGCGCCGCCCGGCGGGCTGATGAAGCCGTCGCCGGCCGCCGCCCCGATCTGCTCCTCCATGGACTCAGGCGGCTGCCTGAAGGCGACCTCCAGCTTGCCCTGGCGGAGCTCCTCGATGGCGATCGTGAGGGGGTGCTGGGAGCGGGTGTGGACCTGCGGCCCCGGTATGCCGAGGGCGTCGTTCAGGCCGAGAGTCGAAGTGTACTCGTTGATCTGGCGGGCCCGCTTGGCGCTTGAGACCACCAGGCCGTAGCGCGAATCCACCTTGCCCAATAGGTCGTCTATTTTAAGTTCGTTTAGCATCGTTACCTCCCGCGACTATGTTTTCCATTGTTTCTATCATGTCCTTGCGGGCCCGATCCCGGTCACCGTTCACTACCTCGAAGTCGAACTCGTCTCGCGCCGCCACCTCGCCGACGGCCATGGCGAGCCGGGTCTCCACGGCTTCCGCCGTCTCGGTGGCCCTGCTTGAAAGCCTCCTGCGCGTCTCCTCCAAGGACGGGGCGCGGACGAAGACCATCACCGCATCGGGCCGTTTTTGCCTCACCTGCCGGGCGCCCTGGAGCTCTATCTCGAGTATCGCGGATCGCCCCGCATCCAGCATCTCCTCGACCTTTCCCTCCGGCGTCCCGTAGAGGTTGCCGGAGTACTCGGCCCACTCCAAAAACTTTCCTTCCTCTACCCAACGCTCAAACTCTTCGTATGAGAGGAAGAGGTAGTGCTCACCGTGGACCTCGCCGGGTCTCGCCGCCCGGGTCGTGGCCGAAACGGAATACGCGAGTTCCGGCACCGCCTCCAGCGCCTCCCGGATTAGGGTGGATTTGCCCGCACCGGAGGGCCCGGAGACGACGATCAGCCGTCCTCGCACCCGAGCGCCCCGATAAGACGGTCCCGCTGCCCGTGGGTCAGACCGACGAGGGTCTTGGATCGGCTTATGCCGACCTCCCTAAGCACGCGCGTGACCTTGATCCTGCCCATACCTTTCATCGCGAACAGCATCTCTTCTACCTTGGCGCCCCGAAGCTCTTCTGAGGGGTCCATGAGCAGGTCGTAGATGTCCAATTCCCCGCTCTTGAGGTTCCGCTTGGCGGCGGCCCTGGCGAAGCGTACCCTGTTGGCCTCTTCGAGCGCGTTGCGCCGCTCGTCGACCGTCCGTTCTGGTGCCCGCCTCAGCATCAGCGCGCTAGTATACCATCGGCGCCTGTGCCCCGTCACCCGCCCGTGCGGGGGTGCAGGCCAACGGCTGTCCCGGTAAAGCGCCGGATCGGGCCGGTTGAGCCCGGTGTGATCCGGGGTAGGCGTGCCTCCCAGAGCGAACGCATTTGTATCCAACCCAGCCATCCATCGGCGTTCCGGCCATCGCTATCTTCAGGTCAGCGTTCTTCGCCACCGGGACCTTGAGCTTGAGCACCTTGTAGAGGTGGTAACGCTCCTCGGATGTCAGGGAGTCGAGCGCTCCTGGGACCAGGGCCGCGTGGTTCTCGAGCACCGGTTCTCGGTCGTGGTCCATCTGCTCGAGGCGTTCGCCTTGCGCCCGCAGCGACTAGAGCTCGAGCTCCGCCACCCTTCGGGTGTCTTCTAGTTGGACCAGTTCTTCGTCTAACTTCTGGTCCGTCATGAGCCCCGGCCGCGAGCGCAAGAATCCCCGCCGCCCCTTGTCCGTCTCCGAGGGTTTTACCAGCCAGTGCCTAGCCTCCACCTCAGGGTCGCCCCGCTCTCGTCTCGGTCCAGTTCTATGGCGCGGTCCAGGTCTGAGCGGGAGCTCCTCGTGTTCGAGCAGGACGCCCCGCACGAAGCCCCACACCCGCTGCCGCTCCTAGTTCTTCGCGCTCGTGACGCGGGATCTCGCGTAGCCTTCAGCGCCGTGCGCATCGTACCCCGAGCTGCGGTAGTAGAAGTAGAGGTAGCTCCGCTCGCCCTGCCACGTCGCGCGCTTGCTTCTCCGCAGGACGCGGCCGGTCCGCCTCTGCGCCGGGCTACCCTCTGCTCAAATGGTCGGGCCGGTCTGCGAGGCTGCCGTCTCCCCGGCCCCGTATTGCCCGAGGCGGGGGTTAGACCACAGGCGATGCGGGGTAAAAGTCGCAGATCACTCGGGCCCGGGGAAACCGGGTGCGGTCCTTCCAGCTTTTCACGGGAGGTGGTGCCCGCGGTCGCGGCCCATCCTGATGTACACACGAACGCGGGGGATTCGAAAAGGACTCGGGAGCGGGCGACGATGGTCAATCCCAGAATATCGGCGCCTCGAAATCTCCGGGGCTTAACGCGTACGATTGCGCGCGAACCGCGCCAAGGCGTAGAAGCTTGGTGCAGCGTCAGGAAGGTCGCGTCGGAGAAACGGCCTCAACGTCTTCAAGGTCTTCGCCGAGCAGACGATTCTTAGAGAGTTTGCACTCCATAAATCGCTACCCCCACTACATGTACCGCCTCTTCGAGCCTCGGCTCTCGTGGGAAGAGAAAAAGTGCTATCTGGCGGACGACTACTACTCGCAAGACCGGGGGAGGAAAACATCCGGCTGTGGTCGCTCCTGGCGCCCGACAAGTACCGCGGTCTCTGCCCACGGGCACGCTCCTCTGGTGTTATGAATGGGGGCCTCTGGCTCCACTAGACGCCGGCGTGACCCCGGTGTGGAGTGGGTAGGCTCTACGTGGCGTCCACCGGCACGAAGGAGCACGCACATGCCCACAACGGGTCGCGTCGAGCCCTGGCTCACCCTCTCCGTGGCCCAGGGCAAGGCCGTCCAGGTCGGCGGGATGCTCGGCGCGGCCACGCTCGCGTGGCCCGCCGGTCGGCGAGGGACAGGCTGCGCACGCTGGATGGTCTTGAGCCGCTTGCTGGCGTATTTTTCGGAGCACGTCTTCTCCCACTGGCTCGTCGGGCGGGCCCTGGGCATCCGCTTCACCGGGTATGGCCTCCACGGCACGAGCCACCCGCGGTCCTACCCACCGGGGGCGCTTCGTGTTCTCGTGCCTCCCCTTCCAGAGCGCGCGCCTCGACCCTCAGTCGCTCGGGGCGGCCGCGCCTGCGGCACGCGTGGCGATGTACGCGGCCGGCACCGTCGGGACCGTGATCCCGAGCCTTGTTCTCCGGGGCTATTGCCTCCGACGCGGCGTGCCGGGGGGCGCGGCTTCTTCGTCGGCGCGAACCTGTGGAGCGTGCCGCTGCTCTTGAGCGAGGCTTTGCGCCCCGGCAGGGACCTGCGCCGGGCCTGGCTTGGCAACAGCGTCAGGCCCCCTAGACACGCCTCCTCGGACTCGACCTTCTGAAGACGCATACCCTTTGCGACGTGATGGGGGCGGCCCGGGCAGGTCCCGCATAAGGCAGCGGCGGGCCTTTAGGGGCCTACCGCAGGGCGCCCGTCAGCCCCGCGGCATCCATGCCCGCCTCGCGCAGGTAGTCGGAGAATTCCGAAAGAATTTCACCTGGGTCCCGGACGAAGCTTGCGGTCCCGACCTGGACGACGGTCGCTCCGGCGAGCATGAACTCCGCCACGTCGGTCCCGCTCGTCACGCCCCCGCCCCCAAGGATCGGCACGCGGACGGCCCGGGCGACGTCGTAGACGGCCTTTAACGCGACGGGCTTGACGGCGGGTCCGGAGAGTCCGCCCCGCACGATCACTGACCTCCTCCGCGCGTCTATGGCGAGGGCCGGTATAGTGTTCATGACGGTGAGGGCGTCGGCGCCCGCGGACTCTGCCGCGCGGGCGTTCACGACGGCCCCCTCGTGGGTGAGCTTAGCGAAGAGAGGCTTTTCGGGCACCGCCGCGCGGCAGGCCGCCACGACCTCCTCGACGGCGGCGGGGCCGGCGCAGAAGGTGAGCCCTCCGTGCTCGACGTTGGGGCACGAGAGGTTCAACTCTATGGCCGCCACGCGTTCGTCCTGCGAGACCCGCTCGCAGAGGGCGGTGAAGTCGCGGACCGTGCCACCGGCTACCGACACGAAGATGGGGACACCGAGATCGAAGGCGTCAATGTCCTCCATGAAACGTTCCACGCCGGGGTTCTGCAGCCCGATGGAATTAATCATGCCCGAGGGCGTCTCGGCTACGCGCGGCGGCGGGTTGCCCGCCCGCTCGGTGGGGGTCGTGGTCTTGGGCAGTATCGCCCCGTATACGCCCCCAACCTCCCCGAGCGCCTCCTTCGCCAGCGTCCCCGAGGCGGGAACCAGGGGGGTGCTTAAGGTCATCCTGCACAGCTCGACCGCAAGGTTCACGCCGGCGGCCCTCTCCCGCACTACCACGCCAGCGCCCCCGCCCGGAAAACGGGGCCCTCGATGCAGGAACGGACGTATCCCCCTTCCACCGGCACCGCGCAACCGTTGCACGACCCGTTGCCGCAGCCCATCCGCTCTTCCACGGAAAGCTGCCGCAGCCCGTCCGGTCCTGCGGCGTCCTTGACGGCGGCCAGCATGGCGTTGGGCCCGCAGGCGTAGACGGCGGGGTATCCTGAGAGGTCGGGCGCGGCGTCGAGTATCGTGCCGTGGGCACCGGCAGAACCGTCCATCGTGGCGACGGACGCACCGGGAAATTCGTCGGCGACAACTGCCGTCCTGGCGTCGAGAAAGCCCAGGAACACGTCGTGGACGACGCCGCGGGCGGCGAGATCTCTACCCAGGATCTTAAGCGGCGCAACCCCGATGCCCCCGCCGAGCAGCGCGGCCGGGCCGTCGGAGGCGTCCACCTCGAAGCCCTTTCCGAGGGGGGCTGTCACCTCTATCGTCCCCGTCGCCCGGTCCAGGAGCGCCGTGCCGCGACCCCGGACCTCGAAGAGAAGGCTCGCCACCCCACCTTCGAAGTCGTAGAACGAGAACGGGCGGGCAAGGAACGGATCGAGCGTCGCGGGGTAGCCCGCCGCGCGGGCCATCACGAACCTGCCCGGCTCCACCCCCCCGCCCGGCCACCGGTAGCTTAGTAGGGTGTAAGCTCCCAACTCGCGGCGCCCTTCGATTGGTACCGTGTAAAACTTCACGCGCGCGCCGCGTAGAGGCCCTGGAGGGAGTTCACGCGGCGGGTCCCGCCCCGGATGCGGGCCTCGATTCCCTGGACGGCGGCGGCCGAGCCGGCGAGGGTCGTGATGCAAGGGACGCCGTGCATGAGGGCCCCGCGACGGATCAGGTACCCGTCCGTGCGAGCCCCGCGGCCCCAGGGGGTATTGACGATCAGGTCCACCCCGCCCTCTTCTATGAGCGAGAGGACGTCGTCCCCAGCCTCGCCTATCTTCGGCACCACCCCGACCGAGAGCCCGTTGCTCCGGAGCACATCCGCCGTCCCCTCGCTCGCCGATATCTCGAACCCAAGGTCCGCGAACGCCCTCGCTATCAGCACCACCGAGCGTTTGTCCCTATTTGACACCGAGATGTACACCCGCCCCGAGACCGGCAGCGTCTGCCCGGCGGCGATGAGCGCCTTAGCGAATGCCCCCCCGAAGGTCCGATCTATCCCCATTGCCTCCCCTGTCGACCGCATCTCCGGCCCCAGCAAGGGGTCGACGTCCGTGAAGCGGTCGAACGGGAAGACCGGCGCCTTTACGGAAAAGTGTCCGTTTGTGGACGAATGGGGCCTTATATCCCGAAGCTTCTCGCCCACGGAGACCCTTGTCGCCAGCTTCGCCAGAGGCACGCCCGTCGCCTTGGAGATAAAGGGCACCGTACGGGAGGCACGAGGGTTGCATTCGATGACCATGATGTCGTCCCCCCGCACCACGAACTGCACGTTCATCAGGCCCACAACGCCGACGGAGAGGGCGAGGCGCCGGGTGTAGTCCTCTATCCTCTCGACGAGGGCGCGGTGGATCGTGATCGGGGGCGTCACGCAACACGAGTCCCCAGAGTGGACCCCGGCCTCCTCGACGTGCTCCATGATACCGCCTACGAAGACCTCCTCGCCGTCGCAAACGGCATCCACGTCGACCTCGACGTAGTCCTCCATGAACTTGTCAACGAGGGTCGGGTGCGAGGGGCTGGCCCCGGCGCCCGCCCTAAGGTAAAGGTCCAGGTCCTTGTCGCTGTAAACGATCTCCATCCGGCGTCCGCCGAGCACGTAGGAGGGCCGCACCA
The DNA here is from genome assembly GCA_902806015.1 of uncultured Rubrobacteraceae bacterium. The sequence continues at coordinate 12,742 of CADCUZ010000045.1, forward strand.
CGACCGGGTAACCGAGCTCGCCCGCCACCGCGCGGGCCTCGGCCGGGGTTGTGGCCGTGCCAAAACGGGGGTGCGGGATGGCCAGGTCTTCGAGCAGCCGCCCGAAGCGGGAACGGTCCTCGGCGAGGTCTATGGAGTCGGGCGAGGTTCCGAGTATAGGCACCCCTTCCCGCTCCAGTTCGCGGGCGAGCTTCAGGGGGCTCTGTCCGCCGAACTGGAGGATCACGCCGTGGGGTTTCTCGCGCCGGATCACCTCGAGCACGTGCTCCGCGGTGAGCGGCTCGAAGTACAGGCGCGTCGAGGCGTCGTAGTCCGTCGAGACGGTCTCGGGGTTGGAGTTGACCATGACGGAGTCGTAGCCGGCGTCCTTGAGGGCGTAACTGGCGTGGACGCAGGCGTAGTCGAACTCCACGCCCTGCCCGATCCGGTTCGGCCCGCTACCCAGCACGACCACCGACGGGTTCACCCCGCGCACGACCTCGTCCTCGTCCTCGTAGGTCGAGTAGTAGTAAGGGGTCTGAGCGGGGAACTCCCCGGCGCATGTATCGACGGACTTGTAGGTTGGCGAGACGCCGAGGGCGCGCCGAACTCCGCGCACGACCTCCGTAGAGGTGCCGGAGGCGGCGGCCACGGTCTCGTCGCTGAGGCCTATCCTCTTCAGCTCCCGCAACTCTTCGGCGTCGAGCGGAACCGAGATGGCGCCCTCGGCTGCCACGATACGGGCTATCGAGGCTATAAAGAACGGGTCGATGCTGGTGCGGCGGTGGATCTCGCGTATGTCCAGCCCCGCCCGTAAGGCGTCGAAGATGGCGAAGACCCTGTAGGGCCCCGGCTCGTCGAGCCCAGCCTGCACGTCCTGCGGGTCGACCTCCAGTGAAGCCATCGCCTTGCCCAGGCTCTCCGTGAACGTCCGGCCTATCGCCATGACCTCGCCCACAGAGTGCATCCTGCTCGTGAGCCTGGGCGACGCACCGGGGAACTTTTCGAAGGCGAAGCGCGGGATCTTGGTCACCACGTAGTCCAGCGCGGGCTCGAAGGAGGCCGGCGTGGCACGGGTGATGTCGTTCGGGATCTCATCCAGCAAGTACCCGACCGCGAGCTTGGCAGCTATCTTGGCGATGGGAAACCCGGTCGCCTTGCTCGCGAGCGCGCTCGACCGGCTGACCCGGGGGTTCATTTCGATCACGTAGAACTCGTCGCTCCTGGGGTCGACCGCGAACTGGATGTTCGATCCCCCCGTGCTCACCCCGATCTCTCGCATTATGCGTAAAGAAGAAGAACGGAGTGTCTGGTACTGGCGATCCGAGAGGGTCTGGGCGGGGGCAACGGTAATGGAGTCGCCGGTGTGGACGCCCATGGGGTCGACGTTTTCGATGGAGCAGATCACGACGACGTTGTCGTCGAGGTCGCGCATCACCTCAAGCTCGAACTCCTTCCAGCCGGCGACGCTCTTTTCAACGAGGACGGAGCCCACGGGGCTCGCTTCGAGGCCGTCGAGCACGGCGCGGCGGAGCTCGGCGTGGTCGTTGGCGGTGGCGCCGCCCTTGCCGCCCAGAGTAAAGCTCGGGCGGATGATGAGGGGGTAGCCGATCCTGCCGGCGAGCTCCTCCGCCCCTTCGAAGCTCTTCACGGTGCGGCTCGGCGGGACCTTGAGCCCGATTTTTGTCATGGCGTCGTGAAAAAGTTGGCGGTCTTCGGCCTTGTGGATCGAGGGTATAGAAGCGCCAAGAAGCTCGATGTCGAGCTCGTCGAGGACCCCCGCTTCGTGAAGCTCGATGGACAGGTTCAGGGCGGTCTGCCCGCCGAGCGTCGGAAGCAGCGCGTCGGGGCGCTCCTTGCGGAGGATCTCGGAGGCCGCCTCGACCGTCAGCGGCTCGACGTAGGTGACGTCGGCCACCTCGGGATCGGTCATGATGGTGGCGGGGTTGGAGTTCACGAGGACGACGCGGTAGCCCTCGTCGCGCAGGGCGCGGCAGGCTTGGGTGCCCGAGTAGTCGAATTCCGCGGCCTGGCCGATCACGATCGGCCCGGAGCCGATTATGAGGATCTTCTCGATGTCGTCGCGCCTCGGCATGTTTAGCTGACCACCGCCTTCGGAGAGACGCCGTCCACGAACCCGTCGAAGAGGTAACCGGAATCTCGGGGCCCAGGACTCGACTCCGGGTGGTACTGGACACTCCAGGCGCGGAGGTCCGGCGCCGAGATCCCCTCGACGGTGCCGTCGTAGAGGTTGCGGTGGGTCAACTCGACCCCCTTCGGCAACGATTCTTCGAGCACGGCGAAGCCGTGGTTCTGGCTCGTGATCTCGATGCGCCCGTTCTCCAGGCTCCTGACCGGATGGTTCGCCCCGTGGTGCCCGAACGGCATCTTGTACGTCTCGCAACCGAGGGCGAGCCCCAGCAGCTGGTGGCCCAGGCAGATGCCGAAGACCGGAACCTCGCCTAGAGCGGAACGCAAGGCGTCCACTGCCCGCTCCAGGGCCGCGGGGTCGCCGGGGCCGTTCGAGAGAAAGAGCCCGTCGGGAGCGGAGTCCAGGATAGCCCCCGGCTCGGCCCAACCGGGCATGGCGAGCACCGTCGCGCCGCGGCTGCGGAGCTCTTTGTAGATGGAGCCCTTGACCCCGTAGTCCAGGGCCACCACTCGACACCGCTCCTCGCCGAAGGCCGGCATGAGGGCAGGCTCGGTCAGGTCGGAGCCGGAGGACGCCAGATCGAGACCCACCATCGAGGGGTGGGCGCTCGCCTTCTCGCGCAGCGCGCTCGGATCTCTCTGTACGGTAGAGACGACGCCCCGCATCGCGCCCTTGTCTCTTATTCGCCGGGTTAGGGCCCGCGTATCCATGCCTTCGATGCCGAGGACGCCGGCCTCGTCGAGGGTGGCTGCGAGGGACTTCTCGCTAGCCCAGTTGCTGTGGTAGGGGGTGTACTCGCGGACTAGGACGGCGGCGGTCTGGACGTCGCGGGACTCCTCGTCGCCGGGGATCATGCCGTAGTTGCCTATGAGGGGGTATGTGAAAAGCACGATCTGGCCCCGGTAGGAGGGGTCGGTGATCGTCTCCTGGTAACCGACCATGCTGGTGGTGAAGACGACCTCGCCGGCGACCTCGCCGTCCCCGGCGAAGCTCCAGCCCTCGAAGACGGAACCGTCTTCGAGCACCAGCGTCGCCCTGCTGCGTCCCTGACGCTGGCTACCCGCGTGTTCCAAATTTTGCTCCCGTTCTGTTGTGTACGAGCTCTCCGCCAACTATAGTACCCACCACCCGGCCCGTCAGGGTCTTCCCGAGGTAAGGCGAGTTGGACGATCGGCTTATCATGGCCTCCGAATCGACCTTCCACCTCTCGGAGAGGTCCACGAGCGCGAGGTCAGCCGGCTCCCCCACCGCCAAGCTGCCCCCCTCGCCGACCCATCGTCCCGGCGCGCAGCTCATAGCGTCCACGAGCCGCGGGAGCGAGAGCCCGCCGGTCAGCACGAGCGCGGTGTAGAGGGCGGAGAACGCCGTCTCGTGGCCGAGAAAGCCGGGCGCCGCCTCTTCAAGCGGCAGCTCCTTCTCTTCGGACGCGTGCGGGGCGTGGTCCGTCGCTACGAAATCGAGCACGCCGGCCCGGAGCGCCGCGCCCACACCGTCACTGTCAGCGTCTGGGCGGAGGGGCGGGTTGACCCGGTAGAGCCCTTCGAGGGTCGAGACGAGGTCGTCGGTCAGGGTGAGGTGGTGGGGGGTCGTGTCCGCCGTGACGTCGGCCCGGTCTTTGAAGAAGGCGACGAGGGCCGCCGAGAGTGCCGTGGAGACGTGGGTGATGTGGGTCTTGGCACCCGTCTCGGCGGCGAGGATTAGGGCCGTCGCCGTCGCCACGTCTTCGGCGCTCGCCGGGGAGCCGGGGATGCCGGTCAGGGAAGCGGCGACGCCGTCGTGGACCACGCCCGTCGCAAGGGTGTGGTCCTCGCAGTGCAGGATCAGGGGCAGACCCGCCGTGCGGGCGTAGGCCATCCCGTTGCGCAGCACCCCGGCCGAGGCGGTGCCCACGCCGTCGTCCGAGACGCAGAAGGCTCCTGCCTCCTTCAAGAGGTGCATCTCGGTGAGGCGTTCTCCTTTGAGGCCGACGTGGAGGGCCGCGGAGATCCGGGCCCGGACGCGGGACTCCCTCTCAATCCGGCGGGCAAGGCCGCCCACTATCATGGGGCTGTCCACGATGGGGTCCGTGTTAGGCATCATGACGACGCCGGTGAAGCCCCCGGCGGCGGCCGAGGCGGAGCCGCTCTCGATGTTCTCCTCGTCCTCGCGCCCTGGCGTGCGCCAGTGGGCGTGTACGTCCACGAAGCCCGGAAAGAGGTGCAGCCCGCCCGCGTCCAGCTCTCGCCCGCCGCGCAGGTTGTCCCCGACCTCTGCGATCATGCCCCCCAAGATGCGGACGTCCATGACGCCGTCGGGGCCGGCGCCCGGGTCGAGCACGTGGGCGTGGCGGACCACCGTTTCGGCGACGCCGGGGTTCTCGCGGGTCAAGCGGCGGCCCGATCCGCCGCGCCGGTGGCGGCGGCCAGCACGGCGGAGCGCACGGAAATCCCCGCAGCGACCTGGTTCGGTACGAGGGAGCCGGCGTCGAGCACGACGTCGCCGGAGATCTCCACGCCCCGGTTCACTGGGCCGGGGTGCATCACGAGCGCCCCGCCCCGCAGGTGACGGCGCGAGACACCGTAGAAGCGGGCGTACTCACCGACAGACGGTATCCTCGCGCCCGTCATCCTCTCTTTCTGGAGCCGCAGCACGTAGAGGACCTCCGCTCCCCAGCCGAGCGCGTCGTCCACGGAGGGCAGCACGGGGAGACCCCAGGCGTCCACGTCGGACGGCAGCAGCGTGCGGGGTGCCACCAGGGAGATCTCCATCCCGGCTTTCGAGAAAGCCGGGATGACGCTCCTGGCGACCCGGCTGTGCAGCACATCCCCGACAACGGCGACCCTCCGCCCGGCCAGCTCGTCGAATCCGCCGGCGGCCTTGCTCAGGGCGTAGAGGTCCAGGAGCGCCTGGGTCGGGTGCTGCCCGCAGCCGTCGCCCGCGTTGATGACGGGCGCCGAGGTGTGGCGCGAGGCGAGCGCGGCAGCCCCCGCCGCCGGGTGGCGCAGGACCACCGCGTCCGCGCCGAGGCGGTCGAGGGTTACTACGGTGTCGATCAGGGATTCGCCCTTAGAGATGGATGACCCTTTGTCAGAGAGCGAGATCACGTCCGCCCCGCACCTCCTGGCGGCGAGCTCGAAGGAGACGGCCGTCCGCGTCGAGGCCTCGAAGAAGGCGAGGCACACGGTCTTGCCGGTCAGCGTGCCCCCGACGCGGCCCTCTGCGTGCGCCCGCGAGAGGTCCAAGATCTCCCTCAGGTCCTCACGCCCCGTGTTCTGGAGCGAGAGAAAGCTCTTATTCCCCAACGACGATCACCCCGTCCTCCCCGTCGGTCTCCTCCAAATTAACCAGCACCCGCTGCCCACGCGCCGTCGGCACGTTCTTGCCGACGTAGTCGGCCCGGACCGGCAACTCCCGGTGCCCCCGGTCCACCAGCACCGCAAGCCTTATGGCCGCAGGCCTCCCGAGTTCGAGCAGCGCGTCCATCGCCGCCCGCGCCGTCCGGCCCGTGTAGAGCACGTCGTCGACAAGCACTACTGTCTTCCCCGCGACGTCGAAAGGGATTCGACTCCCCTTGACTTCCGGCTCGTCTTCGGAGAGGTCGTCGCGGTGGAGGGTGATGTCCAGCGACCCGACGTGCGCGTCGAGCCCCTCGAACCGCAGGAGGTTCGCGCATATCCGCTGCGCCAGCGGTACCCCGCGCGTCAGCACCCCGACGAGGGCCAAGGTTTCGAGCGAAGCGGCGTTACGTTCGAGGATCTCGTGCGAGACGCGCCTCAGCGAGCGGTCGATACTATCCGGTGTGAGCACCCGCGAACGCGCGTGCTCGTGGACGCTTGATCGGTCCACGCCTACCCCCTTCGCGCCTCACGGGACGCCGTTAAAGGTCAGTATGTCGATAAGCCAAGCTACCAGAGCCCGCCGAAGCCGTCAAGGAAGGGACCCGTGAGATGCCACGGCGCATCCTCGAAGGATACGATTCACGCGAGGTCCAGGACCTTCGCAGATTCGACCAGGTCCTCCGGAATAGGCGCCCCGAACTCAAACGCCTCGCCACTTACCGGATGGCGAAACGCGAGGCGCTCGGCGTGCAGCCAAAGGCGGCGTTTGGGCACGGGGGTGCCGTAGAGGGGGTCGGCGTAGACGGGGTAGCCGATGGCGGAGAGGTGGACCCGGATCTGGTGCGTCCTCCCCGTCTCCAGGCGCACGCGTAGCATGGAGTGGCTATCGGACTCCCTGACCCGCTCGAAGTGCGTCACCGCGTGCTTGCCGAGGCCGGCGGCCATGAGCGTGGGGTTGTCCGGGTCGCGCCCGACCGGCGAGTCTACCGTGCCGGTCTCGGGCAGCCCGGTGCCCACGGCGACAGCGCCGTAGACCCGTTCGACCTCCCGCCGGACCATCATGCCAACGAGCCGGGTGTAGGCCGGCTCGCCCTTCGCGACCACGATGAGCCCCGAGGTGTCCCTGTCGAGCCGGTGCACCACGCCGGGCCGGTGGGTGTCGTCCCCCCCGGCTATCCCCCTGCTCAGCAGCGCGTTAACGAGGGTGCCCGAAGGGTTGCCGGCCCCGGGGTGCACGACGAGCCCGGCCGGCTTGTCCACGACGACGAGGTATTCGTCCTCGAAGACGGTGGGCACGGGTATGTCTTCGGGAGACAGCCCCGGGTCGGGCACCTCGGCCGCAATGGGGTCCCCCTCCCGAACCTTGTACGAGCGGCCCACGGGCCTGCCCTCAACGAGCAGGAGGCCGTCTTCCACCAGACGCCTGGCGGCGCTCCGGCTGATCCCGAGGCGCCGTGCCGCCAGACGATCCAGGCGTTCCCCCGTCTCACCGGGCTCTACCTTGAAACTCCGAAGGGACACCAGGCTACGCCAGGTACGAAGATACGGTCTCCCGCGCCCCCGCCGCGTCCACGCCGTCCACAAAGGCCGCCTTGTCCCTCGCCGACAGGTCCCGGACGACCCGCGCCCCGGAGGACGCAGCGCCGACGGGGCCGGCCACGAAGTGCTCGACCTCAGCGTTGGCCGTGCCGCCCACGGGCGGGGCGGCTACCCTCAGCTTCAGCGCCACCCCGCTATAAGTGCCCCCGATCCCGTTGCTCCTCGCGCCGGGCGACACCCGGAGCCGGACGAGAACGCCCACGCCCTTCGGGACAACGAAATCCCTACCCACGCCTGCGGAAAAAACGGCTTGCCCGGGAGATGCGGCTGTCGCCGCCCCACCTGTCGGAGGATCCCCGGTCGAAGGTTTCCTGGGAACTGCTCTCCTCGGCGAGCATCGGCTCCCGCTGCTCACCCTCCTCCGACGCCCGCGGCTCGTCGGCCGCCGATCCTTTCACCGGCGGCTCTTCTGCCGCGGGCTCCTGGGCAACAGCGGAGGTTTCGGTGGACCAAACGACCCGGTCCGATCCGTCGTCACCCGGCTCGTCGGTGGACGCACCGGTTGAGGTCGGTTCCTCGGCCCGCAAGACCTGCGTCTCCTGCTCGTCCGCCGAGGCCTCTTCGGGATACGGCCCCTCCGCCAGAGGCCCCGTTCTCTCGGGATCGCCCGTCGCGACAGGCGCGAGTTTGATGCGCGGGGTCGCGTCCGGGTCCTCCACGTCGCCCGTATCGTGTGCCCCGAAGGCCGGCTCCGCGGCCGCCGCGCTGTCCGGCTCGGCCGCCGCGGCGGGCTCCTGACGGACGGCGGCCTCGCGGACCACCGCTATAGACTCGGTGTCCAGACGCTCGCGCAGGGAGGCCTCTATCTCCCTGGTGGAGCTGACCTCCATGTTCTCCATCGAACTCATGTAGGCCTTCAGGAGGTGGCGGAAGTCGTTGGCGAATCTCTTCTTCGACTCCTGCAGGGCCCCGTAAGACTCCTGAACCCGCTCTATCTGCGAAGAAGAGTCGGCCAGCATCTGGTGGGAGCGGGCCTGGGCGTCCCGGATCGTGAGCTCCGCCTCACGCCTCGCGCCCTGCCGGACGTCTTCGGCCTCCTGGTTCGCGCTGCGACGCAGGTCGTTCGCGGCCCGCTCCGCGTGGACCAACGCAGCCCGAATGGAACCCTCCAGGTCCTCGAACTGCTGCAGACGGTCCCGCAGGCCGGAGACCTCCTGGCGCATCCTCTGGTTCTCGTTGTAGTTGCGCTCGAACTCGTCGGCGAGCGTGTCCAGGAAGTCGTCCACCTGGTTCGCGTCGTAGCCGCGAAAGCCGTTGCTGAACTCTTTGCGCCTGATGTCTATCGGTCGAATCGGCAACTCAGATCACCCCGTAACCGGTCCTATGAACTGTTCGATGATTATCGTGAGCAGGGTCCGCGCGATGGAGAGCCCGAAGATCGCGATGATCGGCGAGAGGTCTATGCCGAACCCGCCGAGCTGCAGCATCGGCACCCGGCTCCTTATGGGCATCAGTATCGGGTTCGCCACGGCCCTTACGGCGTCGTACACGGCCTGCATAAAGGAGCTCGACGGGTAGCCCGGGAACCAGGAGAAAAGGATCGAGGCGATGATGAACCCGAAGAGGATGTAGTAAGCGTAGTCAACGAGGGTGACGAGCAAGGTCACCACGTCGTAGCCGAACTGCTGGAGCAGGGCGACCATCTACCCCCCTAGCCCCCGCGCCTGCTCGGTGGCGGCCTCGATGCCATCGTGGACGGCGCCTACGAAGCCGGCCTTCTCCATAGCGACGAACGCCGCCGCCGTCGTCCCGCCCGGCGTCATCACCTCGTCGCGCACCTGGTGGGCGCTTCGGTCCTTGAGCAGCACCGCCGTCCCCCCTATGGTTTCGACCACGAGCCTCCGGGCGACGTCGCGCGGTATGCCCTGGCGGACGCCTGCCTGTATTAGGGCATCGGCGAACAGGGCCACGTAGGCCGGCCCGGAGCCGTGCAGGGCGGTGGCCGCGTCGAAGAGCCGCTCGGGAAGCTCCATCACGTCGCCGACGTGGCGGAAGATCCCCATAACGTCCTCAAGCCTCTCCTTGCCCGCCTCGTTGGCCGTCACGACGGCCGACCCGAGCCCGACCGAGGCGCACACGTTGGGCATGACCCTGAGCACCGCGGCCCCATGGGGCAACTTTTCGGAGATGTTGGCGATGGTTACGCCAGCGGCCACGCTAACCACCGCCTTGCCCCCATCGGAGCCCATAACTGATGCGACCTCCTCCATCACCTGCCCCACATCCCAAGGCTTAACGGCGACGAAGACCAGGTCGCTACTCTCGGCGACCTCAAGGTTGGAGGGGGCGGTGGTTACGCCGGCCTTCTCGAAGACGGCGAGCTGTTCTTTGTGGATGTCGCTCGCGACGAGCTCGAAGCGGCCGGAATCGGCCAGCCTGAGGAGAAGGGAGCCCCCGATCTTGCCCAACCCGATGATCCCCACCTTCTGCAAATCCCCCCGGACCTTCTAGAGCTGGTTGAAAAACGCCCGCTCGGCGATGCGCTTGCGCTCTTCGGCGCTTACCTCCACGTCGCGCGGGGTCAGCAGGAAGACCCTGTTAGCAACGGACTGGATGTTGCCGTCCATCGCGTAGGTGAGCCCTGAGCAGAAGTCCACCATCCTCCTTGAGAGGTCGCCGTCCACGTTCTGCAGGTTCAGGATCACGGGTTGCTGGCGCTTGTACCGATCCGCCAGCGACTGGGCGTCGTTGAAGCTGGCCGGTTCCACCACGCTAACGCGGGTCGGCCGCTGGTCCGGGACGGGGCGCAGGTGGGAGGGCTGGCTCTGGCCGGTGGAGTGGTCGCCGCCGCGGGCCGGCCCCTCGCTGCCGAAGAGATCGCCGAGGGAGGTGCCGAAGGCCGAGGAACGCTCCGAGCGTCCGAGGCGCCTGACCGTCGGGCCCGGCTCGCCGCTGCGCGACCCGTTCGCGTCCTTCGCGTAGCGGCGGTCTTCTTCCTCTTCGTCCTCGTAGTAGTCGTCCTCGCCGACGCCGAACCCGAACCAGGCTGCGATCCGGTCCAGGCGGTCCCTAACTCCCATCCTGCCTCCTAACGGGCGGGCCCATCCGCCTCTATTAGCATCCGACCGATCCTGACCACGGTGGCCCCCTCTTCGACCGCCACCTCGTAGTCGCTGCTCATTCCCATGGAGAGCTCGGAGAGATCGAAGTGTGGGCTCCAGCTTCCGCGTAGCCTATCACGGATGGACCTGAGTTTCGCGAAAACATAGCGCACCCGCTCGGCCTCTTCAACCAGGGGCGCCAGCGTCATGAACCCCCTCGCCCGCACCCTACCCTCCGTCACCGCCGCGGCCTCCAGCAGGCGCTCCACCTCGTCTTCCGCCACCCCGTACTTGGACTCCTCCCCTGAGACGTTGACCTGGAATAGGACCTCGATCCCGCCCTCCGGCGCCCGCCCGGCGAGCTCCTCGACGAGCCGCAACGAATCGACCGAGTGCACCAAGCTCACCCTGGGCGCCACGATCCTCGCCTTCCGCCGCTGCAAGTGCCCGATGAAGTGCCACTCGAAGGCGTCCCCAAACAGCTCTTGCTTTTGAACGAGGTCCTCGGCCCGGTTCTCGCCGAGCAGGCCCGCCCCCACCGCCGAGAGAGCCCCGATCTCAGCGGGCGCGTAGTACTTGCTCGCCACCAGCACCCGCGCCTCGCCAGGCCCACGCCCGGACCTTTCCAGCGCCCCGGCCACGTTCTCGCGCACCCGCGCGAGCCGCTCCTTGATGCCGGCCTCCGTCGCCGGCGGCGTCAACGCCGCGCCTTTACGACCGCGGCCAGGCTCCGCCCGGTCACCGGCTTCTGCTTGCGGTGGGAGAAAAAGAGGTCGGGGCGGCAGCCCGTGCAGAGCCCGAGGTCGTTTACCTCCACCCCGGCCCGGTCGAGATCGGCCCGGATCGCCCCCGGCAAGGAGAGGTAGCGCCCGGAGACGACGCCCTCCCCGAACTCCACCGCGAAGGCCTCCGCCAGCTCCTCGGACACCTCGTAGCAGCAGCCGCGGATACACGGCCCTATATAGGCCCGTACCCTTCCGCCGGACCTCAGGCCCGCCGCCTTGCCCGAGATACCGGCTAGCGTACCGCGCCATCCAGAGTGGACCATTGCCACGTCTTCCTCCCCGACGAGCGCCACCGGCACGCAGTCTGCGACCGCCACGTTCAGGCAAAGGCCCTCCTCAGAGGTGACGAGCGCGTCGGCCTCGCCGGAGAACCCGCCCCCCGAGACGCGCGTCACGCCGTTCCCGGCCACCTGCTTAACCCAGGCGGACGGTCCTCCGCCCACGGCCTCGTGGATGATGGAGATGTTCTCAGCGACGGCGTCCGGGTCATCACCGACCTTAACGGAGACGTTGAGCGCGTCGAAAGGCGGCCGCGAGACGCCGCCCAGGCGGGTGAAGAACAGCACCCTCGCCCCCTCGGGTTCAGGGTCTGGAGAGACGTAGACGGCGCCCCCGGCCGCCGTATGCGTGGCGGCGGGGGCGCCGTCGTGGAGCGTCGGAAGGTGCGCGCGCACGCCCAGGGGACCCAGGGGCGCCGCGGCTACCTGCGCCGCAAAAAGGCCGGGATGTCCAGGACGTCACCCTCTTGGGAGCCGCCGACGGGCTGCTCCTCGCGCGGCTGCTGCGGCTCGGCGACGGCCCGCTCCGAGCGGCGCTGGTTCGCCAGCCGCTGGTCGAAGCCCGTGGCGATCACCGTCACGCTAACCCGGTCGCCGTAACCGTCGTCGATAACGGCGCCGAAGATCAGGTTCGCGTCCTGGTGGGCAGCGTTGTGCACGATCTCGGCCGCCTCGTTCACCTCGAAAAGCCCGAGCTCGGGCCCCCCGGTGATGTTCAGGATGATCCCGGTGGCCCCCTCGATGCTCGCCTCCAGCAAGGGGCTGGAGATGGCCGTCCTGGCCGCCTCAGCGCCCCGGCTCTCGCTGGTCGACTCCCCGATGCCCATCAGCGCAGACCCGGAGTCGTGCATGATCGTGCGCACATCCGCGAAGTCCAGGTTGATAAGCCCCGGCACAGTGATGAGGTCTGTAATGCCCTGCACGCCCTTTCTCAGGATGTCATCGGCCATCTTGAAGGCGTCCATCATGCTGGTGCGCTTCTCGGCTACCTGCAACAACCTATCGTTAGGGATGATGATGAGCGAGTCGACGTTCTCCTTGAGACGCTTGATGCCCTCCTCGGCGTAGGTCGAGCGCCGCCGACCCTCAAAGGCGAAGGGCCGCGTAACGACCCCCACGGTAAGCGCCCCGGAGTCGCGCGCGATCTTAGCGACGACGGGGGCCGCGCCCGTGCCGGTCCCGCCGCCCTTGCCGGCGGTGACAAAGACCATGTCCGCCCCGCGTAGGGCCTCCTCGATCTCGGACTTGTTCTCCTCGGCAGCTTCCATCCCGATCTTCGGGTCCGCGCCCGCGCCGAGGCCGCGCGTAATCTTCTCCCCTATGTGAATCTTCTGGTCCGCGTCGCACATCTGCAGGGCCTGCGCGTCGGTGTTGACCGCGATGAACTCTACCCCCTGCAACCCCGAGTTGATCATGCGGTTCACCGCGTTGGTCCCACCCCCGCCGATGCCCACAACCTTGATGACCGCCAGATAGTTTGTTGCCGCGTCCAGCATCCTTCTCTAACCCTCCATCGCACGCTCTCCGGGGGCCCTCCGGTCTACCCCTACCGGAACCAGCCCTTGACCGCCTCCACTATGCTACCAAAACTGGTAATTCCTGCACCTTTATCCTTCGGTGTAGGTTTACCGTCGCGGGCCGCGAAGTATAGCAGACCTACAGCCGTCGAGTACTGAGGCTGTTGTACAGGTTTAATCTCGCCCTTTACGCGCCGCGGTATCGCCCTCTGGACGCGCATGCCGAGGACGTCTTCGGCCAGCTCGGGCATCCCGTTGAGCAAGGAGCCCCCGCCGGTAAGCGCGACGCCCCCCGCCAGCACGTGGCGGGCGTTGGCCGCGTCGAGGGTGTCGCGAACGTACTCGAGGACCTCGCGGGCGCGGTGCTCGAGGATCTGGCTGACAAAGTTCGCGTTGTAGTGGCGGTCGTCGAGCTTGACCGCCGCGACGGAATCGACGGTGGTCGAGAGGACGGTCCCGTAGCGGAGCTTGAGGCCTTCTGCGGTGTACCGGGGAACCTTCAGGCCGTAGGCCACGTCGGCGGTGAAGCTCTCGCCCCCCAAAGGTATGACGGCCGTGTGCGTGAGGGTGTCCCGCATGAAGGTCGCCACGTCGGTCGTGCCGCCACCTATGTCCACGAGAGCTACGCCGGACTCCCGGTCCGGGTCTTGCAGGCAGGCCTCCGCAGAGGCCAAGGGTTCGAGCACGACGCGTGAGACCTTAACGCCGCAGTCCTCGACGGCGCGCAGGAGGTTCTGGATGCTAGAGACGGCGCCACACACGACGTGGGCGCGCATCGTCACCTTGCGAGCGGCGAGACCCACCGGGTTCTTTACCCCCTCGGAGCCGTCCAGGACGTAGCCGCGGGGTACCACGTGAATTATCCGCTCGTCCTCGTGCAGCTCGAGCTGGCGCGTTTCCTGTTCTAGTTTCTTCAAGAAACGCTCGTTCACAGTGAGGTTCCGGCTGCGATTAAGCAGAGTGACCTCGGTGTTGAAAGAGGAGATGTGGCTTCCGGCGATGCCGACGCTAACGAGGCCGCCGCGAACGCCGCAGGCTTCCATCGCCTCGGCCACCGACTCGGCGACGGCCTGCCGGTCCACCACGATGCCCCGCTTCAGGCCGTAGCTGGGCGCCTCCCCAATGGAGAGCACCTCGGCCCACCCGCCGCGCCGCGCGTCCACGCGCCCGGCGATGGCCACGATCTTCGTGGTGCCCACGTCGATACCGTAGACCAGGGACGGCGCCACGATCCGCTAACCTTCCGCCCCATCGTAGGCCCCGGCAGCCACCACCACCCTGTCCGGCGAGCGCAGGTCGAGCACCGACGCCCCGCGGTGGCGGTTCATGACCCCCCGCAGCGCGCGGGCCTGCGCAACGTCCACCTCCCGGGAGAAGACGACGCGGCGCCCCTCGACGGTCGCCTCGAAACCGGCGGCGCCGGCCCCCTCGAGCGCCTCCAGCTCCAGACCGTTCTCCCTCAAGACCCTCCCGAACCTCAAGACGTCCCCCACCTGGTCCCCATCCAACTCCACCCTGCTCAAACCCGCTCCCCCGAGCCCCGGCAACTCCGTGCCATCCACCGCCAACATCTTGCGTTCACCCGCCACCTCGGCGTAGAGCACCGGCCGACGTTCTTCAACCTTAACGGTAACTATACCGGATTCGGAATTCTCGGTCACCTCCGCACCCTCTACCCAAGGGTTAGCTTCCACCTTACGTTCCAGGAGTTCCCCGTTGAGGGTTAGCAGGCTCGCGTGTTTCGAGACGATATTCCAGGCTTCCGATTCGGGGTACATGCGGGCGCCCTCTACCCGAATCCCGGTGACGGGGAACGTGAGGTAGGCCAAGACGAGGACGACGAGCGTGGTCGCCACGGCGACGGCCACCGAGACGAGGATGGAGCGCATGTTCGAAGCTAAGGTCTCTATCGCGGGGCCTCCAAGAGCTCGAGGAGGTCCTCTCCCACCTGCGAGACGTCGCCGGCGCCGAGCGTCAGGATGAGATCGCCGGGTTCAGAGACGTCGCGCAGGGCGCGGGGGATGGCATCCTTCTGGGGCAGGTAAAAGACCTCCGGATGGTTCGGGGTCTCGCAGATGGAGTCCACGATCAGCTTCCCGTTCACGCCGGGCTGGGGTATCTCGCCCGCGCCGTAAACCTCCGTGATCACCACGGCGTCGGCGGACCCGAAGGAGGCGCCAAACTCCCTGTAGAGCGCCCGGGTGCGGGAGTAGCGGTGGGGCTGAAAGACCGCGATCACGCGCCCCCCCTCGCCCACGGTCGAGCGCGCCGCCTCGAGCGTGGCGGAGAGCTCGGTCGGATGGTGGGCGTAGTCGTCGACCACGCGGACCTGCGCCCGCTCCCCTTTGAGCTGGAGCCGCCGCCGAACCCCGCCGAACCCGGCGAGCGTTCGCGCCGCGTCGAGGGCGTCGTGCCCGAGCCAGCGAGCCGTCGCGGCGGCGGCTAGGGAGTTGAGCACGTTGTGGCGCCCGTAGACTCCCAGCTCGACCGCCCCCCGCCCCTCGCCGTCCTCGAAGAGCGTGTAGCTGTTGGGGCCTAGCAGCTCGGCCCGCAGGTCACCGCCGGAGATGCCGTAAGTCGTCGAGGGGCACGTCGCCTCCGAGGCGAGCCGCAGGCAAATGGGGTCGTCCGCGCAGGCGACGAGGTGTCCGTCCGGTGGCAGGACGGCGAGGAAAGCCGAGAAGGTTTCCACCACGTCTTCGAGGGAGGAGTAGAAGTCCGGGTGATCGAACTCGACGTTGGTGACGACGGCCACCTGGGGGCGGAGGTGTAAGAAGGAGCGGTCGCTCTCGTCGGCCTCGGCGACGACAAGGTCGGAGCGACCGAAGGCGACGTTGCTCCCGATATCGTTCAGTTCGCCCCCGACCAGGGCGGTCGGGTTTTCGCCGAGGGCCTTTAGGACGTGGGCCGTCATGCTCGTGGTGGTCGTCTTGCCGTGGGTGCCTGCCACGGCGACGCTGCGGCTGCCTTCGAGGATGGAGGCTAGGGCAGCGGCGCGGGGCAAGACCGGGATTGAGCGCCGGCGGGCCTCCAGCAGCTCGGGGTTCGTCTTCGGGATGGCCGTCGAGATCACCACTTGCTCCGCGTCCCCGACGTGGCCCGTGTCGTGCCCGATATACACGGTGATGCCGGCCCCTTCGAGCCTCCTGGTGTACGCGGATTCCTTGAGGTCCGATCCGGAGACGTGGTGCCCCCTTCTCTTGAGGACCTCGGCTATGCCGCTCATCCCCGCCCCGCCGATGCCTATCATGTGGATCCTCACTACCTACTCCTCTCCGGCCGCCTCTAGCAACCTCCTGGCGACTATCCCGGCGGCCCCGGGTGTGGCGAGCGCGGCCACCCGCCCCGCGAGCCCCTCGCGCGTCGCGTCGTCTTCCAAAAGATTCTCGACCCGCCGTTTCAGGGATTCGGCCGTGACCTCGGCGTCCATCATCAACTCCGCCGCTCCCCGCTCCGTGAAGTACCAGGCGTTGTGCAGCTGGTGGTCGCCCGTGGAGAACGGGAACGGCACGAGGACCGCCGCCCGCCCGACGGCGGCCACGTCGAACAAGGACCCGGACCCGGCCCTGCTCACCACGAGTTCGGCGGCGGCCAAATACCGCCAGATGTCCTCGACGTACTCGAGGATCCGATGCCGGGGGTTCTCCGTCGACAGGCGCGAGAAGTCCCTGCGGCCCGAGACCTGGACTACCGTGTACGGCGTAGCGTTGCGGAAAGCATCCACCGCGGCGAGGTTGAGCTTGAGGGCCCCGCCGCTGCCGCCGAAGATCACGACCACCGGCGGCTCCAGCCCAAGCCCTTCGAGCGCCCTCTCCCGCGAGGCGCCGAAGAACTCAGGCCGCGTCGGCATCCCCACCCACACGGCGTCAGGGAGGTGATCCAAGGCCGTAGGGAAGGTCACCAGCGTCTCCCTTGTCAGCCGACCCGCCACCCGGTTCACCCGCCCGGGCACTGAGTTCTGCTCGTGCAGCAGCGTCGGAACCCCGAGCGTCCTCGCCGCCACAACCGCCGGCGCGCTCGCGTATCCCCCAACCCCGAGGACGACACCAGGCCCGAATCGTTGTATTATGCGTCTACACCTGCGGATGGCTTTGAGGAAGTGGCTGGCGGCGCGGACGCGGGTCAACGGGTTGCCCGTCAGGCCCGTGAGGGGCAGGGAGTGCAGGGGAAACCCGGCCTTTGGAACGAGGGACGTCTCGATGCCGGACTCGGAGCCCACGAACTCGACAGCCGCGCCCATCGCTTTCAAGCTAGAGGCTACGCACAGCGCGGGGATCGCGTGCCCGCCTGTCCCGCCGCCTGCTATCAGGACCCGGGGTGGCGCGGGTCCTCCCGCGTGGTTTGACCTCTCTGGCTCGTTCACTGTCCTCCGATATGCGGTAGAGGATGCCGACGGCGGCGAAGCATACCAGGAGGCTCGAGCCCCCGTAGCTCACGAAAGGCAGCGTCATGCCGGCGAGCGGCAGCACGACCATCGCGGCCCCCATGTTGAAGACCGCCTGCAGGGTGAGCATCGTCGTCAGGCCGGCCGCTACGCAGCGGGCCATCACGGAGGGGGCTTCGAGCGCTATCTTTACGCCGCAGAGGGCCAGAAAGCAGAAGGCCGCTATGACGCCGACCATCCCGAGCAGGCCCAGCTCCTCGCCGACCAGCGCGAAGATCATGTCCGTGTTGATCTCCGGCACGACAGCCCCCTGGCCGCCCGACCCCGCCCCCGACCCGAAGAGACCGCCCGCCTTTATCGCGATCATGGCCTGCACGTTCTGGTAGCCGGAGGTGTCGGCCACAGCCAGGGGGTCGAGGAACGTCAGGAACCTCTGCCGCCGGTACGGCGCGAGCAGCATAACCACCGCGAGCGCCGCGACGGCCCCGACGCCCGAGAGGAGCAGGTCCCTGGTACGAACCTCCGAGGCCCACAGCGCCCCCGCCGCGCCAGCCAGCAGGACGATCGAGGTGCCGAAGTCCGGTTCGACCAAGACCAGCCCGAAGAGCAGCCCGACGGCGGCCAGCGGCTTTGGCGGCAACCCGGACCCGGGCTTCAGGCGCGCCAGAGCGCAGCTCAGGTAGACGACGCCCGCTATCTTCGCGAACTCCGACGGCTGGAGGTTCATGAACCCAGCGTCGAGCCACCGGCGCGAACCGTTTACCTCCAGGCCTACTCCCGGGACGAGCACCAGGATGAGCCCGACCAACACGACCGCGTACAGGACCGAAGCGTACCGGCGCCAGACGGTGTATCGAACCCTGCTTACCACTGCGAACACCGCGATCCCGAGCGCCAGGTGCACGAGCCTGACGATCAGGATCCCCGTGCCGGAGAACCTGTAGGTGGCGGAGTAGATCATCACCACCCCGAACAACGAGAGCCCTAGCGCGACGAAGAACAGGTTCGCCCTGACCCCCGTCATCGCTCCTTCGCCCCCTGCCGTCCTGCGAGCCCCTGAGCGAGCCGCGCGAACGCCCTGCCCCGCTCCGCGTACCCGGCGAACTGGTCGAAGCTCGCGCACCCGGGCGAAAGCAGCACAACGTCGCCCGCCCGCGCAATCTCTGCGGCCCGCAATACGGCCGAGCCCAGATCCCGCAGACGCTGGACCACGCCGCCGTACCCCTCGCCCTCCAGAAACCCGGCGATCCGCGGCCCTGCCTCGCCTTGGCACAGGACGGCACGGCATGGCCCGAGGTGCGGCAAGATCTCCCCAAAATCCGTGTGCTTCTCGGAGCCGCCGAGGATGAGCACGACCGTCCGGTCCAGCCCCCCGAGGGCGGCCGCGACCGCCGCCGGGTTGGTCGCCTTGGAGTCGTCCACGTAACTCACGCCGCCGATCTCGGCGACGACCTCCAACCGGTGCGGCTTGAGGTGGTACCCCATCAGCCCGGCCCGGATCTTCCGCATCCCGACGCCGAGTCCTTCCGCAGCGGCGGCGGCGAAGAGCGCGTTCTCGTGGTTGTGCGCGCCCGCGAAAGGCAGCTCGTCGGCGCGCGCGATAGGGACGCCCCGCAGGGAGAGCCGTCCGTCACGAAGCGCCGTGTCCCCCTCTCCGATGAGCAACGGGCTGCCTGGCAGGCCGCGGACGGCCTCGCGCCCTACAGGATCTCCGGCGCTCACGAGGGCGAGGTCCTCCGTTCGCTGCCCCTCGAAGACGCGTAGCTTGTCCCGCCGGTACTCCTCGAACGAGGCGTGCCAGTCCATGTGGTCCGGGCGGGCGTTCAGCAGCGCCGCGACGTCGAAGCCGGGCTCCGTCGTGTAGTGGAGTTGGAAAGACGACACCTCCAGCACCAGCAGTCCCGTATCCCGTATCTCGTCGAGGCATCCCGTGGGCGCCCGCCAAGAATTTCCGGCGACCGTGTGCGGCACCTCCGCGACATCGAGTACCCGGTGCAGCATGTCCGCTACCGTTGTCTTGCCGTTGGTCCCGGTGATGGCCGCGACCCGCACCTCGGGTCCCAGAAGCTCCAGGCCAAGCGCTACCTCCGAGAGGATGGGGATGCCGTGCCCTTCCGCCGCGCGTAAAACGGGGTCTCGCGGCCCGACGCCGGGGCTGACGACGATCCGGCCCACGCCGTCTAGCACCTCCGGGCCCGCCGTGAGGCGTCCTTCCACGCCGAGTCTCGAGAGCGTAGTCCGCAGGGGCTGCCCGTCGCTGGCGTCAGCCACGAGCACGTCGGCGCCCCTGTCGACGAGGGCGTTCGCCGCGGCGACGCCCGATTCGCCGAGCCCGTAGACGAGTGTCCTCACGGTATCAGCCGACCGCGTTGTAGAGGAACAGGTAGTAGAGAAAGAAGCCGAAGGCGGAAAATGCGGCCTGGACGATCCAGAACCGGACCACTACCTTGTTCTCCTCCCAGCCGAGGAACTCGAAGTGGTGATGGATGGGGGCCATCTTGAAGACCCGCTTGCCCGTGAGCTTGAAGACGGCGACCTGGATCATTACCGAGAGCGCCTCTAGCACGAAGAGCCCAGCGATAACGGGCAACAGGAGCTCAGTTTTTGTCAGGACCGCCGCGGCGGCGAGGACACCCCCAATAGCGAGGGATCCCGTATCACCCATAAAGATATCCGCCGGGTGGGAGTTGTACCAGAGGAACCCGATGATGGCGCCCACCATCGCGCCGCAGATGATCGCGACGTCGTACTGGCGCTCCAGGAACGCGATGGCCGTGTAGGCCAGAAGCGCCAACGCACCAGCCCCCGCGGCGAGCCCGTCGAGGCCGTCCGTCAGGTTCACGGCGTTCGTCGTGCCGACGATCACGAGCAGCAGGAAACCGCTGAAGAGCGCGAGCCCCACTATCCCGGGGCCGAGCACGAGGCTAAGGTCGAAGTACGGGACGAGCACGGTCTGTGTGACACCCACGTAGTAGACCGAGAGCACGTCGGCCAGCACGACGGCGAGCGTCAGGAGCCCGAACTTGTAGCGCGCGCTCAAACCTTCAGGCCGCTTTTTGGAGATCTTCTGCCAGTCATCGTAGAGGCAGATGCCCGCCACCACCGCCACAAGCAGCAGCGTGGCGAAGGTCGCCGCGTTCGCCCGCGCGACCACCAGGAGCGCCGCCACGAGCCCCGTCAGCATCACGACCCCGCCCATCGTTGGCGTGCCGGCCTTGATCAGGTGCGTCTGCGGCCCCTCTTCCCTGACGAACTGCCCGAACTTTCGCGATTGCAAGAACACTATGAACGCCGACCCGAGCCCGAAGGTTACGACAAAAGCCACTGCCGCCGCGAGCACAACGCTAAACAAGAGCTAGACTTTTCTTTAACTGACGGGTTAGAGTGTCGAGCTGAACCCCCCTCGACCCCTTGACGATCAGGTAGTCCCCGGGCTCCAGGGCACCGCTAACCCCCGACGCCGCGGCAGCAGCGTCGGGGTAAAAGAGCGTCGCGCCGGTAAAGGTTTCGGCGTACCAGCGGGCCTCGTCCCCGACGCAGGCGAGCAAGTCGACGCCGAGGTCGTTGGCGAGCGTGCCGATCTCGCGGTGGTACGTGCGGGAGCCAGCCCCGAGCTCGAACATGCCCCCGAGCACGACGACGAGGCGGCGCCCCTGCCTCCCCGCCGTCTCAGCCGCGTACCGCAGCACGGCGGCCATCGAGGGCGGTGACGCCGCGTT
Organism: uncultured Rubrobacteraceae bacterium; assembly: GCA_902806015.1. The sequence goes on from CADCUZ010000045.1 coordinate 33,513, forward strand.
GTATGAGTCGTCGTAGACGAGGACGTCGTCGCGCAGACGGTAGACGTCGCCCCTCATCCCCGTCCGCTTCAGGCGAGAGATGCCCCGCGCCGTCTCTTCGAGGTCCAGGCCGAGCGCCAGGGCACCGCCCATCGCCGCGAGCAACGGCTCCACCAAGTGCGTGCCGAAGACGGGCGAACGGATCTTGACCGACCGGCCCCCCAGGTGCCCGACGAAGCGCAGGCCGCCTTCGTCCTCGGCAAAGTCCGAGGCCCAGAGGTCCGCGCCTCCGGCCCTCTTCGCGGAGAAGACGATGCGGCGCGCGAGGTCCTTCTCCGGGGCCACGGCGACGTCGGGCACTCCGAGGGGCGAGACGAGCGAGCCCTCCGGTGGCAGGGAGGCGGCAAGCTCGCCCTTTGTCGCGGCGAGCGCCTTTAGGCTGCCGAAGGAATCCAGATGGGCCGGGGCGATAGCCGTCAGGATGCCGTACCTGGGGGAGGCGATAGCGCACAGGTCCGCGACGTTGCCGACGTGGGTGGCGCCCATCTCGAGCACCAGCACTTCCGTGTTGGCCCCGGCGGCCAGGACCGTCAGAGGAAGACCGATCTCGTTGTTCAGGTTGCCGACCGTCGCCGAAACCTTCACGCCGGCTGAGCGCAAAACGACCGAGAGCGCGTCCTTGGTCGTCGTCTTGCCGACGCTGCCTGTGATCCCGACGACGGCGGGTGCCTCCACGTCCGGCCGCCGCAGCGACCACCGCGCCAGGTCCTGCAAAGCTGCCATGGGATCATTTACCACGAGGGTCGGCCCATCGAGCGGACGCGTGGCCACGGTCGCCACGGCGCCGCGCTGGAAGGCTTCATTCGCGAAGGCCGCGCCGTCGATCCGGCCCTGAAAGGCGAAGAAGAGGTCGCCACCCCGGACTTGCCTGGAGTCCGAGGCCGCGCCCCTCACCTCGGCGCCCCCGTCCGTCCCGTGCAGGCCGGCACCGAGGACCAGCGCCACCTCCCGAAGGGCGGCAGGCCTCACTGCCCTGCCCCTTCGGGCCTTGGGGCCGGATTGTCCGGGGGTATGTTGTAGTAGCCGAGGGCGAAGCTCATTACGTCCCGGAAGGTGGGCGCCGAGGTGAGCTCGCCCCAGTAGGTGGTCTGCGGCTCGTCGACGGCTATGAGCATGACGAACTCCGGGTCGGTCGCCGGCGCGAACCCTACAAAGGAGGAGACGTACTCGGTTGTGTAGGTGCCGGTCTGCGGGTCCACTTTCTGGGAGGTCCCGGTCTTGCCGGCCACCGTGTAACCGGGAATCTGGGCCAGGTGGCCCGACCCGTCTTCGACTACGCCCTGCAACATCGTTCCTACTATATCCGAGGTCTCCTCGCTTATCACCCTGGGTCCCGGAGGCGCTGGGACCTCGCGCTCCGTAACGTGCGACGTGACCCTCTGTCCCCCGTTTGCGAGCGCGGCGTAGCCCGCCACGAGCTGCAGCGGCGTCACGGTCAGTCCTTGCCCAATGGGGATGTTGCCGATGGAGGAGCCGCTCCACTGCTCGTAGGCGGGCACGACGCCGGGGTCCTCGCCCCACAGGTCGACGCCCGTCGGCTTCCCGAACCCGAAGCGCCGGATCGCGGCGTGCAGCCCCTCCCCCCCGAGCGCCTGCGCGACCTGTATGGCCCCGACGTTGCTCGATTCCCGCAGGACGTCCGCAGGCGCCATGACCTTTGTCTTGTGCGGGTGGGAGTCGTGTATTATGCGGTCAGCGACGGCCATGCGGTCTGGCACGACGAAGGTGGACTGCGTGGAGACGGCGCCGGCCTCCAGGGCCGAGGCGACAGTGAACGCCTTGAAGGTGGACCCTGGCTCGTAGGGGTCCGTTATCACCCGGTCGCGCTGCGATTCTATGGGCGCCTCCCCGAACTCGTTGTTGTCGTAACTGGGGAAGTTGGCGAGCGCGACGATGGAGCCATCCTCCACGCGCATCATGAGGCCGACCGCGCTTTTGGCCTCGTGCTTCTCGACGGTCGCCCGGAGTGCGTCTTCCAGCTCTTGCTGGACGGCGGTGTCTATCGTGAGGGTGACGTCTTTGCCGGAGCCGAGCTGCCGGTCCCAGCGCGACTCTATGCCGCCGAACGCCTGGCCGAAGTCCCCCTGGTACCCGGTGAGCTGGCTCGCCAGGGCCTCCTCCGGGTAGACCCTGAGCGTGTCGGGTTCCGTCGTGACGCCCGCTATCCCGAGCCCCTCGACCTTGCGCGCGGCGTCCGGCGGCACGTCGGTGGCGACCTCGCTGTAACCGGCGGGTTGCCCCGTGGGGCTCGTCGCGGAGAGCGAGGCCAGTATCTCCCTCTCCGTGAGGCCGACCGCCGGGCCGAGCACATTCGCCAGGGCCCTGGCCGCGGAGGCCTGGTCCTCGACGAGGTAGGGTGTAGCGACGATCCGGGCCGCCTCCAGGCTCTTCGCGAGCTCTCGCCCGTCGGCACTCAGGATGCTGCCACGCGGGGTGCCGGGGACGGCCAGCTGCTCGACCCCGATCTCGGCCGCGAGGGCCCCGTAACGGTCGTCCGTGAGCCCTATCTGGGCCGCCCTTCCGCCCAAAAGCAGCGCGATCACGACGAACACCGCCGCCACGATGCGCAGCCGCCCGTAACCGATGGGTGTCTTCCTGGACGGGGCGGCATCGAGGTCTCTGTACCGGGCGCCCTTACTGGCACGCGTGCTGCGCCGTCCCGCAATGGGGACGACACGAGGCCCGGCACGTTTGCCCTTCCGGGTCTTCCGGAGGGAGTTTTTGGGGGTACCGACTTCGGCTCCGGCTTTCCGGCCCATCGCGCGTCTAGCGCGGTCGCGGCTCCCCTCCTCTCGCTTCTCCCTCATTTTGCGTCCCATCCTCCTGGTTTACGTCACCCACGACTTCGAGGTCGGCACTTCCCGCGTCCCGCATCCCGAGCTTCTCCCGGGCCAACGGCCGCACCCTGTCCGCCGCCGACAACTGTGCGACCTTGACCTCTAGTCTCTCCCCATTGGCCCTGGCCCCGTCGAGTTTCTCTTGCAGCGCCCCCTCCCGGCTTTCGACCCCGCCGGAGACCGTGTGCAGGTAGACGCTGCCCAACATCAACAGTACCGGCACGACCACCAGGAACGCGAACCGCCGACGACGCCCGCGCTCTCTTCGCCCAACCTTCCCGACCCGGGTGGCCTCCGGGGTCCGCTCCCACGGTGGCCAGGCCGGCTGCGTCGGCAGGGTCGAGCGGTAACGCCGCTGCGGCGCGGCCATCAGGCGTCCCCCGGCGGCTCGGAGGTCCTCGTGGCCGACCGCAAACGGGCGGAGGCGCTGCGCGGGTTCTCCCTGACCTCATCCTCCGACGGTCGAACCACCGCGCGCCGCCGGAAGACGGGGCTCGCCCCGCACACGCAGACCGGTAGCTCGGGCGGGCAGACGCACCGGCCCTCACGCTCCCCGATAAAGCGTTTGACGATCCGGTCTTCGCCAGAGTGGAAGGTGATGACCACGAGACGCCCACCCGGCACCAGCAACCGCTCCGTGGCCCGCAAGGCTCGCCGCAGGCCCTCGAGCTCGTCGTTGACCCGCACGCGCACCGCCTGGAATACCCTTTTGGCGGGGTTGCCGCCGCGCTCCTTCCAGCCCAAGGCCGCCCGCACCGCGTCGTGCAGGTCCGTCGTGGTCGAAAGCGGCCTGCGACGCACGACTTCGCGCGCCACCCGTCTGGCCTCTCCGCGGGGCACGTCGCCGTAGAGCACCAGCGTCTCGACTAGCTCCGCCACCTCGACCGTGTTGACGTACCCGGCCGCCGACACCCCGGACCCGGGGTCCATCCTCATGTCGAGCGGGCCCTCCGCGACGTAAGAGAAGCCGCGCCCCGGCTCGTCGATCTGGAAACTCGAAAGCCCGAGGTCGAAGAGCACCGCGTCCACGCGCTCACCCCCCTCGACCAGCCCCCACAAAACCTCGTCGTAGGGTCCGGCGATAAAGGAGAACCGGTCGTCGCGCAAGAGGTCCCGCGCACGCTCGGCCGCCGCCGGGTCCCGGTCTATCCCGATCACGCCGCCCGAGGAGACTTCTTGAAGCACCCGGCACGCGTGGCCGCCGCCCCCGAAAGTGGCGTCCACGACCACCGAGTGAGCCTCGACCGCGAGGGTCGAAACGGCCTCTTCGAGCAAGACCGGTTTGTGCCCGGTCGCCATCAACCGCCGAGCTCCCTGCCGGCAAATTCCTCCACGATCTCCGAGAAAGAATCGTCAGCCCCCGAGACGTAGCGGTCCCACTCGGCTGTGTCCCAGATCTCCAACCGGTCGTCCACCCCGGTCACGGTCACGTCCCGCTGCAACCCGGCGTACCTGGCGAGCTTGGTAGGGATCAGAACGCGCCCCTGCCTGTCCAGCGTGGCCTCGAAGGCCATCGAGAAGAACATGCGGGAGAGCTGGCGACCCCGCGCCGAGAGATCCGCGTTGGCTTTGATGTTCGCCTTGAACGTGGCCCACTCCTCCGGCGGAAAGGCGAACAGACACCGGTCCACCCCTTTGGTCACAACGATCCCACCCTCGAAATACGGACGGAGGCGAGAGGGGAGGGTCAGGCGCCCTTTCTCGTCCAGCGTATGCTCGTACTCTCCTAAAAGGGCCAGAACCTGATTCTCCCACTACACTCCACTTTGACCCACAACTGGCGAAATTCTGGCATATGCACGAAAAATAAGCAACGTAGGCACCGCGGGGAGACAGCAAAATGGCCCTCATGACCCAAAACGACGCTTATACCCACCCCCCAAGGGGTATGGACCCCCTACCAATGCTTCTCTGGCAGTGAGTTCGGCGGGCAGGTCGCCTGGCCGGGGGCGTGTGAGATGTAGGGGTGGCTGGAATGAAGGCACGCAACATCTTGGGTATTCGCAAAGTCGTGGTTGAAAGCGAATGGGGATTGGGGCAGGCCGCCCGTCGGGCGGCAGTTTATGGGCCCACCAGGACTCGAACCTGGGACCGTCCGATTATGAGTCGGATGCTCTAACCAACTGAGCTATGGGCCCTGGGCGGCGTACCCTGGGGGCACCGTCCGGCTCCCCCGGCTGGACTCGAACCAGCAACCCTTCGGTTAACAGCCGAATGCTCTGCCAATTGAGCTACAGGGGAAAGGTTGCAGCGAACGGGATTATACGGTGCTACGCGGGCGGCTTCAAGGCGTCGAGGACACGGAGCGCAAGGCCTCCTTGAGCGCCTGTATCTCTGACTGTAGCGTCCCTTTCCGATCGTAGTCCGGGGTCTCCCGTTTCGCACGTTGCCGGCTCAAAATGCCGAGCCGAAGCCACGTCTCGCGCACCGCGCCCCGGGAAGAATGGAGGTCGTTCTGGCGCATCTCCTCCGCCTCCGCGCCGAGCGAGACGAGCTCGTCCATGCGGTCCCGGGCCTCGTCGTCCGCGAGCACGGAGACGAGCGTCTCGCCCGGATGCTTTCGGAGCAGGCGGAAGAGGCTTGCCTGACCCCCGTTCGCGAAGTCCGCCTCGCGCAGCTCGAACGGCTGCGGCTGGAACGGCACCCGTACCCCTTTCACGAGCAGCTCTTCGGTGAGTCGGGGGTGTGCGAGCATCAGGATCAGGACCTCCCTGCCCGCCTGCTCCAGCGGGCTCGTCGGCACGGCCTTCCCCTTCGGCATGGCGGCGGCGACAGACCGCTGCCTGTGCCCTCTCTGGAGCTCTTGCGGGCTGACGCCGAGCGCCTCCGCGGCCACGCGCAGGGCGTCGCGGTAGAAGACGGGGTCGTCGATCCGGTCGATCAAATCCTGTATATCGGTCATCATCCGGGACCGCTCGGCAGCTCCGGCCCCCCGGGCGCGTTCGGCCTTGCGGCGGAAGAGGTACTCAAGCAGGGTTACCGCCTCGGAGAGCATCTCGTGGAACTCTTCCGCGGAGTGGTCCAGCAGCCAGTCGGCGGGGTCTTCTGTCAGGCGCAAGACCCGCAGGTCCAACTTCAGTTGCGTGGCCGCCGAGACCGTGTTCCCGTCCCCAGAGCGTTCCAGCTCCCGAGCGGTCGCGTCGGCCCTTTCCAGCGCTCGCTCCCCGGCGGCGTCCGGGTCGAAGAGCATGTAGATCTTGTCCACGTAGCTGCTCAGGGCCTTGAGGTGGCTCGGCGTGGTCGCCGTCCCGAGGGTCGCCACCGCATTCTTTATCCCCGACTGGTAGAGCATTAGGACGTCGGTGTAGCCCTCGACGATCAGGACCGCGCGCTCCCTGCTAACGGCCTGCGCTACCTGCGGGAAACCGTAGAGCAGGTCTCGCTTGTTGAAGATCTCCGTCTCCGGAGAGTTGAGGTACTTCGGTCGGGAGTCGCCCATGGCGCGCGCCCCGAAACCGACTATCCGGCCGCGGCGGTCGGAGATCGGGAAGGTGATCCTCCCCCCAAAACGCTCCCCGCCCCGTGAAGACAGCAACCCCGCGGCGTCTAGGCTCGTCCGCTCGATACCGAGCTTCTTCACGGCCTGGGCGAAGCCGGTCCCCCCCCGCGGGGAATAGCCCAGTCGAAATTCTTCTATAGTAGAAAATGCCAATCCGCGACTTTCAAGGTAGTTGCGTGCCTGCTGGGCTTCGGGGCTTGCGGACTTGAGCAGGTACTTATGGTAGTAGATGGCGGCGGCGGCGAGGGCCTTGTAGGTAGCGCGCCGGCGGCCGGCGCGTTTCTTGGCGGCCTCCGCGTCTCCTCCGCCCTCGAACTCCAGATCTACACCGGAGCGTTCGGCGAGGTAGGAGACGGCCTCAGCGAAATTAAGGGCTTTAAGGTCCATCAGTAGTTTGATGGCGTCGCCCCCGCGTTGGCACCCGAAACAATAATAGAAGCCTCTATCGGGCGAGACACTAAATGAGGGGGTTTTTTCCTGGTGGTCAGGGTAGGGGCAGAGCCCAGAGAAGCGGGCTCCCTGGCGGCGCAGGGCTGTGAACTCGGAGATTACCTCGACTATGTTGGCCGCTTCGCGGACGTCTTCGATGGTGCGCTGCGAGATCCTCAACCACGGTCCCCCGTTGTACCGAGTTACAAATATCCCAGCTCCGTCGCCGGACCCGTCCGGCGTAATGTTACTCTACCGGGCGCGACTATCCGGCAGACATCCCCCGAAGCCCCGAGGGCGGGGTACGCGGACCTCCCACCCGGGGTCGGATTCGCGCCCATAACGAACCTCTCAGGCGGAACATCAACCTTCTGGGGCGGGTGCTCGGGCAGGTCTTGATCGAGCAGGAAGGCCGGCGGCTCTTCGAAATGGAAGAGCAGATCCGGCTACTGTGCAAGCGTTTGCGGTTCGACTACGATCCCGGGCTCGACAAACGGCTGCTTACTTTAATAGACGGCTTCGGCCCTGACGACCTGGAGAGAATCGTGCGTGCCTTCTCAGTGTACTTCCAGCTCATCAACATAGCGGAACGCTACCACCGGGTCCGGAGGCGCCGCCAATACGAGTCGTCGCCGGATAACTCGCCCCAGCGGGCGTCGGTGGCGAGCGCGCTCTCTCGCATGAAGGGCGAGGGGATGGAGCCAGGACGCTTGCAGGAGGTGCTCGACAGGCTCAGCGTGGGACTCGCGTGCCCACTGCTCGCGCGATGGAGGCCACACGCAGGAGCGTCCGTCGCAAGCACGAGCGCGTCGGGGAGACGCTGGCGAGCCTTGAGTCGCCGTCGCTTACCTGGAGGGAGCGACGGCGACTGTAGGAGGGCCTTGCCGAGGAGATCACAGTCCTCTGGCAGACGGACGCGCTGAGAGTCCGCCGCCCGGAGGTAGTCCAAGAGATAGAGCGGACCCTGCTTTTCTTCGAGCATCCCCTCGTCTCCGCTACGCTCGAAGCGTACCGGGAGCTCGAGGACAAATTGGCGATACTGTTTCCCGAGGAGACACCGCGCCTGGGGCACGTGCTCGAATTCGGCTCGTGGGTCGGTGGGGATCAGGACGGCAACCAGTTCGTCGAACCCCCGATGATAAACACCGCCCTCGGCCTGCACCGGGGCTTGATCCTGCGCCGCCACATATGCTGCGTTGTGGAACTCGTGGACCATATGAGCCAGGCGCAGCGGCTGACCAGCGTCTCGGACGATCTCCATGCGTCCAACGAAAGGTACGAGGAGCGGATGCCCGAGGTGGTCGAACGGTACCGTCCCATCGACCCCGACGAACTCTACCGCAAGATGCTGCTCTTCGTGGCGGAGCGCCTGCGCGCCACCATCGAAGAGCCGGGGTCCCACGTCGCCTAGGAAGGCGTTTCCGGGTTCCTGGCGGACCTCTGGCTCATCAGGGGTAGCTTGCTCGAGCACGGCGGTAGGCGAACCGCGGACGGGGGCTGCGGGACCTGATCCGTCAGGCCGAATTCTTCGGCTTTCACCTCGCCAAGCTGGATGTCCGCCAGGAGAGTGCGACGGTGGTGCGCGTGACCGCCGCCGTGGTCTCCCACGTCACGGGCGAGGATCTCCAGGAGCTGGACGAGTCGGGACGCGCCGCACTGATGCGGAGGCTACTTTCGAGGCCGGATTTGCCCGACGGAATGCCAGGCAACCTGGCGGAAGAGTCCCGGAAGGTGCTGGACACTTTCGATAGGATTCGCGTGGCCCGGGACGAGTTCTCGGAGACGCCGGTGGAGACGTTCGTGTTGAGCATGGCCCACCATGCGAGCGACGTGCTCTGTGTGCAGTTGCTTGCCTGGCGGGCGGGCCTGCTAGAGGTGGACGCAAGCGGCACGTGCACGGCCAACCATCTGGGGGTAACGCCGCTCTTCGAGAGGGTGGACGTCCTGAGGCGGGCGCCCGAGGCGCTGCGGAGCCTGCTCGAAGGGCCCTTCTACCGTTCGTCTCTCTCGCACGGCGGCGACCTCCAGGAGGTCATGCTCGGCTACAGCGACTCTGCCAAAGACGCCGGCTACGTCGCGAGCAACTGGACGCTGTATAAGGCTCAGGACCACCTCGCGTCGGTAGCGCGCTCACACGGCGTCAGGATCAGGGTCTTCCACGGTCGCGGCGGCAGCGCGGGAAGGGGTGGCGGCCCGAGCTACCAGGCGATCATGTCCCAGCCCACCGGCACGCTCGACGGCAGCATCAGGATCACGGAGCAGGGGGAGGTCATCTCCTTCAAGTACAGCATGCGCGGCCTCGCCCGCCGCAACCTGGACACAGTCCTGGCTGCCATCCTGGAGGCCACCGCCGATCGGACCCCTGCCACGCCGGAACCGCGCTGGGTTGATGCGATGGAGTGGCTCTCCACCACGGCCCGGTAAGCCTACCGCGCCCTGGTCTACGAAGACGAGAGCTTTCTAACCTTCTTCTCCCAGGCGTTCCCCATCGGCGAGCTGCCGTCTCTGACCATGGGCAGCCGCCCCGCCAGACGGGTCCAGAACCCCACTGTGGAGAGCCTGCGGGCGATCCCCTGGGTCTTCGCCTGGACCCAGAACCGTTTCCTGCTGCCGTCCTGGTACGGCTCGGGCACCGCGCTCACCTCCCACGCCAAAAGCGACGAGGACCTCCAAACCCTGCGAGATATGTACAAGAGCTGGCCCTTTTTCCGGACGCTCGTCGACTTCATGCAGATGACCCTTGCCAAGAGCGATCCGCGGATCGCGAAGACCTATACCTCCCTCGTCTCGAAAGGGCAGATCGTGGACCGGATGTGGGCCAGGATCTCCGAGGAGCACGCAGCCTGCGTCGAGACCTTGCTCCTCATCACCGAGAACGAGAATCTGTTGGATGACAGCCCGATCCTGCAGCGATCGATTCGGCTCAGGAACCCATACGTGGACCCGCTTTCGTACGTTCAGGTTAGCCTCCTGCGCCGGCTACGCGGCCTGCCAGAACACTCTCCCGAGCGCGAAAGCGTCCTTAAGACCGTCTTGCTCACCGTATCGGGAATCCCCTCCGGCCTGCTGAACACAAGCTGACCCCCCAACGCGCGACCCTGACGCTTCCGCGCGCGGTCTATGAGGTGGTCGCGATGAGTTCGTTGGCGCCCCCCGACGAGCTGACGCAGTAGACGGCATACCGCCGATCCCGTCGACGACCGGAGACGCGTCGGATCCTAGAGGCCGCTCACGCGAAGATCTCTCCTCGGGGTATGAAAAGGCGCCTGTACGTCGCAAGGGCGTAACGGTCGGTCATACCCGCCACGAAGTCAACGGTTTCCACGAGGGGGTCGGGGTCGCTGCTCCTACGCTCCCCCGGATGCTCAAGGCAGTTCTCGAAGAGCGCCATCACCACCCCCGAGGCCTTCTGGTTTTCGCGCGCGCGCCCGTCGCGGTAAACGTTCTCGTGGAGCCAGCTCCTGAGACCCATGAGCGCCGAGTACCCCCGGTCCGAGAGGGAAATCTCACCTTTAACCTTAGACGTAGAGATCATGTCCCGGACGAGGGTGTCGATGCGGCGGCTCATCTTCTCTCCGAGGGCGGAGATCGGGCCCTCAGGCAGGTCCTCGAACCGGATTATTCCCGCTCTCAGCGCGTCATCTACGTCGTGGTTGACGTACGCGATGCGGTCGGCGATGCGTACGATCTCACCCTCTCTCGTAGATGGATAACCCTTTCCCGTATGGTTACGTATCCC